>CAZDFY010000125.1:3670-8710 GCA_964504785.1 uncultured Sediminispirochaeta sp. | reverse complement strand
GCTTAAACAGTTCGGTATGGTCCGAGAGCATTTCGATGACTACCTTCTCCAATGCCCGGTCATGCTCAAGGCGAGCTGCTGATTTGCTGCTGTTTTTCATGGCGTTCTGATATGCTTGGTCTTCTTTTACCCTTGCCGGAATTTCTTCGGTAATTACTTTACGAATGCGGTCCGCATCCTCCCAGTCGATGTTTCCGAAGCGGTCGTTAAACGTTTTTATTATATTGCTCAGGGCATCCATCTCCGGCTCCGACTTGTACCCGCCGCCGCTGGTTGGAATCGGCTCGATTTCGGCATCCTCGTCAGGTAGGCTGAGCTTCATTGTTTCCTGCTTCTCCGCCCGGTAGCTGTCCATATCGATTAATTCGAGGATGCCTTTTGACATGTCTTTTTCTCTGGGAGCCGGCAACTTTGGAATTAGAAAATCGAGAAAAATGGAATTTTTCTCCCACTCCGTATTTGTATATGGCAGTACGGATGCAAGGAATTGATATGTACGGGTAAACGCCTTAGCCTTGCCCTTAAAATCAACCTGGCCATCCTCATCCAGATCTTCTTTATAAATACTCACGCACGCGTCCAAAATCGGGTCGAGTTTGTCACGGTCCTCACCCTCGAGGAACAGCCGTACCAACTCATCGATCTGCTCGTTGCGGTAAACTTGATACCCATCTAAGGCCGCCTTGAGGTCATGCAGCTTGTTCGGATCAGTCTCCTCGCTGAGTACGGTGGTGCGGTAGTAGTCGGAAAAGGCTCTGACGATCATGTCCGCATCGTTCATGAAGTCGAGCACAAAGGTATCGGTTTTCTGCGGATGCGCCCGGTTCAAGCGCGATAAGGTCTGTACTGCCTTTATGCCGGAGAGCACTTTGTCAACGTACATCGTGTGCAGCAGCGGTTCGTCGTAGCCGGTCTGAAACTTGTCGGCCACAATCAGGAAACGGTAGGTATCTTTACCGGGTATTCCTTTTATCTCCATCGATTTGAAATACTCCTCGATCTTTGCACTCGGAAAGCCGTTCATCGAGGCTTCGGTTACTTTTTTTCCGTCCTGTTCAAAATCGGAGAAGGCCACGATCGCACGGAAAGGACTCTTACGATCCTTAAGGTACGCTGAAACAGCTTCATAGTACTGAATCGCGCGCTTAATGCTGCTGCAGATAATCATAGCTCGCGCCCGTCCGCCGATTTTACGCCGCGCAATGACCTGAGTGTGGAAGTGGTCTACCATGATCTCAGCCTTCGTTCGTATGGCATGGTCGTGTGATTCAACATAGCGGCGAAGCTTCTTAGACGCCTTCTTGGTGTCAAACTCCGGATCATCCTCCACTGTCTTGGATAGGCGATACCAGCTGTTCACCGGTGTGTATTTTTCCAACACATCCAGAATAAAACCTTCCTGGATGGCCTGTTTCATCGTGTAACTGTGAAACGGCCGGTGGGGAACCTTACCGTCAACCGGTGTGCCTGGTATTCCGAAGATTTCCAGAGTCTTGTTCTTCGGCGTGGCCGTGAAGGCGAAGTAACTGGCGTTGGTCAGCATCTTCCGCGATTCCATGATCCTGTTGACCATGTCTTCAAAAGTATCTTCTTCAACGATGTCAGCGCTGTAATTAGTGCTTGCTTCAGCGGCTATCAATTTGTCGTCATTATCATCGACGGCAAAATGCACCATGCATCGCCCAAACTTGAACAACGGCTCGTTGGGGCTGCGATCACGCTTGTACTGCCGTACGGCGTCATCGACGGTCTGCTTGGTAAGCGAGTTTTTCAATTCGAAGGTCGCCACCGGCAGACCGTTGATAAACAGCCCCAAGTCCAGGGCAAGTTTCGTTTCGTTTTGACTGTAGCGCAGCTGTCGCGTCACACTAAAGATATTGGCCGCGTGCAACTCGCTTGCCTTGAAATTGCCAGGTGTCGGTGTGCCGTAGAACAACTCTAAACTCACTGGACCATGTTTGATTCCCTTCCGCAGCACATCAATCACTCCGCGCTTGGCTATTTCCGCATCTAAGCGATGCAAGAACTGCGTCCGCTGCGGGCACTCCTGATCCAGCTGTAACGCTTCGGCAGATTTCGGCTGAGTGGCCTGAATGAACTCCCGCAGCTTGGCCAGGTCCACTACATGCTCGCGACTATAGTCTTTGCTACTGCCCTGAACATAACCCGCCTCGCCGATGAGCGACTCGACAATCAGTGTCTCCAACCCTTTTTCGGAGATATCAGTGTTACTTATCATAAAAACTCCATCAAACAACCATCAAACAAAATAATTGCCAGAAAGCACATTATATAGTGTTTATCCTTCTGTAAGACGCTATATATAGAATCAAACCCTATTTTTATCAAACAACCATCAAACAATTTTCGAGTCATATCCTTCAGGTTTAGCCCAGAACGGAAGATAGCTACGACTACGGGTACCTACATTCGTATCTTCAATTACAATCAATCCGGTTTCAACCGCTTCATTGAGAAGTTTTGAAGCGGTTGCCGCATTCTGTTCGGCTATGCCGAATCTTTCCCTGATAGAACGATTGGTCATTTTTTTCCGAGTTACATAACGGAGGCACGAATGAAGGTAGCACGACCGCACCCTGTCTGCCTTGTCCATCTCTTTCAGGTCTTTATGAGCGAAAAGAACGCTTCGGGTGAAACCCTCAGGTATCTCAAACAAAGGAGCTGGAAGCTGGTGCATTTCTATGTGAAAAACCACTTTATCAATTCCACTTCCGCGTTCTTCACAAATTCCCAGCCGCCGCATAAGCGAGGCCAAGGTTTCGTTGCGGGATTTGGGCGGTGTATCTAAAAACCGTTGGATATCCACCAGGGGTTTCCCGGGATTGGTAATTTCAATACGATCATCAAATATTTCAACCATCGGTCCGGCACCCTTCACCAAAAAATCCTGATGAATCAAACCGTTGGCAACCAGTTCCCGTATGGCAATTTCAGGATACATCGGAATATTCTTTCGCAGTGCCTTGCCCAACACCTCATTGGTAGGCAATAACCCATTAATGTATTGTATCAAACCTTCAAAACCGACTGCATATCCCTTATCACTTTCCTGCTCCTTGTACGTCTCGGTTCTACCAACACCACGATACTGAACAACTCGTACGGATTTTCTCCGCAATCGATGGAAATCCTTCAGTTGTTTGGCGAATAGCATTCCGCCCAGGTTCGTTATATTCCAACCGCCCGCATCGCAACCGCGAATCAACTTGTCATCAGCAAGTGCTCTTAGAATCTCGTCCCTATTCGCGGGTAAAGGTATATCCATGAGATCAAAATAACTCGGGTAATCGAGCAATTTCAGTACATCATCTGCACTGACCCGTTCCAGCGCGATCATTTCTTCAAAGGGGACTGTGTCAAAGATTCTCCAGAGGCGGCGCTCTATTTCAGGTGCCTCTTTTAACGGCTTCTTCACTTCTCCGACCCGAATGTGTTCTTTTCCGCTGAACGCAACCGGACGGTGCGACGCACTGTCGATTTCAAGCAGAACGACCAGCTTACCTTCAATCTGCACTTCCTCAAAGCAAAAATGAACCCGTGGCTGTAGCAACTGCAGAAGCCAGCTCTCTAAAGGCTGGTTTCCCTTTTTAGCGGTAGCGAAATTGAATTGAGTGCCCACGATATGGCGGGAATCGTTGTCCACTCCCCAGAGCATATACGCCTTTGGCCTACTCTCCACTGCGGCGGCGTTGGATAGGGCGGAAATGTATTCGCCGATTTCCTGTGGATTAACGTTGTTATGCTTGAACTCCAGCCATGTTGTTTCGGACGGGTATTTCACCAACTCTCGTACCAGACCGGTTAGGTATTCAGAGCTTTGCCGTTTCATATTTCTTCACTTCCGGATAAGTCTTTTTCAGATTCGCATGCCTTGTTTTCCAAGAATCCTGCAGCTTCGTCGGCTCGACAATCAGTGTCTCCAATCCTTTTTCGCTTATGTCCGTAGGGCTCATAGATCCTCCAGCAATTCTGCAATCTCATGCGGTGCGGGCAATTCACCTTTCAGCTCCTTTGGAAGAGTTCTGGTGATTTCATAGGTCGCCACACCGATCGGCTTTTTGGCATCGTGCAGGGCATATTCCACTACCGTACGGTTCTTTTCCTTGCAGAGAATTATACCGATAGAGGGATTCTCATCATTCTGGCGTACATGCCGATCAAGCGCCGTCAGATAAAACTGCATTTTGCCGACATACTCCGGAATAAATTTTCCGATTTTCAGCTCGACGGCCACCAGTGCTTTGAGCCTTCGATGAAAGAGCAGCAGGTCGATAAAGTACTCATCACCTTCAACTTCCAGCCGGTATTGACTGCCCATAAAGGCAAACATGCTACCCATGGCCCGTAGAAAGTTCTCGATTCGTGCAATCAGCGCCCGTTCCAGCTCCCGCTCACTGTGTTCCTCACCGAGTTCCAGAAAATCGAAGGTGTACTCATCTTTTACCGCCAGCTTGGCCTGCGCACGCAGCTCCGGCGTAAGGGCCTGGTCAAAATTGGTCTGCCCCTGCATTGATTTTTCGTAACTCTGGTTTTCAATTTGGTGGATGAGCACATTCTTCGACCACCCGAACTTACGGGTCATGCGGATATAAAACTCGCGTTCCAGAGGGTCTTTGCATTTACTCATAATGATGAGATTATGCGCCCAGGCAATTTCTCCAACCAGTGGTTGGAGTCTTTCACTGTCATGGTACTCCGAATAGAACTGGCGCATGTACCAGAGGTTCTGAGCCGAAAAGCCGCTCACTGCGGGAAATTCCTTACGTAAATCGGCAGACAAGCGTTCTACCACGGATTTTCCCCAGCCTTCGGTCTCTTGCCGCTCAACTATCATCCGCCCGATATCCCAGTACAGTCCGACCAGCTTCTTGTTTACCGCCTTTAGGGCCTCATACTGGGCGGAGCGGACACGCACTTTTATTTCGGAGAGTAGACGCCCATACTCTCCCGTCTGTTCGAGCTTGTTTTCGTGGGGAAGGTCAGTCGGCATATGACACCTCTTCGGCTAAAGCCTCTTCT
>CAZDFY010000125.1:0-3570 GCA_964504785.1 uncultured Sediminispirochaeta sp. | reverse complement strand
ACATCCCAATGCTCAGGAATATCTCCCAACCAATCAACACCCGAAGGCTTTAGAGGCACATTAGGAACAAGGCCTTGGGTCACAGCTTTATTGATGATGGCCTGTTTCTGTTCGTTCAATATTTCGATCAAGCCTCGGCGATTGCGAATGAAACGGCTAACTTTCTGATCAAGATTATGGAGAAAATTTACTATCAAATTTTGCTCGTCCATTGGAGGGAAAAGCGAAGGAATCTGTCCAAATTGATCGAAGTAAAGCCGTAGTCGCATTTCCATAATACCACGCGAACGGTTCTTGAACTGTTGAAGATAGGTGCCTGTACGAAATAAGTAGTGATAGTAGTCGGAGTCCAAAGCTTTCCGAGGTCTTAAAATGTCGTATGCAGGACTGGTAACGCCCTCATAATGCGAAACACCTATTGCTCCCATCCATGCAAGCAATTTGTTTACGATTAAATCCCCATTTCGAACAATCCAGTAACCGTCTGTATTCGAGGCCTTGTTTCCACGTTCTTCGAGATCCTTTCGTGGACGAACACCGATGTGAGTGTATATCGATAGTAATTCCATCCCATGTTCTTTTGCTGCCTTATCAATACTTAAGCGAAACAGCCCTTTAGTGCGAACGATGTTCCAATTTACCGGAATAGAGACGAGCCACTCAACATCAGTGTCTTTGTACTCAGGGTAGGGTTGCAGTTCAGTGCTCATTTCTTTTCTCTCTTCCTTGTAGTGCTGGTTTTCGCCACGTCTGAAGACCCGTTTGTCCCCTTTATGTCCCCTTTCCTGTGAAGTCATATTCGTCGACGTTCATCGGCAAATTCTTTCTGAACGCTGCTTATGAATATCAGTTTCTTCATTGATCGCCTCCCGACGGAGCTACTATCTCTTCCAGCAGCCCTTCGCCTTCTTCCTGGAGGGCCAGAAGGTCGGCCTTTATCTCTTCCAGCGAACGCATCTTTGGGGGCTTGTAGAAGTGACGGGTGAAGGATATCTCGTAGCCGAGTTTCGTGGCCGAATCATCTATCCAGGCGTCGGGTACGTGGGGCAGAACCTCGCGGCGGAAGAATGCCTCAATGCCCCCCTCCTCCAGCAATGGAACCTGTTCGCTGTCACGCAACTCGCTGTCAGGTTCGTATTCGACCACAACAGTTTTGCCGTCAACATCAATCTCATACAAACCGCGCTGGGGATCTACCTCAGCCTTGCCATGTGTATGGACCTTCTTTATAACCGGAGATGCGTCTTCCGCCCGCCAACTGACAGCATTAAGAATAACCTTCTGTTCGGCGGCGGACAACTTTATACTCAGTTTCTTCAAAGCATCGCTTACAACCTCGCGAAAAAGGTTGTGATCTGTGTAGAGATCCTCTCCGATTTCCTCTTTTAATGCGCGGGCGGCATCATAAAGCTTCTTATCTCGCTTCCAGGAGTCGGCCCTGAGCAGTTTCTTGCGTTTCTTTTCGGGAATGGCAGTTGGCTTCGGTGAATCATTTCCGTCGTCTCCCTCAGAGCCCTCTTCATCGCGGGCACCCCAATCCCGAAGCATCTGCTCAACCTGCGTGCGCACCGACGAAAAGTTCTCGAAGAGCGCATCGCCGAACTCCTCATAGAGGACGCTGCGGATCTCCTCGTCCCCCGAAGCGTAGCGCAAGCTTTGAATCGCCTTGCGAGTCAGTTTGCTGCACAGTCGAAGCGGGCGTTCAACTCGTATTTTCCAGTACCCGAACGCCTCATTGGGAAAGATCTTCGACTCTTCGCTCTCTTCAAAGGCCAGAAACATATCACAGATCTGCTTGATCTGCTGGTCAGAGAGCTCACAGTTCTTCGCGCCCATGTTTTTGCGCAGCGGTTGGAAGATCTGGGTTGCATCGATAAGCTGCACCTTGCACTTGCGCTCATCGGGCTTGGCGTTGGTCAGCACCCAGATGTAGGTAGCGATACCGGTATTGTAGAACATATTCAGCGGCAGCGCGATAATCGCCTCCAACCAGTCGTTCTCAATAATCCAGCGACGAATGTTGGACTCGCCCGAACCGGCATCGCCGGTAAACAGAGACGAACCGTTATGCACCTGGGCAATCCGGCTTCCTAAAGGGCTGCGCTCGGTGGGTTCAACCATCTTGGTAAGCTTGTTCACGAGAAACAGAAGTTGGCCGTCACTCGAGCGGGTAATCAGCGACAATTCATCGCCGTCGTGCTGCACCATGAAGCGGTGGTCGGACATATCCTTCTTGCCGCCCATACGGTCGAGATCGGTCTTCCAGCTCTTTCCGTACGGCGGATTAGATAGCATAAAGTCAAACTCTCCGGCAGGGAACGCATCGCGGGAGAGCGTTGAGCCGAACTTCATGTTATCCGCTCCCTGTCCCTCGCCCTTGAGCAGCAGATCAGCCTTGCTGATGGCATAGGTCTCGGGATTGACCTCCTGTCCAAACAAATGGATGGACACGTCCTTGCCCCGGCTATTGGACAAGTCGCGGAGGGTATCCTCGGCCACCGTTAGCATACCACCGGTACCTCAAGCCCCGTCGTACACACGATAGGTGGCTGACAGAATGTCATCGGCAATCGGCCAAAAGATCAGGTTCGCCATAAGCCGTACGACATCGCGTGGAGTAAAGTGCTCCCCCGCCTCCTCGTTGTTCTCTTCGTTGAAACGGCGAATCAGCTCCTCGAAGATTGTGCCCATGGCGTGGTTATCCAAGCCCGGCAGACGAACGTTTCCCTCTGCATCACGGACCGGATGCGGACTAAGGTTAATGTCCGGATTAAGAAACTTCTCAATAAGCGGACCGAGCGCATCAGCCTCTATCAGTGTAGGAATCTGATTACGGAACTTAAACTTGTCAAGAATCTCCTGTACATTCGGGCTGAAACCGTCAAGGTAGGCTTCAAAATCGGCTCTGAGTTGTTTCTGCTTCGCACGGGCCTGTAAATCTCGCAGGGTAAATAGAGAATTGTTATAGAAAGCGTAATTTGCATCCACACCAGCCGCCTTCGACAAAGCCCCGACCTTGTTTGCAACACCCGCCTGGTCTAACTGTTCGTTCATTTTGAGCACATCCTGCTTTGTCGGCTCCAGGCATACATCCAGGCGCCGAATAACGGTCATCGGCAGGATAACGTCTCGGTACTTGCCGCGCGTGAAAACGTCGCGCAGAACGTCATCCGCAACGCCCCATATGAAGTTAGCTATCCAGTTGAGTTGTCCATTTTCCATGTTCATCCTCGTTCTATTTTTTGTACCTGTAACACCCCAGCTTTACCTACGGCCTTCAATTCAACGCATAGAGTGCATATGTTTGACTTCTCAAGAGGATACGATTTAAAATAATGATATTCTTATTTGCCACAGCCCCTCTTTTTTCAATACTTTCCCATGATTTTATCAGAATATAGGCTAAAACGAAAGTCACAATACAGGATATGAAAGGCCAATGCACCAAACTTACACCAAAAGGGCAAAAAAAAGCACCCCCGGAGGGATGCTTCTCAAATAGTTCGTTGCAGGACAACGCTTTATTTTTCGGGCTGGGCGGACTCGAACCGCCGACATCTTGATCCCGAA
>CAZDFY010000124.1:0-8732 GCA_964504785.1 uncultured Sediminispirochaeta sp. | reverse complement strand
TTTTAAAAGTGCTCACACTCTACTAGAGGGGTAACCATGCCTCTGTGCTTCAAATTCCACAGGATTTGAACCATTAAATAAGTATTAATTTAGGCCGCCGGAAGGTTTGTGTCTGTACCGCTGTTATCATAGGGGTATTCTTCCGCAGTTCGTCTATCCTTGGAAAGTACATAGTAAATACCCGAGTCTATTGATCCCTTAGGTATATTGAGGACCTCCGCTATTTCACGGTTTGTGGGGTGGATATGCATATGCCGGAGTTGCCGGGAAACCTTTCGAAGGCGCTTATGAAGTTTTTTGAGTTCGTCGCGATAATACTGCTCTTTTGATGGAGAAGTACAGTTTTGTATTTTAAGTTGAAGGATGTAATAACGGTAGAAGCAGGAGTTATGATAGACTCTTACTCTTTCAAGCCGATGTTTTCGTTGTTCAACCTTTTTCCGGAGGGCCATTATGCAATTGATAAACCAGCGCCGATCCACATTTGTAAAGCCCACGATTTCTTCCATCAGCTCATTGTTAAGATATTCCGATTCCCTAAAGGCCACGTAAATGAGTCGTTTTTTAAATATGGGGAAGGAGTTATGGATTCCCCTGGGTACATAGGGCGTTATCGGTTCGGAGTATTCCGGTTCATTCTGATGAACGTCCCAAAAGGATTCATAAGTGAAAATTTGACGCTCAAGCCGTTCGCGGTGGAGCTTCTTTTTATAACTCAGTACTTGCCACTTGAGGGTAATATAAAGGTAGGCTTCAAAGGGATACCCCCGGTACTCGAACTGCATAATGAGTTTTCTTATTTTTGGATAAAAATCACAGAAAAAATTACCGGCTTCATCAGGATCAAGCTGAAACTTTTTGTGCAGTTCCTTGTAAATCCAACATGCTACTGCCCATTCGGCGTTCTGAAGTCGGGAAGGGTACTTCTGCCCTTCTATTACGATAGTAGTAAGTTTTGATGCGTGCATACTCCCTCTCCTTAAAAGTGTGATAACTTGGGAGTATCTATATGCAATTGTTATGCCAAATTTGAGTGGGTAATAGTCATCCTATTGGAGATTTTAATAGAGCAGTTTTACTTTTGTTTACATTTTTTTGGTGAGCGTAATTAAAGTATGTGCGTAGATCTTCTTTGGCACCACCTGCGCAAGGCGTTTTGTTTTCTTAGTGGTACAAATCTTGTGGGTTTCATAAATTTTAGATATTCACCCTCTCAAAGGCTATAAAAAAGGGATCAGTTTAGTGTTTTTTATGTAATTACTCGCCGGTAGAGTGTGAAAATTTTTATTCCACAAGCTTTGTACCACTATCTTTGGTTTTACCACCCCTTGCACAAGGCTTTCGCTTACAGCGGGCTGGGGGACTCTGTGTCTTGTACAGCGGCAGTGAGGGCGGGAAGGATGTGCTCTTCGGCAGTTTTGCGGCTTCCGTTCCAGGTGAGTCCCGCAGCCCTGGCATGTCCGCCGCCCCCAAGTTCAAGGGCGATTTTACCTACATCTGCATAAAAGTTGGACCGCAGCCCTACTGAACACTCTCCCGGCTTTTCTTCTCTGATAAGGGCTACAACCTCACAGCCTTCAATGCTTTGAAGTTGCTGATAGAGCGTGTCGGAATCACGATTCTTGATTCCAAACTTATTTTGTTCTTCTATAGTTTCGTAGGTGATCAGTATTTTTCCGTCGGCAAAAGAGCGGGTGCGATGGAGGAGCAAGCCGAGTAGTTGTTTTGACTCCAGAGGGCGGCCGCCGTACATTTTTCGGTGTATTTGGTTAGGGTTCGCTCCTGCATCGGCCAGTCGCGCTGCAGCTTCAAAGGTTTCTCCGGAGTGGGCACTTAAATGCCTGAAAAAACCGGTATCCGTTGATAAGCCAAAGAGCAGGGTTTGGGCCTCCTCTTCTGTAGGAGTTTCACCGGCTGCTTCAATTATGTGTAGTATCATGAAGGTTACCGAGGGGGCGGTGGAATCTATAAAGCGATAGGTCCCGAAGGGGTTTCCCGAAGAATGGTGGTCAATTACTATGACCGGAAGACCTTCAATTTCATCGGCTAGATAGCTTATACGATCCAGGGTGGAACAATCAAGAATAACCACCGCGGTGGTGTTGCTGTCGATTTTTTGAGGGACATGGGCGTCGAAGTAATGGGCGAGCTCATCCAATTCGGGCCTTTGGAAGGGGCCCGGGGACACAAGATGGGTCTTTTTTCCCCTTCTTTGCAAAAAGTGGCTCAGAGCTAATTGTGAACTTATGCAGTCTCCGTCGGGTTCCCGATGCCCAAGAAGAATATAGTTCTCCCACCTATGCAACGCTTCTAGAATAGAGTGTGGTACTGCTTTCATGTGTAATTTTCTAGAACTCTAATGCGAGACTCTCAACATCAAACTTATCGTCGAAGTTATCAGGATTGTTTAAATCCCCGTAGGAGAGGTGATTCACATTCCTGTGCAGGTAAAGCCGTATATGGCTGAATTCCCCGTTTTCCCAAAATACTGAAAAATACGGATACGCCTTGTTATTGGCCATGATAAGTTCGGCCTTCGGGGCTTCGGTCCTATTTCCCGGAGTGTCGAACCATTTTTCAGGTACATAAAAAACGGCAAAATTTAGATCACTTTTCTGATATACAATCCTATATCCAAGGTCGTGCATATACACCTTGGAGACGGGAACAGATTTAAAGTAGTAATTGGATTGTTCTGCGTATATGAAACCTGCAAGTACAACAAAAATGAGCAATGTTAAAAATAGTATCCGTCGTTTCAAGGGGGCCTCCTCCTGTTCCAATCTCAATTTCAATTATAGCGGTAGTGGTATTCCAAATCAAGTAATTTTTAGTAGAACGAAGAATTCCCTTGCAAGTCGCCCAGTTTTATCAAGGTTTATCAAGATTTATGGTGAAGTCCCTTACGTTTCTTCGGAATTCTTTGTGTTCTTACTGTCGGAAAATAAAAAATCAAGCGCCTCTTTTACGGTAGAGGCGAAATGGAAATCAATTTGTGATTTTACTTCCTTCGGCAATTCCTCGGTATCCTTGCGATTTTCCTCCGGCATTAGCACTGTTTCGAGCTTGTTCCTATAGGCCGCCAGCACCTTTTCCTTTACTCCGCCGATAGCAAGTACACGTCCTGTGAGGGTTATTTCGCCGGTCATAGCGGTGCAGGGGCGTACGGATGTATCGGTAAGGGCCGAAACCATAGCGGCGGTAAGGGTGATTCCGGCGGAGGGTCCGTCCTTTGGGATTGCTCCCTGGGGTACGTGGATATGAATGTCTGTGTTCTTCTGAAAATCCTCATCCAAGGTAAACTCTTTAGTATGGGAGCGCACAAAGCTGAGGGCAATTTGAGCACTTTCCTTCATCACGTCGCCCAAACTTCCCGTGAGGATGAGTTTCCCCTCACCGGGTAGGAGCGATACTTCAACCGGAAGCATTTTGCCGCCCATCTCAGTCCATGCCAGTCCGTGGGCCATGCCGGGGGAGGGTGTTTTGTAGACCAAATCCTCTGCAAAGGGGGCAGGGCCAAGGTACTTCTTTAGGCTTTTCTCTGCAACAATAACCTTAAACTGGGGTTCTGGGTTTTCTTCAGTCGGGATGTGTTTTTCCTTAACCGCTTCCCGGGCAATTTTGCGAATGACGGCGGCAATCTGCCTTTCGAGATTACGTACCCCCGATTCCATTGTATAGGTCCTTATCACCGAGAGTATCGCCGGCTTTTGGAACTGCACCTCCGCCCAGGAAAGCCCGTTTTCCTGCAGTTGCTTTGGGATTATAAACTGCCGGGCGATTTGTTCCTTTTCAAGATCGGTATACCCGGGTATTTCAATAATTTCCATCCGGTCGCGAAGAGGCGGGGGAATAGAGTGCACGGAGTTTGCCGTGGTGATAAACATAATGTGAGACAAATCGTAGGGCAATTCGAGATAGTGGTCCATAAAGGTTAAGTTTTGTTCAGGGTCAAGGACCTCAAGCAAGGCTGAAGCCGGGTCGCCTCGAAAGTCGTTGCTCAACTTATCAATTTCGTCCAGAAGAAAGACCGGATTGATGGTTCCGGCTTTGCGCAGGGACTGAATGACCTTGCCGGGGAGGGCCCCCACATAGGTTTTTCGGTGGCCCCGAATTTCCGCCTCGTCCCGGACACCTCCCAGGGATACTCGAATAAACTCACGATTGATCGCCCTGGCAACCGAACGCCCAAGACTGGTTTTACCGGTTCCAGGAGGTCCGACAAAACAGAGAATAGGCCCCTTAGCTTTTTCCTGCAGCTGTCGAACCGCCAAAAAGTCAAGGACCCTCTCCTTAGGTTTTTCCATGTCGTAATGGTCCTCATTGAGGATCGCCTCGGCCCGGTTAATGTCGCGGTTGTCCTCGCTTTTGTTGCTCCAGGGAAGGTCTGCCAGCCATTCTAAATAGGTGCGAAGTACTCCCGATTCTGGGGACATAGGCTGAAGCCGTGAGAGCCGTTTAGATTCTTTTTCCGCCTTGTCGAGTATTTCCTGGGGGGGATTTTTTGCCCGTATTTTTTCGATAAGTTCTTGCGAACCGCTGGTGTCCTCTTCGTCCCGTCCAAGTTCCTTATTGATTTGACGGATCTGCTCGTTGAGGTAATATTCCTTCTGATTCTGCTCCATTTTCTTTTTTACCCGGCCGCTAATCTTGTTCTGCAGGGATATGATCTCGTTTTCAGCTTCGAGCTGAACAGCCAGGGTTTCCAGCCGCTGCCGGGTATCATCAATTCCAAGGATCTCGACCTTTTTTTCAGATTTGAGGCCCGTGTTGGCGCAGATGAGGTCGACAAGCTTATCGGGATATTCGGTATTCTGTATCGACTCGAGGGTGTCCTTGGGTACTTTTTTCTGCAGCTTGGAGTAGTTTTCAAAGGAGTTCTTTATGGTAGAGAGCAGCGGTTTTAACTCGCTGTCCGCATTACGGCTATCTTCGAAGGGTATCACCGTTGCCTTTCTGAAGCCCTCGCGATCGTCGTACTTTTTCATGATTCCCCGTTGCAGACCCTCTGCAAGGACCCTGGTGGTGCCGTCGGGCAGCTTGAGCATTTGGAGTACCTTGCTAATGGTCCCCGCCTGGTACAGGTCGTCACGGCCGGGATTTTTTGCCTCACCCTTTTGGCAGACAAGAAAAACCTGACGGTCGTGGTTCATACTCTCCTCGATTGCCTTTACCGACTCAGGATTTCCGGCGAAAAAGGGAACAACCATATGGGGAAACACAACGAGCTCCCTCAATGGTACTAGAGGGAGCTCTCTTTTGCCGCTTTTTGTGAGTGCAGGTAATTTCATGCAGATTTCTTTTTGTAGACTATCTCCGGTTTTGTCGACTCTTCAATTACTCCGCGGCTCACCACAACCTGCTTTTCTCCTTCGATGGAGGGGAGCTCAAACATGATGTCGATCATGATTCCCTCAACAATCGAGCGCAGACCGCGGGCCCCGGTTTTTCGTACTATCGCCTTTTCGGCAATTGCTTCGATAGCCTCGTCTTCAAACACCAGTTCAATCCCGTCTATTTTAAGGGAACTTTGATACTGGCGAATAACCGAGTTCTTAGGTTCGGTGATAATGCGTTTAAGATCGTCCTTCGATAGTTCGTTTAGAGTGACATGTATCGGCAGTCGGCCGATAAACTCGGGAATAAGACCGAATTTGATGAGATCGTCGGGATGCATGTAACTGTACAGCTCTACCAGGTCTTTCTCTTTTGAAGCGCGTATATCCGCCCCGAATCCCATCGGGTGGTGGCTGGTGCGCTCTTCAATGATGCGGTCGAGCCCGACAAAGGCCCCGCCGACTATAAAGAGAATATTGGAGGTGTCGATACGGATCATCTCCTGGTTCGGATGCTTGCGTCCTCCCTGGGGGGGCACCGAAGCAACAGTTCCTTCAATGATCTTCAGGAGGGCCTGTTGCACTCCCTCTCCGGATACATCCCGGGTAATCGATACGTTTTCCGATTTTCTGGCGATTTTATCAATTTCGTCTATGTAGATAATTCCCCGCTCTGCTGATGCGATATTGTTGCCGGCGGACTGTATAAGCTTAAGCAAAATATTTTCAACATCTTCACCCACATAACCGGCCTCGGTGAGGGTCGTGGCATCGGCGATAGCAAAGGGAACTTTGAGCTTACGGGCCAATGTTTTTGCCAGTAGTGTTTTTCCGGTGCCCGTAGGCCCGGTAATCAGGACATTCGACTTGTCCAGTTCAACACCGTCTTCAAGACGGTCCTTATGGCCAATTCGTTTGTAATGGTTGTACACCGCTACCGAGAGGACCTTTTTTGCCGGGTTTTGTCCAACTACATACTCGTCGAGATACTCTTTGATCTCCTGGGGTGTGGGAACATCTTCCATAAACTCGGTTGTGGCGACTTGCTCTTCCTCGTCCAAAATACGCTTGCACACATGTACACATTCATCGCAAATGTATACCCCCGGTCCGGCTATCAGCCGGCGGGCGTGATCGGCGCTTTTTCCGCAGAAGGAACAGACTTTTGCTCCGTCATTTTTGTTCTTTGACATTCTTATCCCTCACTAAGACGTTGTCGACGATTCCGTATTCCACCGCTTCCTGAGCTGACATGTAATAGTCCCTCTCAGTATCCCTAGAAATTGTGTCCTGCGACTTGCCGGTATGATGGGCAAAATAGTCAATTATAAGCTGTTTGAGGCGGATAATTTCCTTTGCCCGAATGCCGATATCAACTGCTTGTCCCTGGGCCCCACCCCACGGCTGGTGGATCAAGATGCGAGAACTGGGGAGGGAAAAACGCTTTCCTTCGGTTCCGCCGGCAAGAAGCAGAGCTCCCATTGAAGCGGCCTGACCCATACAAATTGTTTGAATATCGGGTTTGATATACTGGATTGTATCGTAGATTGCCAGGCCGGCGGTAACACTGCCTCCGGGAGAATTGATATATATACTTATATCACGTTCCGGATCGATTGATTCTAGAAAGAGAAGCTGGGCCACCACCAGGTCGGCGGTTACATCCATAATCTCACCGTCAATAAAGACAATTCTATCTTTTAAGAGACGGGAGTAAATGTCGTACGAACGCTCTCCAACACCAGTTTGCTCAACAACGATGGGGACCAGCGTGTTATTCTGTTCATTCATACTGAAGTATCCTCTTGAATTTTAGACTCTTCCTTTAAACTAATTATTATTCTGCACAAAGTCCAGGTAATCCATTTTCTTACCCTTCTTTATTTTCGACTGTTCAAGCAGAAAATCGAAGAGTTTTCTATTTTTGACATCGGTTTTTATGTAGTCGATAAGGTTGTTTTGTTCGTATTGCTGTTTTACTTCCTCATACTCATGTCCTGCCTGCTCAGCCTGCTGCTTTAATTCTTCATAGGCCTCTTCGTCGGTGGCATCGATGCCTTCGGCTTCGCGGATTTTTTCAACCAGCAACTGAAATTTAAGGCTGCGTTCGGCGCTTGGGCGCCATTCGGCCATCATATCCTCTTTGCTTTTGCCCTGCATTTCGAGGATTTGCAGCACCTGTTCTTCGCCAATGCGGGACTGCTGAATGAACCGTTGCCAGGAGTTATCGAGCTCGGCTTCGATCATTGACTCGGGTAGTTCAATGCTGGAGCTCTCAATGATTTGATCGAAGAGTTTTTCTATCTTCGCCTCGCGCAACTTCTGTTCAAGGGTATCATCCATTTGTTTACGTACATCTTTTTTCAGATCATCCAGAGTCTCGTATTTGTCGCTTACATCCTGGGCAAGTTCGTCATCCAGCTCCGGTACATCTTTTTGTTTGATAGTTTTTACTTTCACCTTCAGGCTGACTTTTTTCCCGGCGTATTCCTCGGTTTCGAAATCCTCCGGAAACTCTTTTTCTATAACCTTTTCTTCGTCCTTCGCCATACCGAGAATGTCGTCGTCAATTTTAAAGACGTTATAGCCTGTTCCAACGGTAAACACAAAATCGCTGCGGGAGGTGTCCTCTTTTTCATTACCCTGTTCATCGAGTTCTACGTAGTCGATGGTAACGATGTCGTCCTTTTCTATAGAACCGCCCTGTTTTTCGGCTACCATTGAGTTTTGTTCCTGGATATTCTCCAGTTCTCGTTTCTCGTCTTTTTTGAGTACCTTTACATCGGGAACTTCAATTTCAAGGCCCTTATATTCACCAACTTCTACATCCGGGTATGCATCGTAAATCACCGAAAAGGTGAAATCTTCTCCCAGGGTCATGTCGAGATTTTCTTCGTCGTCAAGACGGGGCTGGGCATAGGGGAGGGGTTTTTTCTCAACATCCTCAAGGGCCTCTTTCAATCCCTCATCAATGAGATTGATTGTTGCTTCCTGTTTGATACCTTCGCCGTATTTCTGTTCAAGTATTTTTGGGGGTACTTTGCCCTTGCGAAAGCCCTTGACGTGAGCTGTTTTAGCATATTTTTTCAACAATTCATCATATTTTTTCTGGGCTTCCGCCCCGTCTACCGTAATTGTTAACTTTACGGATGAGTGTTCAAGATTCTGCGCTTCTTTTTGCGTTACCATTCAACTACCTCTTATTATTGCAATTATATAAAAATATACACGATTTCCGAGAGTTAGAAAACCGCCCGGCGTGACAGCGTGAGCATTTTATAGTTACAATTTTTTTCAAAACCAAAATAAAATGCTGGTGCCAGTATCGAAAAAAAGGCGACCCGAGATGGTACTCAGATCGCCTTTGAGAGCGAGAGACGGGATTTGAACCCGCGA
>CAZDFY010000123.1:0-8917 GCA_964504785.1 uncultured Sediminispirochaeta sp. | reverse complement strand
TTGTCCAACCGGCTGCCGGAGACAGCTGTATCGGAAGGGTCTGAGGTATTTGAGGAATCGGGGGTCGGCAGATTATCCGGGTCGATGGAGATTACGTCTTCTCCATCGCTGCTGCCCGAGTCTGCTCCATCGTCAAAATCCGCACCGGTGTCCGGCCCTGGGTCAGCTGCGGGCTGCTCACCGGTGGTACCTGCGGCGTCTGCAGGGTCATCAGCGGGGTCTGCGGGGTCCTCAGCAGAGGCCCGTTCATACACCTCATCTATATCGAGGCGTACATCAAGTACCTTTCGGTGGAAGACAATTGGCTTGGAGTAGACCTTCACAATTTCCTGACCACTGTCTATCAGCTTGACCCTGATTTTTACAGTATCGGGAATATCCTTTTGCAGAAGGCGTTTCATCGGGAGGGCGGCGTAAAAGTCGGCCCTCACTTCTGACGGGCGGGCGCGCATGTAGGGAGTGCCGTCTTTGAAGAGGGCGACTTGGGCTTCCTCTCCCCTCTTCAGGCCGACTACATCGATCCAGATTAGGGCCGGAAGTTCTAAAAATACTTCAGTTTGTATCTGACGGCGGTAACGCTCGGTAAAGAGTTTTGTGCGGAGATGGCTGCGGGCACGTAGAAATACCGGTTCCAGGGTCTGGGCGAGCTCGCGCATGTAGGCCTGCTCGAGTTTGGCTTTCATTTCATCGGTGAGCCCCGCATCACCGGCCCAGCCGTGGCCGCGTTCATCGGCCAGATAGCCGACGAAGGCCCCTTCATCTTTCCAGATTTTTTTAGTGTAGTTTTCTATTAAGGTTTTGAGGGAAGCGCTTGCCTGTTCGGGGCTTTCGGCGCCGTACATGGCGGCTTTTACATGGGTGTACCAGGTGGCGGTACTCCAGCCCTCGTTGTCATAATAGGCCCGGTAGGCGTTAAAGATGGCCTTTTCCTGGGAGCTGAGCACCCCTTCTGCAAAGGCGGTGAGGCTGTAATCAATAAAAAAGGTACCTAACGAGGCGACCTGCATGCCCAACGTGGCGACTTTGCCCATCGCCCAGCTGAGCACTGCCTTGGCGGCGGATAAATTGGCCTCGGCGGTTTTGCCGTCGGAGATGCTTCCTGCGATGTCCATCAGTGTGGTCACACTCCCCAGGTAGCCCAGGGATTGGTTTACCCCTTTCAGGAAGGGGAGCTCGGAGACCAGCCCGGCAAAGGAACCGGCGGTGCCTGCTATACCGAGGTTGCCGGTAAAAGAGGCCCAGCCGGCCTCTACCGCCTTGTCCCAGCTGTCTGTATCTGAACCGGCGGCAATGTCCATTAACCCGTTGCTCAGCGGCGGCCCGCCCTTGGTCACACCTGCGGCGGTAAGGTGGTCTAGATACATGGTTATTCCATCTTCATCGAAGCCGGCTGGTTCCGGCTGCCAGCGGCCGGTGGTGCGGTTATACGTAACCGCCGCGAGTTCGCGCTCCAGCTGTTCCGCCGGGCTATTTTGAAAAGAATACCCCTCCGGATACGGCAGGGTGACTGTGACAAATTCGTCAAAGCGATGGATATCGCCAAGGGTGATATCATAGGCGCCCAGAAGCTGCCGGCCTTCGGTGCCGGGAAAAAACTGATTATCCGGGACCGAGCCGATCTCAAGCTCTTTAACCGATAAGGCAGCGGGGACCGGCGAGGCCATCGGCGGCAGGCCTATTATCACGCCCTCGGGGTGGCGGTAGCCCTGCCGCTCTTCACTCGGTTCATAGGAGGTTGAGAAGAGTTCAGCCCCGGTAGAGACGCCCTGCGGCCGGGCGGAGCCGGGATACGCAAAGGGGTCCTGGGGCACTGAGGGATCTGTGTTTTTTCCTTCCGTTAAAGCGGGGAGGCCGCCTTCCCGGCCGGCGGCATCCGGCCCGCCGCTGCTGCGTTCGACGGCGGAAAGCCCGGCGGGGGATACCTGAGGCGAAGGCTCAATTCCCGAGGGATCGAAGGGTTTTTCTTCTTTGAAACCACTACCGCTTGATGTAAGACTGTCGGAGGATAGATCTTCAAGGGGATCCTTCGGGTCGGAATCAACAAAAATGGCCATTCCGATCATGAATATTATAAAGGCAAGAATAATTCCTCCCGGAATGAGGATGAGCATCTTTAGGCACCCGCGTACACGCATGAAACACTCCTTATTTATGGGTGAGTTAATTTTCTCTTATTTGTTTTTCTGGAAGGCGTGAGACAAAGTCAAACATCTCATAGCTTGGTTTTGGCCCCGTACTCATCTGATCTTCACCGCTCGGCGGCTCACCTTCTATCACTCCGCGGTATATAATTGTGCGGCTCGGCCAGTCTATTATGCGGAAATAGGCGTTCCAGATGTGGCTGCTCTCATGTACGCCCTGTACGTAGATCTCTTTTTTGTATTCCATAATTACCACCGTGGACACTTCTTCCGGCGAAAGTGCCTTCATTTCCTCGGGAAGGTCATAAAACATCGGGTTGAGCCAGACCCCGTAGGAGTTGGGTCTTGTGTTCATCAATAAAAGCTTGCCGGTACGAAGGGGCTTTTCCTGGATATTCTCTTTTTCCACGGCCAGATATTTCTCAAAGTTTCCTTTAAAGTACTGTTCGAACCTAAGGTGCTCTTTTGCAATATCGTCTTCCTGGAAGTAGGTATAGATGGCGAAGGCGATCGCCAACACGAAAACCGTTGCGGGGAGAAAAGATGAAAGACAGCCCCCCTTCTTTTTCTTCTTTTGTTTAGCCATAAAAAGTAATATATATCAAATAAATCACATTGCAAGTATTTTTGTAGATTTCTTGAAATTGTTGAAATTAGGCGCCCGGGGGCATACTATAAGGCTATGAAATACAAAATTATATTGACGGCCTTATGTGCGGGACTTCTCTTCCTGCCGGAGGATACCATGGCACTTGGTTGTACGGAGCAGGAGCTGCAGCCGAATTTCAGCATTGAATACATGGAGGGGCCGGTTGCCGCCGACCGCGGGGCCCACAGTTTTCTTCGGGTTTTACAGGCCCCCGCCGAGCCCGGCAGCCGGACAGACCCCTCCGGATACCGTATCATCAAGGGAGAAGAAAATTCCTTTATAAGCAAAGAGACGGGTGATTATAAAACAGTTGAAGAGGTGTTCTTATCAGAGCCGCTAAGGAGGAGCCAACTAGAGGAGCTCCTTCACACATTAAACGAACATTGTTATTGGTCCCTCTCGGAAAAATACCGAGACTCGAGTATTCTCGACGGCTGGTACGAGCGTATACGGGTGGTAAATGGGGAGACCGAAAAGCAGGTGGTGTGTGTAAACAAAGAGAACAAGCGCTTTGATGAAGTAAAGGCAGCGCTTTTCGGCATCTTTGAAGTGGCGCAAAAATCAACAAATTGAGAAGGCGGAACTGCGGCGATTTACCGTTATAGCTTGGCAGTACTATCTTGGCAAGGCAGCACAAACGCGGTACATTGTGTACAGCAAGAATGTCTAAAAAATAAGGAGAGTCTTCATGCGAAAAAAAACATTAGTTACCCTTGTTCTTCTGGTTATTCTCACCGTTGTGGCTGTCCAGAATGTAAGTGCCTACGGCAGATCGTCCCGAATAGGAGTCGGTGTGGGTACCCCCAACGCGGTGCTTATTTATCGTCCGGCGCCTTTTGATTTTAGAGCAGGGTATGATTTTTCCGAGGGCAATCAGTTTATTTTTCTCAGCGGCGACTGGCGGCCCACCGGCAATATTTCGATTACCGGTCCGCTGTATTTTTACTTCGGTATAGGGGCATACGGAAAGCTTTATCCCGAGGCTGATGTTGAAGATATGCTTGAAGGCGGTGCCCGCCTGCCGATCGGCCTCAGCTTGATGTTTTTAGATAATGTGGCTGAGCTGTTTTTTGAAGTAGCTCCGGGTTTTGACGTGTATCCCAAACCCGCTTTTTCTGATGATCCGGTACAGCTGTGGGCGGGGCTCACCTTCGCGATTAGATAATACAGGGGCGTATGCGCGGTTATTTTACCGGACGCGGTTTATCCGGGGCGACGATCAAAATCGTCGCTCTGGTACGTAACCTTATTATCTTTGTAGGCGGGGTGTGGTACTTCGAGTTCAAGGCGGATTACGTGTTTCCCGCCGAAGAAAACCTCCTGCTCTACTTTGTAGCCATTCCTATTATCTGGTCTACCCTCATCCACATTTGGACCAGCACCAGTTACGGAGAGCAGCAGGGCCTGTTTATGCACATCTACACCCACCTCATTTCAGTGCTGCTGTTAATTTCATCGGTCTTTTTGATTAGTGCCACCCTCAACACCATTTCCGGCAGTCTGGACACCCTGGGCAATATTCTGTTCCACTTTGTCGGCTGGACGGTGATTATTTCGCTGATTTACTACGACATGGTGGATATAAATCGAGGATGAACTTTGGCTACTTACAAAAGGCGGCCCTCAGATTGAGTTTATTACCCCAGTTCCCGAATGTAGCGGCGCAGGGCGCTGTTGATGAGGGTTTGGTACCCGACTTTTTCTTCTGCCGCCTTTTTTTTGAAATAGAGAATAATGTCATCGTCCAGCCGAATGGTGGTGGTTTGTTTCTTCGGGGTGTAGAACCTGCCCCTTTCCCCTTGAGAAAAATCATACTCAGGTGCAACTTCAAACGCATCTTCAGGCTTTTTCGTATTGTTTTCGCTCATTGGCAGTTGCCTCCCGCGCGGATAGAATTCTGATAACCTCTTCTCCATCATAAGTATAATATATGTGGGCTACAACTAATAGAATTAGGTTATGAGTGGCCCCAAGCGTAATCCATCTCTCTTCAAAATAGGTAAAACGCTTGTCTATTATTGAGATTTGAAGCGGGTCATTAAACACCTCTGAAGCTGTATAAAACGAAACACCATGCTTTTTTTTGTTCGCAGCGTCTTTTCTCTCGTTCCACTCAAATCTCATATATTATACTATCATTTTATATTTACGTTGTAAATACATATTTTAAAATATCAAAAGTCCTTGTGTGAAACGTAAATCAGCGTTTATCATATTATTATAAGATAAAGAAGGGAGAGGTGATATGCAGACAGGCGAAGGAAAGGGTGTAGCGGTTTTAACCAGCGGCGGAGATGCCCAGGGGATGAATGCGGCGGTACGGGCAATTGTCCGCACGGCAATAAAGTGGGGTTTTGTTCCCTACGCGGTGTATGAGGGCTACCAGGGGCTGGTGGACGGCGGGGACTGTATTCAGCAACTCGATTGGAGCTCGGTGGGTGGTATTTTGCACCGCGGAGGTACGGTGCTCGGCTCGGCCCGCTCAAAGGACTTTCGCGAGCGGGAGGGTCTCTTGAAGGGCGCCCGCAATTTGGTTGAGCGTGATATTACCAATCTTATTGTAATAGGCGGGGACGGCAGCTTGAGCGGGGCCAACGAGTTCCGCAGCCTGTGGCCGGAGATGCTGGATGAGCTGGTAGAGCGAGGAGAAATCACCGAAGAGGCCCGCGATCGCAACCGGCATTTAAAACTGGTGGGCTTGGTAGGTTCTATTGATAACGATATGTTTGGCTCGGATATGACCATCGGCGCCGATTCGGCGCTCCACAGAATAACCGAGGCTATTGATGCAATTACCAGCACCGCCTCCAGCCACCAGCGAGCCTTTGTTATAGAGGTAATGGGGCGCAACTGCGGCTACCTGGCCCTCATGAGCGCCCTGGCCACCGGGGCCCAATGGGTTCTGATTCCGGAGAATCCCCCGGACATAGACAACTGGGAAGAGCGCATGGTGGAGGTTATGAAGGAGGGCCGCGATGCCGGCCGCCGCTACGGAATCGCCGTGGTAGCTGAAGGTGCGCGGGACCGGGAGGGCAACACGATCACCGCAGAGCATGTGGTGAATGTGCTGAAGGAAAAGCTTACCCCCGACACCCGTCTCACTATTCTAGGGCACGTACAGCGGGGCGGCTCGCCCAGCGCCTTTGACCGCTATATGAGTACGATGCAGGGCTACAAGGCGGTGGAGACCATTAGTAAAATGAAAGCGGAAGACCCGGCCCAGCTGATAGGCATGCGGAAGAACAGCAATGTTGCCTCGCCTCTTATGGACTGTGTCCATGAGACCCGCTCGATAAAGGATATTATCGAAAAGAAAGAGTATGCCAAGGCAATGAAGATGCGCGGGGGCAGCTTCTCCGACTCCTACGATACCTTTAAGACCTTGATCAGCGCCCTCCCCCGCAACCCTGTAAAGGAGGCGGATCGCCTGCGAATCGGGGTGCTCCACGGCGGGCCCCCTTCCCCCGGTATGAATACGGCGGTACGGGCGGCGGTGAGAATAGGCCTTGATAACGGACATCAGATGTACGGTATCCACAACGGCTTTGAGGGATTGATTGAAGGGACAATTTCTCGGATGGAGTGGATGAGTGTGGACGGCTGGGCATCCCAGGGGGGCAGCGAACTGGGGACCAACCGCCGAATCCCTACTGAAGAGGAGCTGCCCCTTGTAGCACAACATCTAAAAGCTAAAAAGATAAACGGCCTGCTGATGATCGGCGGATGGGACGGCTACATCGCCGCCCATGTGCTGCATAGCCGTCGCAAGGAATTTCCCGAGTTCAATATTCCAATTATTTGTCTGCCCGCCACGATAAACAACAACCTGCCCGGTTCCGAGCTTACTATCGGCTCCGATACGGCGCTAAACACCATTATGGAGGCGGTGGATAAAATCAAGCACTCGGCGGTGGCCTCTCGGCGGGTGTTTGTGGTGGAGGTTATGGGCCGCTACTGCGGGTATCTGGCCCTGCTCAGCGCCCTGTCCACTGGGGCCGAACGGGCCTATCTTCATGAAGAAGGGGTTACCTTGAAGGACCTGCAGGAGGACATTGATACCCTGGTAAAGGGTTTTAAAGGGGGTAAGCGCCTGGGCCTTATGATCCGCAATGAGAATGTAAACGAGTTTTACACCGCCGACTTTATGCGCTCCATCTTTGAGCAGGAGGGACAGGGGCTGTATGATGTGCGCCGGGCGATCCTCGGACACCAGCAGAACGGAGGCGACCCCAGCCCCTTTGACCGGATACAGGCCACCCGGCTGGCAAAACGCTGCATGGAACAGCTCTTTGGCGAGGCGGCTGGTAAAAGCCCGAAGAGTTATATGTGCGGTCTGGCCGACGGCAAGGTGAATTTTCAGCCCCTGGATGATTTTTATAAAATGGGCAACGACGATCTTCAGCGGCCGAATGTGCAGTGGTGGCTGAAAATTCGCCCGGTGGCTAGTACTCTTGCCTCGGAAAACACGCCCCTTGAGTATACCGAGTTGTAAAGGGCTGCTGGAGGCCGACTCACCGCTTATTCGAGTGCAAGGGTTGGCGTCGGTTCGCCCCTGAACAGGGGGCCCATTGCTGGGGCATTGCATTTTTTAAAATAATTTAATTGGGTGAATGGTTTATTTTACCTTAACCGGCGTGCTGTGCCTTGCCGCGCGCAGTGCAAGTGTCAGCAGGAGGGGTATAGCCGGGAGGGGCAGCTGCTGGGGCAGGAAGGGAAAGAGCACCAAGGTTCCTAGGAGGGCGGCGGCGGAGATTAGGAGGTACCACCGGAGTATGGGGCTTTTCTCTTTTTTTATGAGGAAATACGGGAGTAAGAGGTGGGTTGGCCAGGCCCACAGCAGATGGTAATTGGCGGTGGTCATAATGTAGCCGGAGAAGCGCCACAACAGGATACTCGCGATTCCGACGATTCCGGCCAGAGCAAAGAGCAGGGCGTCAAATGCTCGCGCCCCCCGGGAAGCCCGATTTCTTGAAAGGCTGAGCAGGAGTGCTGCGGCAAAAATTATCCACAAGAGCGGGCTGGGTGAAAAGAGGATCGAAGGGAGGTGCGCTAGGAATGACTGCTCTGCAGTACCCCCGGGGAGGATGGTGGTTCCGTTGCGGCCTTGGTAGACAAAGCGGCTGTCCCCCATGAGTGGGTGGCCCTTTAACTGGGCTACTTCTAGGGCTTCCATCAGTTGCCCGGGAAGGTAGAGTCTTCGATCCGGCCCTGGTACTCCGTCGGTTGGGGCCCCCAGCATAAGATTGATGCCGAATTTGACGAATTGTTTTTCATCGATATAAGGGGCGATGGCATTTCGATAGCTTTTTACCGGCAGGGAGGGTAATTTGAAGGAGATATCTTCTCCAAAGATGTCCCAAAAGAGGTCTCGTACGCGGGTGGTACAGTTATCGTGGAAGAAATCGTAGATGTAGGTGCGATTTTCAGGACGGGCGTTTACCTCCAGATAATCAAAGATAGCCTGGCGTTCCTCCGCCTTCAGCTGCAGGTCCTGTTCGTAGATGGTCCGGTTTTCGTAGTCCCGGTAGAAATCGTAAGCCCGTGGTGTCTGTATTACCCCCAGTACAAAGGGAAGGTCCCCGGTGACAAAGCGCGGGATAAATGTTGCGTCAAAGGGCACCGATGATTGGCCGTAGTTATAGAGAAGGTCTATGCCGTGAAGCGGGTCTTCTACGCGGATGGCGGTGTGGCCGAACATGGAATAAAGGGCCCGGCCGGGAAAAATGGTGACCATTTTCAGCTCCGCCTGATCGGTGAGCTGCAAGGTCCCCCCTGGGGTGTTGGAGGCGGCGGTGTTCTTAGTGTTTCCGGCGGGGGCCGCTTTGCTGTCCTTGGTGCTGTCCTTAGTGGTGTCTTTAGTGGTGTCCTTAGCAGGGGCTGCGGAGGTGTCCTTAGTGCTGTCCTTAGTGGTGTCCTTAGCAGGGGCTGCGGAGGTGTCGTCTGCAGAAAGCGGCGAAGCCCCGAGAAAAAGCAGTACCGCTAAAAATATGTACAAAAGCGGTTTTATAGTCCTCGGCTGTGGTTTTATAGTATTCACGCCTCCACCATACTCAACCGTAGAGGTTTTATCAATATCTACTGGTCCAAACCCTGTGGGGACGAAAACTCACTCGCCTACAGCGAGAAT
>CAZDFY010000122.1:2425-8942 GCA_964504785.1 uncultured Sediminispirochaeta sp. | reverse complement strand
AGGAGCCAAAAAATGATAGAATTACCAATTCACGGCAGCAATGAAACATATACCGTCAATCCCAGCAAGATTATCGCCCTGGGTCTCAACTACGACGAGCACGTCAAAGAGAGCGTGTTTCTCAACACCAAAAACCTGGCCCTGGAGCGGCCCACCGAGCCGGTGCTCTTTCCCAAAACCCCCAACGTGCTTATCGGCCCCGGCGAGCCCATCGTCATACCCGGCTATCTGAAGGACTACAACTTCGACGACCTACGCAACGACTACGAGGCGGAGCTGTGCATCATCATCAAGGACACCTGCAAAAACGTCCCCCAGGAAGAATCCTTCGACCACATCTACGGCTACACCTGCATGAACGACGTCAGCCAGCGCAACTTTCAAACCACCGACAAATCGGGCTGGTTCCGCGGCAAATCCCTCGACACCTTCGGCCCCGTCGGCCCCCAGGTGGTGCTCCAGCAGGACATCGGCGACGTCCAAAAGCTCGATATCTCCTGCCGCCTCAACGGCGAAACCGTGCAAGACGCCAACACCGACCAGATGATCTTCACCGTCCCCGAAATAATTGCCTTCGTCTCCCGACACTTCACCCTGCAGCCCGGCGATCTCATCGCTACAGGCACCCCCAAGGGAGTCGGCCGAATTCATCATGGGGATGTGGTGGAAATTGAAATTGAAAAAATAGGGATACTGCGCAACCCTGTGGTGGAAGAAAAATAGCCCGCCCCCCCTGCAGCGGCGGGGGCGCCTCCACGGTTGTCATTCCGCCGCTTGCACTCTTTAAGAGCCGGATTCTTTGCTGTTGTTTTCTGTGACAAGCCTTTCGATTTTTTTTATCCGCGAGTACATATTGTTCATTCTGAACTCCAGTGAATTGAGGATCCAGAACTGAAAGTGGTTAAACTTGTGCTGGGAGTGGATCATCCAGATAATCTTGATCGAAACCAGCAGTACCCCTATCTCAATGGAAATGTAGGGCGGCAGAAAATGGGTGGTTATCTCCAGGGCAATCAAAGCGATAATGAGCAGCACAAAAAAGATGTTGATGATTTTGTCGGTTTTTGAATACTTTTCTCCGCCGATTTTACCCAGCATCGATTTGATCTGTTCTCGCTCTTGATTGTATTCCTCGATTTCCCGGAGGATCTCTTCGCGCTTTTCCTCCAGGTCCTGAATCATCTCCGATTTTCCTTGTGTACTCATACTAAAAACCCTCTTGAGTGTAGTTCCTTATCCAAGCAGCAGAATGCCTATCGCGAATGAAGCGGCCAGTACAATTGCCGACGGTATGAGAATCCGTCCCATACTCTTTACCAGGCTGGTTTTGAAGTGCTCGCTGGTGACAATAAAACAGACGTGCACCGGCGAGAGCATCACCCCGATAAAACCGAAGGGGTAGGTCAGCATAAGCGTACCGAGCCGCTCGGCCAGACTGGCCTCCGGGCCCAGCAGGGAAAAGGCAATGGGCAGACTGGCACCGACAAACCCGACGGAGATGCCCGTGGTCAGCCCGCTGATAAAGGGAAGGACCATGATCAGCAGAATAAGCGGAATCCCCAGGGTGTTTAATTCCATGCGCATCTGATCCATCAGCATGGTCCCTCCGGGCAGGCGTGCTTCAATGAAGGCCCCGTATATTCGGATCAGTGCGACAATGACCGCCATATTGAGGGCCCGCCGGCTGAAGAGGACCCCCTTCCATTCCGACCAGCCAAGGGGGCGGCGGTACTGAAGCACCAGAATCGCCGCGGCAATGCCGATGAGCATCGGCAAATACTTGTTTATTTGGCCCACCCCGGGAAGAAAAATGGTAATCAGAAGGTAGACGACAATTACCGTGATAATCGGCAGCATCATGACTACAAAGCGGTGGTTGGAGGGGGTGGTGTGTCCGGCGCTGATGCGGGCCTTTTTCAGTATGAAAAAATACCCGGCGGTTATTGAGGTTGCCATCATCGGTATTCCCACCAGAAACACCTGCCACACTTCCAGCCCCGCAATGTCCGTGGCAAGAATCACCCCCGGATACAGGGGCCAGGTAAGTTCCCACACGTGGCGGAACCAGTAGTTGATCTGTGACTTCAACAGGGCCGGAACCTCATCCTTCTCATCGCAGTCGTCCACCAGGGGGGCGGAAAACAGGGCTCCCCCGGGCATCGGCAGCAGCCCGATCACCGCCGGCAGCACCGCCATCGCGCTGCGGGGCGATAAAAAAGCCCGGAGGCTTCCCACCAGGTCTCTCATTATACCGGTCTTGTCCATTTGACTCGACAGCCAGATTACCAGAATAACCACCGCCAGCAGCAGCCCGTTGTCGAGGCTGAAAAAACGTTCCGTGACAATCTGCCCCATCCCGCGTGGCGAATGTCCCGTCCAAAAAGCCAGGGCCACCGTAGCCAGGGCTACCGCCGCCGAGAGGTTTTTTAGCAGTTTATTACCGACCAGAATAAGGGCCAGGGAGATGAGAATTTTTACAATAATGGGAACGCTCATGGCTCCAGAGTATATCCGCTTTTCCGCCGAATGAGAATACCCGCGTGATGTTACTTGACACTTGTGATGAGAAGGAGTATATTGTAGATGAGAATGATTCTCAAAAAGGAATGATGTGTATGGGAAAAGATGATGAGGCAAATTGGTCCCCCGGCGACGGGTTCGGTCCGGGCCGCGGCGGCCGTGGAAAGGGTCGGGGCGGCGGTTTTGGTCCCGGGTGTCGGGGCGGCCACGGCGGAGGAGGCCCCTACCGGGGGCGCGGTTTTCGCCTGACGGTGCCGCGGCAGATTATCCTCGAGATCCTCGAGGGGGCCGACGAATACCTCAGTGCCGATGATGTGTACCTGCAGGTCCACCAGCGTCACCCGGGGATCGGCTTGGCCACCGTGTACCGGACCCTGCAGCTGCTGGCTGAAATCGGCATTGTGCACCGGATCGACACCGGTGAGGGCAAAGCCCGGTACAAGCTGGCCGAGCAGGACGAGCGGAGGCACCGGGAGGTGCTGATCTGCACACACTGCAGGCGCAGTTTTCCCGTGACGGAAATTCCGGAGAATCAGCACAGCCTGCTGGACCAGCTGGAAGAGCTGGTAAAGTCCGAGAACGGCTTTACCGTCCAGCAGAATGTGGTGCAGCTCTACGGCGTATGCCGGGAGTGCAGTCAAACTAATACACAATGAGAGGGAGAAAATCCCGAGGAGGAACATTATGCCAAGAGGAGACAGAACAGGACCCAACGGAATGGGACCAATGACAGGAAGGGCGTTTGGATTTTGCGCCGGCAACAATGCCCCCGGATATGCAAGCGCACCGGGACCGGGCCGCGGAATGGCCTGGGGCGGCGGACGCGGCATGGGCCGCGGATGGGCCGGGGCCGGCCGTGGAATGGCCTGGGGCTACGGCGGCGGATACGCCGGCTTCGGTCGTGGAATGGCCTGGAACCGGCCTGAGCCGCCGGTAGCACCGGCGGCACCGGAAAACCGCAAAGCCGTGCTTGAGGACGAAATGTCCGCCCTTGAAGAGCGCATGCAGTACCTGAAGCGTGAAATGGACGCTGTCAATTCCGAGAGCAAGGAAGACTAGTATGCGAATAGCCATTGCAACAGAAGCTGGTCAGGTGGCAGCGCACTTCGGGCGCTGCCCTCTCTATACTCTGGTTGATCTTGTCGACGGGACTATTGAAAACCGTACTGAACTTGAGAACCCCGGCCACGAGCCGGGCCGTATTCCGCAGCTGCTGAAGGACCACGAGGTGAATGTGATAATTGCCGGCGGTATGGGCGGGCGGGCCCAGATGCACTTCAATCAGTTCGGTATTGAGCAGATAGTCGGCGTAACCGGGAGTATCGACGAAGTACTGAACTCCTGCCTTGCCGGCACGCTCGAAGGGGGCGAGAGCCTCTGCGCACACGGAGAGGGGCACGGCGATGGTACCCACGGCGGCGAACACGGCGACTGCGATCATCATTAGCCCAAGGTCTTGCGCGGCGCCGCCGGCACTTTAGTCGAAAGCGTCGCGCTACTATCAGTGCATTTTTTAAAAGAATAAAATTCCAAGGAGACTTTCATGAAAATATGTATCACTTCTCAAGGGGAGGAGCGTACCTCGAATGTAGATCCGAGATTCGGGCGGGCGGCCTTTTTTTGCTTTTACGATACCGAGAGCGGCGACTATAGCTTTGAAGCCAACGGTTTTGCGGCGGGGGTCGGCGGTGTCGGTGTGCAGACCAGTCAGTATATGGCGGAGAAAGAGGTTCAGGCGGTGCTGACCGGGCAAGTTGGGCCGAATGCGTTTAAAACCCTGAATGCTGCGGGTATCGAGGTGTATCCCAATGCCGATGGAACGGTTGAAGCGGCGGTGCAGGCTTTTTTGAAGGGTGAGTACGACAAAACAAGCGGACCTACCGGCCCCGCCCGTCACTCCTAGGGCTGCGGCTGTATGACGATAGCGGTAGCGAGCGGAAAAGGGGGGACGGGGAAAACCACTGTTGCAGTGGGTGTGGCCCGTGCCCTGGAGCAGGATGTGCAACTGCTGGACTGTGATGTGGAGGAACCGAACAGCCACCTGTTTCTGCAGTTGGAGTCGCGGGAGAGCGGGGATTTTTCGATCCCGGTCCCGCGGATCGACAACGACAAGTGTACGGCCTGCGGGCTCTGCAGCTCCTTCTGCGAGTACAACGCCCTGGCCCGTTTGAAGGACCGGGTTCTTGTGTTTGATAATTTGTGTCACGGCTGCGGCGGGTGCCGGATTGTATGCCCCGAGGATGCAATTACCGAGGAGCTCCGGCCAATCGGTAAGCTGGTTTCGGCACAGGTGCCGGGGGTACACTTGCTGTACGGAGACCTGAACAGCGGTGAGGTGCTGGCCCCTCCTTTGATCCGTGCGGTGAAGCGGAGGGGTGCTTCCGAGGCGAATGCTATGGAGGCCGGTGGGCCGGGTTACACCGCTCCAGGGGCCGGCGGGCCGTTGATTATCGACTCGCCCCCGGGGACGACCTGCCCGATGGTAACGGCGGTCAAGGATTCTGATTTTTGCCTGCTGGTAACGGAAAACACCCCCTTTGGTCTGCACGATCTGGAGATGGCGGTGCAGGTTCTTGATGATCTGGACATGCCGATGGGGGTGGTAATCAACCGCTCCGATATAGGCCACAGCGATGTAGAGGAGTTCTGTCGCAGAAAGAGTATTCCGGTGCTGCTGCGGATTCCCTACAGCAGGAAGATTGCCGAATTTTATGCCCGCGGCGAGAGCATAGTCGATGCCGACTCGGAGTACCGTCTTCGGTTTCAAGAGATGTATCGTCGGATCGAATCAATTGTGGCCGAAGGGAGGGCAGGCTGATATGAGTACTAATGAGAGCCCAAAGGGGCGCCAAAAGATGAAACAGATAGTGATTCTCAGCGGTAAAGGGGGGACGGGAAAAACCTTTGTCTCCGCTTCTCTGGCGTGTTTAGCCGAAGATGCGGTCTTTGCCGACTGCGATGTCGATGCGGCCAATCTGCACCTCCTGTTGGCCCCCGAGGTAAAGGAGACCCACGAGTTCAAGGGCGGCCGGGTCGCTGAGTTGGACGAGAGCGCCTGCACCGGCTGCGGTATCTGTGTTGAACACTGTCGGTTTGACGCCCTGAGTATGGCGGCAGCCCCGGGAGCCCGGGGAGCCCCGGCAGCCCCGGCAGCCCCGGCTGACCTTGGAGCCGGCCCTGCGGCAGGAAGCAGTTCCGGAGGACCGCAGACAGCGGTGGCCCAGGTAGACCCGGTGGCCTGTGAGGGCTGCGGGGTGTGCGGGCTGGTGTGTCCGACCGACGCCTTCAGTTTCCGGACAAGTGATGCCGGAAGGTGGTTTGTGTCGGACACGAAATTCGGACCGATGGTCCATGCCCACCTTTTTGCCGGCGAGGAAAACTCCGGAAAGCTGGTTCAGGAGGTGCGTTCCAATGCCCGTACCCTCGGGGAGGATCGTGAGAAAGACTGGGTTGTGATCGACGGGCCTCCGGGGACCGGGTGCGCGGTGATGTCCGCAATGACCGGGGTTGATATGGTGGTGCTGGTAACCGAGCCGACCACCGCCGGCATTCACGATGTGAAACGGGTAATCAATGTGGCCATGCACTTTGGAATTCCCGTTGGGATGGTGATAAATAAAAGCTCCATCAATCCTGATATGGCGGAAGAGCTGCGTACATTTGCCACAGAGAAGAAAATTCGGTATCTTGGGGATATCCCCTACGACAAACGGATTGTCGATTCGGTGGCCGACTTAAAACCCTATGCATGTAGTTTTGATGACGACATTGCAGATAGGCTGAAGGCTGTGTGGGGGAAAATCACAGAGTTTTCCCAGGATGAGAAACAGTAAGCTGAGCGCAGTAAACTGAGCGCAGTAAACTGACCTTTATCAGCGTACCATGGTATGCTGAACAGGGGCCGGTTTTTCCGTTGGAAACGCCGGCAGGGAGAAGCGCAGGGGCTCAGAAGCCCAGAAGCTTAAAAGTTCAGGGGCCCTGAGTTCAGAGGCCCAGG
>CAZDFY010000122.1:0-2325 GCA_964504785.1 uncultured Sediminispirochaeta sp. | reverse complement strand
TCAGGGGCCCAGGGGCCAAAAAGTTCAAGGGCCCAGGGGCCCAGGGGATCAAAAGCTCAGGAGCTTTAGAAGCTCAAGAAGCAGAAGATTAAAGCTGTAGATAAAAAGCAGAAGGAAAGGAAAAAAGATGGCTGCACAAAGTAATGAGGAGAGGCAAGCCCAGGACGCCCGCCTAAAAGATCGTATGGGCGGTATAACACACAAAATCCTGGTGCTGAGCGGGAAAGGCGGGGTTGGAAAAACTACCGTCTCTGTAAATGTAGCGCTTACCCTGGCGGAAAAGGGTTTCAAGGTAGGTTTGCTGGATACCGACCTTCATGGTCCGAACGTAGCAAAGATGCTGGGGGCCGATAATGCCCAGCTTATTTCCTACGATGACGGCATCGAACCCTTTGAGGTTATCAAAAATCTTAAAGTGGTAAGTCTTTCGATGGCCGGCCACGGCCCTGATACTCCGGTAATCTGGCGGGGGCCCTTGAAAATCGGAGTGATAAAACAGTTTCTCGCCGATGTAAACTGGGGAAAACTGGATTATCTGATAATCGATTCTCCCCCGGGAACCGGTGATGAGCCCTTGACTGTGGCCCAGCTGATTCCGGAGCTCGACGGCAGTATTATTGTAACCACCCCCCAGCAGGTGGCGATTCTCGATTCAAGAAAGAGTATCAACTTTTCCAAGCAGCTCAATGTAAAGATTCTTGGGGTTGTCGAAAACATGAGCGGATTGATCTGCCCCCATTGCGGAAAAGAGATTCCCCTTTTTGGAAAGGACGGTGGGAAACAGGCTGCTGAAGAGATGGAAGTGCCCTTTCTTGGTGCAATTCCCTTGGAGCAGGCCCTGATGGAGGCTGAAGACAAGGGGTATCACTATATTACTGAAAAACCCGAGAGTATTTCTTCGGCTGCAATGCGCGAGATTGTTGAGAACACCCTCAAGAATATTGACAAAAACGGGGCGGCGGTTAAAGCTGAAAATGCCGATGCCAATGCCGAAGAGAACAAGGCCGACCGGGCTTCCGAAGCTGAAAACAGCTAAAGCGTAAGAGTTAAAGGGTATGCGCACTTTTTTAGACTGTTTTTCCTGTTTTATGGACCACGGGCTGGGAATTGCCCGTCGTACTGGTCTCGATGAAGCCCAACAACGGGAAGTATTAAACCGGGTGGCGAAAATGCTGCCCGAATTTTCCATCGATGCAACACCTCCAGAGATGTCCCTACAAATCAACCGCATGATCCGTGGGATTACGGATGAACCGGACCCTTTCGCCGATGAAAAGGAACAGAGTAATCGTATAGCCCTGGAAGCGGCCCCCTCCGTGCGTGAGCTGATTGCCCGCAGCGAGGATCCTCTGCTGACGGCCATAGAGTTTGCGATTGCCGGCAACAGTATCGACTTGGGGGTGTCCACCGATCTCGACGTCTCTCACACTCTCCAGAAGCTGGTGGAGGATGAGGAAGCGAGGATCGGTGCTGAAAACCCCGCTAATTTTTCCCTCTCCGCATTGAAAGAGGACCTTACGAAGGCGAATAGTGCCGCACAGGGCTATTCTGCCGGCTTTTCTGCGGAGGACCGTGGGCAAGACAGTGGCCGGGGTACCCTGCTCTATGTTGCCGATAACGCCGGAGAAATTGTTTTTGATATGCTGTTTATCGAAGCACTGAAAAAGGAGTACCCCCATCTGAAAATTGTGGTTGCCGTGAGAGCCGCTCCGATAATAAATGATGCAACTTTAGAAGATGCGGAGCGAATAGGCCTCACAAAACTGGTACCGGTTATCCCAAGCGGGAGTGAAGCCCCGGGGACCCTTTTATCAATGTGCACCAGGGAGTTTCTGGATTTGTTCAAAACCGCGGATGTAGTGATCGCGAAAGGCCAGGGCAATTATGAGACCCTTTCGGATGTCGAAAGAAGCATCTATCTGCTTTTCAAGACAAAATGCAAGGTTATCGCCCGGCACAGCGGAAGCGAGGTTGGAGATATCATGCTGGTTCGAAAGCAGGCTTCAGATTAAACGTCTCGAGGTCCAGCCTGACTGCCCCGGTGTAGAATATCTACTGGTCCAAACCCTGTGGGCAAGAAAACTCACTCGCCTACAGCGAGAATTTGCCTCTCCTCACATCCACACATATTTCGGCCAAAAGACCCCGTCATTCTTGTCGAGGGTTCCCACCATCCGCGCCCACACCAGCATTTGTGACCAGTTCAGCCGCACATGAGAGAAGAACTTTCGCATCGAGAAAATATTTTCAAGGCCCTGTTGCAGCCGCGCTCCCCCGATTCCCGCTATCTCGGCATGGCTGCTTTCCCTCAGCTCAATATCGTCA
>CAZDFY010000121.1:0-9082 GCA_964504785.1 uncultured Sediminispirochaeta sp. | reverse complement strand
CTCAAAATATTAGTGTAATAGTAAAGATTTTACATGTACGTGTCAATATTCGCGAATAAAAAAACACGAAAAAATCTTCGTATAACAAGATGAGTTGTTCTTCGCCTGCCGGTGATGTTATATGATGAAGCGTCTTTTTGGCTATATCACGCTTCAGCTTATGAATATTTATCAACTTCATATAGTCTCATTTTGGAAGTCATAAGACTTCCAAAATGAGAATACCCACACCATCTTTAAGATAAACTACCTATCTTACACAAAATGTGAGCATTCGCAATGTGAAAATTTTTAAAAATTTTTCACATTGCGAATTGCTGTATCAACTTGCTTGACATAAATCGAAGCGCCTTCTTATACTAACAATGTGGAAAGTAATGCTGCAAGGCTTGAAAGAGATGCTCTGCTCGAACATAAATCTAAAGTAGCTGGACAAGTTATCAACATCCTCTGGAGCCGGTTTCCCCATTATGACGAGATATTGGGCGCTGCGGGAAAGCAGAAGTGCAGACAGGATGTCGAGTACCACCTTCTGTACCTCGCCGATGCGGTAGGGACGGAATCTCAAGAGCTCTTTTTCTCCTATATAAAATGGGTGAAAGATCTATTTTCTTCAATTGGTATTTCGAATGAATCCTTTCGTCAAAGCCTGATTGCTATCCGCGAGGCAATGGTTGACATCAGCCCTGAAAAGGACGAACTCACAGGAGGTTCTGGGAAAAATCAGTGGGAAAGTGCCGACTCCCTTTTGAAAAGAGGTATTGAAGCCTTCGACAGTCTTGCGAATGTAAACCATTCATACATATCCTTAGAAGCACCCTTGGGAGAACTTGCTGGAAACTATCTTGATGCCTTGCTTTCAAGAGAACGCGATAAGGCGATGAGGTTTATACTAGATGCTGTGGAAAAGGGAACCGACATTCGCGAAATCTACGAACAAGTGTTTCAGGTAACACAATGGGAAATCGGACGGCTATGGCAGGAAAACGAGGTGAATGTTGCCCAGGAGCACTACTGCACGGCGGTTACGCAACTTGTGATGAGCAGGCTTTATCCCTATATTTTTAGTCACGAGAAGAATGGGCTTGTATTTGTCGGAACCAGCGTAGGTGATGAGCTCCACGAGCTCGGTATACGCATGATAGCCGACTTCTTTGAACTTGATGGCTGGGATACCTACTTTCTCGGAGCAAATACACCATTGGAATCGATCATTGAGACGGCGGTTCAGGAAAAAGCGCATGTGGTGGGCGTATCTGTAACCATTACCTATCACATCTCCGAAGTTAAAAGGATTATCGAAGCAGTGAGGTCTCGACCCGAGCTTGCACACACAAAAGTATTGGTGGGTGGTTATCCCTTTAACCTTGATCCTGAACTGTGGAAGAAGGTTGGTGCGGACGGAAGCGCTAAAAGCGCCCATGGGGCAATCGAAAAAGCTCGATTTCTCCTCAAAAAAGGAAAAGCGGGAAATAATCTAAGTGAAGGGTAAAGAGTCAGGTTTCAACGGAATTGCGATAGTCTGTGATCCCCAAGGGCGTATACGCCAGGTGTTGCGCAATGATCTTCCTGAGTCCCTTGAAATTCCAATTGCGGGCTCACTCTCCACGCTTGTTGACGAAAACAGTCTGCAGAAGTTCTTCTCTTTCATGTATCGGCTCCGCGAAGAAAAGGCACTCTACGACTGGAGTATCAATGTTCGCGGGAAGAACGAAGTGATAGAGCTCTTCTTTGTGGGGGGAATGAACAAAGAAGAGATTGTAATTGTGGCTTCTACTTCTCGGCAATTGGCAGGAAGCTACTTTGAAGAGGTGATGCGGGTGAACAACGAGCAGACAAACCTCATTCGCACTACCATAAAAAAGCATACCGATCAAAACGATCAAAAAGCAGTTGTTGAGTTCAGGGGAACGGAGAATGAGCTTTTCGAAGACTTTACGCGGCTGAATAACGAGCTGGCAAATCTGCAGCGGGACCTGCACAAGAAGAATCAGATGCTCGAGGAAACCCTTGCAGAGCGTAACCGGTACTTAGGCATTGCGACTCACGATCTTCGCAATCCGCTCTCCGGGATCTTTAGTTTCGCATCCCTGCTTCTCGAAGGCGATTTTGGCGAGCTAAACGAGGAACAACAGGAATACATACAGATAATGAGGGACAGCTCGGAACATATGCTGGAACTTGTTTCTGATATACTCGACCTCTCCAAATACCAGTCCGGTACCCTCCATCTGAACTTAGCGGAGGTTGATCTAATCGAGCTTGTGAATCGTAGTGTTGCTATGAACGCGCCCTATGCAAGGAAAAAGGGAATAGAAATTCAGACAGACATTGAGGCTGAATCTTTGCAGATGACGATAGACAAGTTAAAAATCACTCAGGTGCTTGACAACCTCCTTTCCAATGCGGTGAAGTATTCACAACAGAACACTAGGATCACGCTGCGGGTCTACACACAGGATTCATCGGTGTACACAGAGGTTGAGGACGAGGGGCTGGGTATTCCCGAGGAGGACTTATCGGATATCTTCGAACCCTTCTTTCAGAGCAAAGTGGAGACTACTGGAGGCGAAAAAAGTACCGGCCTCGGCCTTGCCATATCCAAAAGGATCGCAGAGGGCCATGGCGGTACAATTGAAGTGGAGAGTGAAGAAGGTAAGGGCAGCCTTTTTCGCTTTTCTATTTCCCTCCAATCGGAAGACTGATTGAACGGTTAACAACTCTATGCAGCGGAAGTGAACTGCATATCGGTGCTACAGCGAGGAGATACTCTCTACCTCAGTAATCCGAATGCTGAGCATGTGGGCCGGTGTGTGTGCCGCAAGATATAGTTCCTGCGAACCATTGATTTTTATGTGAGATATATCCGCAGTACGTTTTCCATTAGCACACCTCCGCCCCTAACGAAATTAAATATTTTAAAATTCTTGACAGCCCGGCAGGCACCACTTAAAATAATTCAGCATCGATTTTTACATGGACAAAGGAGTGTTAGTAATGAGTGCTGAGAAACAGAGAGAACAACTGGCGAGCAGGTTAGGATTTATTCTGCTCTCCGCCGGTTGTGCAATCGGCTTGGGGAATGTGTGGAGATTTCCCTTTATTACAGGGCAATACGGTGGGGCGGCCTTTGTATTGATTTATCTGGTCTTCCTTTTAATTCTGGGTCTTCCCATTATGGTAATGGAGTTCTCCATAGGTCGAGCTGGACGACTGAACATTGCCGGATCATTCAGGGCCCTGGAACCGAAGGGATCAAAATGGCACGCGTATGGGTATCTTGCCATCCTTGGTAACCTTATCCTGATGATGTTCTATACCACTGTCGCCGGGTGGATGCTATCCTATTTCTACTTTACCCTGAAGGGCGATCTGACCGGATTGGCTCCCGATCAGATCGGCGCGTTTTTCGGCGGTTTTCTCTCACAGCCCGGAAGCCTGCTCTTCTGGATGTTTCTGGTCGTAATCCTGGGTTTTGCCATCTGTTCAATCGGCCTGCAGAGAGGAGTAGAAAAAATCACCAAATTCATGATGTCGGCCTTGGTAGTTATTCTCGTAATCCTCGCTATTCGGTCAGTAACCCTGCCGGGCGCCGGAGCAGGACTGAGCTTTTACCTGAAGCCTGATTTCGGCCGACTCATGGAAGCCGGCCTATGGGAAGCGGTGTACGCCGCGATGGGTCAGGCCTTTTTTACCCTCAGTCTGGGTATCGGAAGTATGCTTATTTTCGGTAGTTATATCGGCAAAGATAGATCGCTGACCGGCGAATCTGTCAATATTCTCGTGCTCGACACCTTTGTCGCCCTAGTTGCCGGACTTATTATTTTCCCGGCAGTTTTTGCCTTTGGTCAGGATCCCGCTCAGGGACCTGGACTGATCTTTGTTGTACTGCCGAATATCTTTAACAACATGGTCGGCGGTCGGCTGTGGGGATCTCTCTTCTTCTTGTTCATGAGTTTTGCCGCTATGTCTACTGTTGTGGCAGTATTCGAGAACCTGATGGCCTTTACTATGGATGAATGGAACTGGACCCGCAAAAAAGCTGCTGTTACTAATGGTGTGATCGTAGCGGTTCTCTCCATCCCCTGCGCCCTCGGTTTCAATGTGTGGAGTTCCTTCCAGCCTCTGGGAGAAGGTTCCGCAGTAATCGACCTCTGGGACTTCATTGTAAGTATGAACCTGCTGCCCATCGGCTCACTGATCTTCGTATTCTTCTGTGGATATAAGTTTGCCTGGGGATGGGACAATTTTATTGAAGAGGCCAATGAAGGTAAGGGAATGCGCTATCCCGTGTGGATAAAGCCTTACGTTCGATATGTCCTCCCACTCATAATTCTCTATGTCTTTGTGCAGGGTTATATCGATAAGTTCTTTAGTTAATCTACTTTAATATTACAGACCCGGCGGCATTAACGCCGCCGGGTTCTTATGAATGAGCATGAAAACCATTTAATGAGCCCTGAAAAGGGAATATAGAATATATTGGGGAGTAGTGTAGTGCCCGAACCTCTACATCAGGAAATGCCTCCTCTCGCATTAATACTGATGAACGAACACAGCAAATCTGATATGGCGCCTGCTCAGTCTTTATCTTCGTATATGCCTTCTGCTTGAGGGAATTCTTTCTGGTTCTTTCTGGAGAGATTTTCACACACACTGGTAAAATACAGAAAAAGCGAATCTTCTCAGATAGACTCCATCAGCAGAATTAAACTATTGGGCAGGTTTCTACACCTATCACAGCGTGATTAAGAGTGATACCTATGAACTCGATATCCGGTGAAAAGTACGTCTTTAAGTCAACAGTCTGCAAAACCTGTTTCAAATTGAAAACACTGGAAGAATAATAGTGAGACGGAAAGAGGCGTATGGTCTCTTATAGGTGTAGCAGATGGAAGATAGAAAAAGAAAAGAACAATATTCTCAATACGAAGAGCTACCACCTGGAGCACAAAATTAGATTTCCTGATAAAGGCTAAATTTCCTTGCTTCAACAATTGGTTTGAATTAGTATAAGACTACAAATGCAATTATCTAACACATATTCTCTAAAGACCAGGTTTTTACTAAGTTCTCTGTTGTTCTTCCTCATACTCATTGGTATCGCGGGCACATGGCTTTACGTGGAAGTGCAGGGTATGATTACTGACCTGGGGAAAAACTATGCGGTGGAGCGGGTGAAATCCGCGCGTCTGCAATTGTCCCGAGTGCTTGATCGAGAGTCTGCCCTGGCGCGCACCCTTGCGAATTCTCCGGTGCTGATAGAGTGGATGCTTGATGAGGAAAACCAGGAAAAACGCAGGCGGGCGTTTGAAGAGCTGGGAGCCTATCGTGAATCCTTTTCAGATTCCAATAGCTTTGTCGGTATTCTTTCATCGCGCCGCTATTATAATTGGGGAACAGATGGTAAGCTTGTAAGCTCTGAGATGAATCGAGAGGTGACAACTGATCAATGGTTTTTCCAGTCTATCGAATCCGGCCAGGCAATTTCATTTAACCTTGACTATAATGTGAATGTTGATGTGAGCAGGGTATGGATAAATTGTTTAGTCACCCACGGTGGAGAGCGTCTGGGGCTGGCGGGAACAGGTTTGGAGATTACCGAGACGGTATCAAAAATAGTAGCTTCCGAAGGTTCAGGTACCAGCGTAATGCTCATCGATACTGACGGGGTAATTCTGGCCCATCGGGACAGTAGTATCATGGCGAAAAACGCTAAAGTAGAGGAGCAGGCGGAGAAAGTCAGCATTTACGATGTGCTTGATAAAAGTTCGGATCGTCACATAATTCAACGGCTTATGGAGGGGGCTGATGCAGGAAAAACTGTGGTAAGTCGGCTTGCACTTGAAGGGACGACGGGTCTTACGGCAATGACCTCCAGCAGCAGCCTTGATGCGTATGTTGTCGCTTCATTAGATACATCCGAGTTTCTCTCATTTCGGGATTTTACACCTATGTTCTTACTCTTGGGCGGCACAATCATTCTTTGGCTGGTCCTGACGACAGGATTCATGCAGCGTCTTGTCCTGAAGCCCCTGACGAGTTTGACAGATTCTGCAGAAAAGATCGCCGATGGACACTACGATCTCTCCATACCTGTGAAGGGGAGCAACGAGATTTCAGTGCTCTCATCGGCTTTTAATGATATGGCGACGAAAATTCGCGACTACACCCAAAATCTGGAGCAGATGGTGAATGACCGTACCTCTCGCTTGAGAATGGCAAATGCGGAGCTCACTACTACGAACAACCGTTTGACCGAAAGTATCCGCTATGCCGGCCTGATTCAGAAGGAGATCATGCCGGAGGAAAAGCTCATAGCAGGGCTTTTCCCGCACTATTCTCTCTTTTTTCGGCAGCGGGATATTGTAGGTGGGGACATGCTGTATGTCCGGTTTCTCAATCCGGAAGAACCCCAAGACGGGTTCTTTCTATCTGTGATTGATTGTGAGGGGCACGGAGTCTCCGGGGCGCTGATGACCATGATGACCAACTCAATGCTGGAACACATTATTTCTACCCATGCACCGGATGATCCGGCGGGAATTCTTACGGACATTGAAAAAGAGATAAGCGGGGCCTTATCGTCGGGGAACAATCAGGATTCGCTGCAGAGCGGTTTTGATATCGGCTTGTGTATATGCTTTCCCAGAGAAAAGAGGATCATATGTGCCGGCGCGGGAATGCCCCTATATATTCGGGAAGTGAGTGGAGATATCTCAACCATAAAGGGCCGCCGGAAGGCAATCCGGAACAGGCACAGGAAAACGCCTGAAGCGTTTCACAATCATGAAATAGAAACAAGTGGGCGTACATTCTTTCTGATTACCGACGGCTTTGTAGATCAGTCCGGTGGGGCCGGTGGAAGGTCTTATGGGACACGGCGGCTTAAAGAGTTTTTATCAGGTTTTGATGGTTCAAAAGAGGCCTTTATAGAAGAATTCGACCGATATCGAGGTGAGAACGCTCAACGGGACGATGTACTTGCACTTGCGTTTTCATTCGAGAATAGCGTTCCTACTGATGAGGACGCGAAGTCTAAGAAGGAGTAGCTAGGAGTATGCAAAGATTTGATCTGTTATCTCTGCGGAACACTTTTGAAAAGCAGGGCATCATGATCAGTTTTAACGGATATTTCTCTCACACTGTGATTGAGCAGCTTGGAGAAGCAGTAAAGAAACATCTGCAAAGTGATGAAGCCCCAAAAAACCGTATCAAAGATGTATTTTCCGTTTTTATTGAGCAAGCCCAGAACTTAAAGAATTATACCACCCGCGAAGACATTAAGCTTCCTGCTGAAAAGGAGTCTCGAAGCGGAACGCTTATAATTGCCCGAAATGAAGATAATTACATTATTAGCTCGGGTAACATTGTACACAACGACGATGCGGTCCTGTTGCGCGAACATCTTGAACCACTTCTCGGTGCTGACAAGGACGAGTTGAAAAGGCTGTATAAAAATCAACTGCGTGAGCCGTTAAGAGATGACGGTGGAGCAGGGCTTGGTTTTATTAGTATGGCCCGAAAAGCATCTACACCGCTTCATTATTCGGTCAAAGAACTTGATGCAGAAACGAGTTTTTTTACCATAGAAGTGATTATTTGAGGATTATATGGAACAACTTGAAATTATACAAAGCAAATCTACGCCGTATATCAATTTTGATCCGGAGACAGGAGTCTTCGAGATAGGCGGAGATTCCTATCCCGAGAATTCCCACGAGTTTTACACGCCCGTGATGGAATGGATCGATCAATTCCTTGAAGAAGGGGAAAAGCCTATTCTCCTGAGAGTGACCCTTACCTATATGAATACAAGCAGCACTAAATATATGATTCAGTTGCTGGACCGCCTGGAGGATGCACATAATGACGGTCGTTCTGTTGAGGTGCAATGGTTTTGCGACGGGGATAATGAGCGAGAGTTGGATACAGTGGAAGAACTGAAAGAAGATTTCGAGATGCCTTTTAATATAAAAAACCGTGAAGTATAAAGAACGAGGGAGTACCTAGCGCATTGAGAGAAAAACATAATTATTCTGAAGAAGATGTACTCAAGTGGGCGGATGACATTGCCACGCGATGGGGCGACACTGAGAATGATTTATATCCCCATTTTATGCAGCTTCTAAAAGAGTACCAACATCTGTTGCGCAGTTTTAACCGAGTAACCCGTTTAAGTGATGGATATCAAAAGTCGCTGATGAATACAAATGAGTATCTGAGCAGTGTAGCAAAACAGGATGTTCTTACCGGCATCTCAAACCGTCGTGATATGATGGACATTCTCGATAATGAAGTAAAGCGCGCAAACCGTTATCAGCACTCTTTCTCAATTATTCTCATCGACATTGACCATTTTAAGAAAGTAAACGATACCTACGGGCATGAGGTAGGCGATAAAGTGCTGGTGGAATTAGCCCGGGTTCTCAGCGATGTGTTGCGGGATACCGATACGGAATCTCGTTGGGGCGGGGAAGAATTCCTTATCTGTCTTCCTCATATCGAAATCGATGATGCGGTAAATGTAGCCGAAAAAATCCGACTGGCCGTTGCCGATAATGGGGTAGTATGCCGGCAGCAGGAAATTCGCATTACTATTAGTGCCGGAGTTGCACAGTATCAGTACGGTGCACCAGTCGACGATCTCATTCGCGCTGCAGATGTGGCCCTATATACCGCAAAGGAACAAGGCCGAAACCTTGTATGTACGCCCTCTCCAGAATGAGTTTTAGTGTGAATCTGTCGATACATCAGGCGCTCCCAAAAATATCACTTCGATAGAACCTCAATACAGTTCCTTCTTCCGTTCTGTATACTCACACTCAATTATCTCCTATTCTCTCCGACGTGTGTTGTTCATGTTCCCTTCCCACCCGAGCCCGAAATATTCAATCGGGTTTTGAGTGGTAGCCAACTTACAACTTCGGACATGGGACGGTCATCCGTTTCCAATTCCCTTTTCCTATCTATTGAAACGCCACAGGACAATCAGAAGCAGAGCCGTAAATTGTCGTATAGGCATGACATCAACCTTTCATTTAGCACTCATATTTAGTAGACTATAAGTATGGATGAAGTT
>CAZDFY010000120.1:0-9361 GCA_964504785.1 uncultured Sediminispirochaeta sp. | reverse complement strand
AGTCCCGGTAAGAGGAACAGAGGCTTAGCCCCTTTGGGGCCTGAGATGATGATGTGGGTTCGTCCATATTCGGTTGTTACCCAGTCTTCTTCATACTCCGTGTTCCAGAGCTTCATGGCTTTGTCATAACTTTTGTGGGATATGGCTCTGCCTTCGGAGGATTTATACAATCCTAGGGGGATATCTTTATTTGCGTGTGAAGCGCAACCGTTCAAAATGATTACTCCCAATATTGCCAGCATTATACCATGCATTTTCACTGTAGTTCTCCTTTTGGATTCTTTCAAAATGGTGGGTTTGAAAGAATTTCTTGTTATTATTTTTATAAAAATAAACAAACGTTTATTAAATATCAAGTAGTTACCCGCGAATACATAAACAATTGTTGATTTTTTTAAAAAGAAATAGTACAAATCTTGGTATGGGAAGACCTAAAAAATCAGAAATGGGATCAATTACGACTCGTGAGCGCCTGTTTAATAAAGCATTAGAGCTCTTTGCGACCAAAGGCTTCGATGCCGTTTCAGTAAGAGACATCACCGGGGCCTTAGGATTAAATGAAGCTACCCTGTACATACATTATTCAAATAAATTGGCATTACTTGAGGCCATTCTCCAGAGATTGGAGAAGAAACTGATTGAGCCTGGTTTCAAAATACCCCCACCGGAGTTCTTCAGAGGGCAAAGCATCTTTGATTTGGCTTATTATCTGCTTGACGGGGCAAAACAGTTTTTCAGTCGGGCTGATACAGAAACCTTGTTGACTTGGAGAATGTTGATGATTAGTCAGTACAGATATGAGTCCGCCCGGCGTAGTGTAGAAGAACAGCTCCTAAACGCTCCTGTTCGTTTTTTCACCGAAATGCTGCGCCGTACGCAGATCGCAGAGCTAATTCGGCAGGATATAGAATGTGAAAGTGCAGGCAGAATTATTGCTGCTCTTTTTTTTGATTTTTCCTTTCGTGCGAATCTAAAAGAAGCCTGGAACGAACAGAGTGAGGACGAGTTTGAACGATTGGCGGAAGAACTGAGGTTCTTCACTAGAAGTTTAGAGGTTTGAGTTTTTGATCAGTATGGTGTTCTCCGCCAGAAGACTTCTGCCGGCGGGAAACACTATCATCAATTTCGACGTCAAACTAAAAACTGGCGATTTTCCCGGAGAACCAGTCAAATCGCCAATCACGGGTGGGGTATATGCTGGCCGGCAGCTACTTTCATGAGGTTTTTTCATCCTTTTCAGCCATTTTTCCACGGGCGAGCCTGGCTGTCGCGATCGCGGCGTTGAAATCTCCCGACTACGTGAGGCAGAATTTCGAACGGGGAATAGTGGTCGCCGATGTATTAGGGCAACTGCGCCCCAGATATATCAGGGTCGGTATTGGAATTCTGGAGGAGAACAATTTTTTTCTCGCGAGCATGAAAGAAATCCTTTCTATATCCTTCTAATTTTGCAGATTTTACAGAAAGCAGTAACGTCTTCCTCTTCCGGGACTTTGATGTACAATTTTTCCATCTCCGCCCTGGGCAGTCTATAGTTGATTACATTATTAGTTTCTTGCTAAGCTTAATTCAAGATGGATCAGAAGTATTATCCGGATCAAATAAAATTGCATAAAGCGTATTCGCTAAAAGTTTCGGCATACGAAGGGGCACTTGAAAATTTTGTTCGCAGACTCGACAAAGACCTGAAAGAACAGGGATTGCGTTTTTCCTTAAAATTTCGTGTTAAGTCTTTCTCCAGTTATTATAAGAAGTTGTTGCGGAAGATCAGCGAAAACGATAGTGCGGATAAAAATCCGGATATTCAGGATATACTCGGGATTCGGATCGTATGCCCCTTTCTCGAAAACTTACAAAGCGCTGAAGAGAGGTTGCGTTCACACTATACCCTGTTTGAAGTGGAGCGAAAGGGTGCTGAACACTCATTTCGAGAGTTCGGTTATCAAAGTATACATCTGCTTCTGGAGTTACCTGAAGATGTGCGAGCATATTATAAGGATCTTGATATCGGTGTCTGTGAAGTGCAGATTCGAACAATTTTGCAAGATGCATGGTCCGAAGTGGAACACGAGTTGGTGTATAAAGCGAACTTCACTCCCTACGACGAGTCGCTGCGGAGAAAGTTAGCCGCCTTGAATGCCAACCTGAGTCTCTCCGATATTATTTTCCAGGAGATTCGCGACTATCAGAAGAGCCTGCATAACGAACTTAAAAAGAGGCGACGCAGCTTTGTTGAACGGGTTGAAACGGAGACAAGCGGAACTACTTCAAAGTTAAACGAAGAAATTACACACCTAGAGCAAAGCCCTAACTCCTCTTTTGCAAATGTAGATGAACTGCTATTGAAGGCGCTGAATGCTCATAACAGGGGAGATTTTTATGGGGCGATTAAGTTATATGATGAAATCTTGGAACGCCAGATTGACAACAGGGTAAGGTCTGTCATCACGGTCCATCGGGGAATGGCACTTTTCGCCGATGCTGCATATTCAGAGGCTCTGGACGACTTTCTATCTGCGGCGGAACTGGAACCGAATAATCAAAAGGTATACTACTATCTGGGTATAGTGTATCGGGTTATGGACAGGCCCACGGAAGCGCTCACTGCTTTTTCGCGGAGTTTAGAGATATCCCCCTACCACCTTGAAAGTCTCTTTAGTCTGGCCCAAACGTATTTCAAGCTCGGCGATTTTCCGGCTGCTCTGGAGTATTGCGAAAAGGCAGTGAAAATCGCACCGGAAGAGGACAAGGTGCTAAAATTACGAGGCTATATAATGGAAAGGATCTCACTTTAATAAAGGAGTAAGCAGTGTCGGATAACATGCCGGAAAAAAGAAAATACGGTGTCCCGGACTATAGAGATAAAATAATTAGACGACTCGAAACTGCATATGCCGACAACAAACTCGAATTAGATGAATATGAAACGCGCCTCGATCAGGCCTACAGGGCTGAGTACATTGAAGATCTTGAAAAAATTGTTCATGATTTTCCCGGTTTTCAGCAGTCTACCAGCCGTGAAATAAATATTGACCTAGATAAGGATATTTCCGAGGCGAATGATGAGACTAAAATTACCCTGCTCGGTGACCAGCATCTGACCGCAGAGGATTTTTCAAATAAGAGAATGCAATCCCTTTCCATATTAGGGGACGTAAACATCGATATTCGCAGGTTTAGGAACTGTGAAGAGCCTATACGTATCAAGATTTATTCTATCATTGGGGATACACGCATTATTATTCCCAGGGGCATGAAAGTCAAAAACCGTTTCAAAAGTCTCCTTGGTGATTATGAAATTGTTCGAAATGAAGATCAGAGTTCCCAGGAAGAAAGCCCCGATGAATCCAGTGGTACCTGCATTTTAGAGGGTTTTTCGATCCTAGGGGATATTTCCATTAGGGAAGAGGGCAGCAAGAAAAAGGGGTTTTTAAAACAGTTTTTCAAGGGGTGGAACAGTTGGGGCTGAGGTTCCCGCACTAAGCGGGACAAAACCAATCGAAGTAGAAGTATTGATGTTATCTGTTGAAAATGCGGAAAAAGCGGCTAACGCGAAGCGGGCACACAAAAGAGCGATCCACCTTAAGTGAACTGCCCTTTTTGGGCCACCAGGACTTAAAGCGACCCGTCGGGCTTGAACAAACTTGACGAAGATTGACCTTCCGTACTGTAATTATTGATGATACCTTTATTTGCGTCAAGAAAAGCTTGATTTTGTTGTGATGAAGCCGCATATATATCGCTGTGGAAATATCGGTACTTTTCGCAAAAAGTTATCAGAATGCGGGAAAGCCGGCCGCAAACTACCCAGGGGGCACAGCGGATACCCTGCAGCCCCTGCCGGAGCCGGCGGCAAGGAGGAGTCACGAGGAAGATTTTCAGATTGATATCGTGTTCACAGATGAAGCCCTAAATCCATAGATTCGGCTATTTCTTTCAGTCTGATATTCATTGTCCACAAACGAGTATCCGGGGTCAAAGCTGCGGCGGCCAAAAGATGTACGTCAATGTAGCCTATACCTCTTCCGTAAAGCGATCTCTTTTCAATAAACTCAATAACTTCACCATCCGAAGCTTCGACTGCCGCGGGGAGATTGGACAACATAGTCAATATGTAGCTGCGGTTTTTTAGATTTCCACAGGCTAACTCCCCGATTACGAAGGGATGCGTCAGAACAATTACTCGATCCAAAAACTCAGGTAATCTATTGTTCTCTCCCCGAAAATGGTCGATCCATACGGAAGTGTCCACCAAAATCATACCGGGTTTGGTCTTCTTCTGGGGATCTCTTCCATATCCTTTTCGCTCCCGGCCAGACGAGCTAAGCGTCGCGCGCTCTCCCGTTCTATGAGTGCTTGAAGACCTTCGTGAATGAGAGCGGTTCGTTCTTTCACTCCTGTTATTCTCTGTGCCTCAGCCAGCAGATCATCATTAAGGTTGAGTGTAGTTCGCATATTAAGCCCCCTGTGTATAAATTATACACCATATGATGATGTTTTGTATGCATATTGCTAGAAAAATCCACCAGCAGACCGTCGGATCAACTCTCCGACTACACTTTTCCGGTGCAAAGTGTAATCCAGTAGTCGACCAAAATTGACGAAGATTGACCAGAGGTGGTCACAAATTTGGTCACATGTTTTGCATCTCTGAGCTTTTTGTAACAGAGTGTTACTTTTGGAAAATCTATGATATTATTGCATGTGTCTATGAATGAGGAATTATTACAGGCAGTTGCTACTCGAGTGAGAAAACATTACCCCCGGGCACAGGTGCTGCTCTTTGGTTCCACCGCTGAAGGTACCGATTCTGAAGACAGTGACATCGATCTGTGCATATTAATTTCAGATCCTACCGAGCGCCTCCAAGATATCAGCCGAAAGATCAGAAGAGAGCTTTATCCCATTTTACATAAGCCAATCGATATTCTGGTATATGACAAAGAGACTTTTGAGGATCGAGCGTCCCTTTCTGTTACAATGGAAGCGGAGATTATGGAGCAGGGAAAAGCTCTATGAAGAAAGCCGAATTGATAAAAGAGTGGATAGATTATGCTCGTAATGATTTACGGGCTGCTGAGTATCTTACTAATTTACACCCTCAGCCAATTGAAATAATCTGCTTTCACTGTCAGCAAGCGGCAGAGAAAGCCACTATAATTCATTTATCCGATCAATAAATGAGTCCACCACCTTCTCAGTTATCATTTTGTTGCATCGATGAATAGCCCATGCAGTGTCTGTGGCTATTTTGGGTTTCAAAGCTCCATTTTTTACGAGGTAAAGCATCATTTCAAGTCCCCAGAGAACAGAGACCCCTCGCTTTCCGCATTCCCGTCGCAGTGCTTTATCGTTGGTTGCACAGACCCAGCCTCTCTCCTCGGCTATCCGCATACACACAAAGTCTTGCATAGAAATGGATGATGAACGATCTTTAGATTCCGCCAGGACAGAATACGGCGTCTCGATAATGGTGAGTCCAATGGATACAGGGTTAATCACTTTCAGTTGAGAGACCTCCTCCGCAACGATATCCGGAACTTACAATGGTGCAAGGTGTCGACTGACCAGGGAGATAATTCCTCGGTCAGTCTCAAAGAAATCGATGAGGATATTGGCATCGCTGATTATTGCAGGAACAGAGTAAACTTCACGCATGTATGAGCTGTATCCACTCATGTTGTATGCTTCGCATCTCCTCTATGGAGGTTCCGAGAATCTCAGCCGCCCGTGAGATGGATATCATATCCTGCATGTACGCCCGTCGTACGAGACGGGAGAGACGATCTTCTACGAAGTCATGCCTGCTGAGCCTCTCACACTCATCTTCCGCTGCAGGTCCTTCTACCGAATCGGGTTCGACATTTCCCTTCAATCTCTTGCCGTATTTCTCCATATATCGAGTCTTGAAGCGAGGGTAAATATCGTTATCGTATCCATACCTTTCCTTGAGCCTGAAGAGGACGGTCATATAACTGACACGGTACTTGCGTTTTACATGCAGCACGAAATCTACCAAGGTAAGCCCCTCATTCTCACCTACCTCCCTTTCCAGAGCCGCATTGGGAAGGAGAAAGTGGCCGGCGAACCGATTTGCCTCATGCTCCTCCTCAGCGGTACCGCTCTCCCGCTCGGGACCGTAGGAAGTGCGATGGAGAAGCAGGTGGCCTAGCTCGTGTGCTGCGGTAAAGATTTGACGCTCTATGGTAATAGTAGCGTCGGTGTTCACTGCAACGGCAGGCCCTCCGTCTGCAATACCGGCTGAGAATCCGAAGATCCCCGGCAGCTTGAATACCTCGGTAAAAAACTTGATCCCGGCATCCTCCAAGAGGCCCACAATATCATCAATGGGAGCATTATTCCCTGCTTCGAGAATCTCGCGAACCTGAGCAGCAGAAGCCACCGGATCTTTTGCATCCACCTCTTCAAGCTGCCATTGTTCATGCTCGTCCAGCATATTCTCGAGTTCGTTATAGTCGTGAAGCCACTGCTGAAACCGGTGGAGCATCTCTTCTTTCTGAGCTTTCTCAGCAGCCTTCATTCTTTTGTGAGATCGCAGCCTGAGAGATTGAAAAGATACCTGATCTGCCAGTAGCTCGGTCAGCGGGACCTGCAAAGCTTCTGCTATTGCAAGGAGAGTGGCTGACTTGGGCTCACTCCGACCACCTTCAATTGCCGAATATGCCTGTCGAGAGATCGGAAGACGATCGGCCATATCATTTTGGTTTATCTCACGTGCCTTACGCAGCCGTCTCAAATTGTTCGGTAAATCCTGTATACCCATTGCCTTCTCCTCAATGCGTGACCAGTAACTTTACATTTATTATATTACAAATATAGTGTAAAGCAAACTTTGCATTATGTCAAACTATTTTGGAAGGATTCATATGGCAACGAATAAACCGTATGGCGACAACGCTCGGAAAGGGGCGGTACGCGACCGTTCCCAGGTATACAATCCTCACACAAATACATGGATTAAGCGTGATACTGACACCGGTCGCTTCATGAATCAAAAGGAAGACGGGAAACCTTTCAAGGGAGTGAGGAAGGAATAAGGTCCATATAAAATTTACCGACTACTGATGCTGCCGCAGGTACTCCTTTACAATGAACCGAATTCCTGCTGATACCGACAGTCCACGGGCTCCAAAGTGTGCCTTCAGCATTTTCCAGTCTGAGTCTGCCATCCTGATGTTTCTGATCTTAAGCCTTGTATCCTTAGATTTTGTAAGCAGTCCTGTTTTCTCTACCTGTGTTTCTATTGAGTGGCTAAGGCTGTCTCTGGAAGAAGATCTCTTCAGTGCCATTATTTGTGACCTAAAGATGCTGCTAAACGTTTAAGCTCGGGTAAGGCTCTGCTGTTCCTATCGTAACCTGACAATGGCTGGTGATGGATTTGGCATCCGTTCCTAAAACGTCGTCCGGTCTTTTTGGACCCACCCTGCGTTTTCTCCTTCGATCCTCGACCTGAGGTCTCGGATCTTTCTCGGTGCGTTCCTCACTTCCTTCCGGTACGCACCTGGTTCGGAGAAAGCCTGGGGCTTGCACTTTTCTGGCGCAAAGTGCTTGGCCAGGACTTGAAGCGACCCGTCGGGCTTGAACAAACTTGACGAAGATTGACCTTCCGTACTGTAATTTTCCCTTTGATTGGAAATTGATCCGAAATTGATGAAAGTTGACCAGAGGTGGTCACATTTTTGGTCACATGTTTTTTATTCTGCGGCTTTACAAAAATTTACGTGTTCAGCTCCATCCTTTTTCAGGGGTCCATGAACTGAGTTTTGTAGAATCATCTCTAAAGAACACTTCTGTAAAAGCCTGGAGACGTTTTATTACATCTGGAAATCGAAGATCAGAATGTTCATTCCTCAATTTGGATACAAAGGCTTTCCACTGCCTCACTTTAGTATCGTCATTATATACTTTCTCTGAGAAGACTACTGGAGTTTTTTTCGGGATCGGAGTGGACCTTCTCTCAAATGTGAGTTTAATTGCATTTTTTACGGTTTTGTAATCAAGGGTAAATACCATTGATATTATGTAAAGATCGTAGAAATCTTTCATCCTACTGGTAAGGAGACTGAGAGCAATAATTGTTTGTAGCTTCTCTGCTATAATTGTTTCAATCGGATATGAAGGGATTACGGATGATTGTAAGTCTAAAATGGTGGGTATGGTTGTATATACCGGGTCAGGGAAGATGCTATCGCCTATTCCAATGTCTATTTGAAGCACCACCCGAGCTTTACCTATAAATGCATCAATTTTCGTCCTATGCCCATGATATGTGTTCTGTTCCCTAATATCCTGCATTCTAATTGAAGCTGCATCAAAGATTACCCCATCTTCCGGGTAGGGTATACTGCAAATAGCTGCCAATGAGTTGCGTATCATTTCTGGTTGAGTATCACCGGATTTAAGTAAATCAATATCTTTTGTGGTCCTATATGTTTGGTTTTCAAAAGTAATGGTTAGAAGATGAGCTCCTTTTAACACAAAGCTGTCTTTGTATTCTGATTGGCCAAGCCGATAGAGGAATCTTTCTATAACATAACGAATAAGCAATGATTGGTTGTTTTCTTTATGAGAACGACTGTGGTTGAGCAGTCTTGCTAAAACAGATGCTGAATAGTCACTTGGAGTACTCATACAAGGCTTTCCATATAAGGGGTTATTATTTTACGGACTCTACATATTTCAGAATATTTTAGCAGCTCATCAACTGTGGTTCGTTTATTCAGCATAACATCCTTGAGCGCTTCAATGGCGACATCTATTCCCAGTTTATTTCGGTACTTAAAGCAATCGGCTATAGTTTTTGGGATGTTATAGATTTTTATCTCGTTATTCTCAATAATATGTTTTTCTATACCGTTTTGATATCCTTCTCCGGAGAACTTTACAATTTTTACTGGCGAATTATCGATTTTAGGGGGACGTGTTTTTCTTGGAATCGCCATCCATATTTCAGGTGGATTTTGCGTACCTATTCCATGATAGGACAGTGCGCTTAGTAGGCAAACAACGCCTTTAGCTACGAGTTTTTGCGCTTCGATAAGTGAATAGTTTTCCGTGGGCTGATAGTCAGGGAATGAGTAAAGACCACGCGCAAGTTTAACGATGTCTCCGGCTTTAACCATTCTATGAATGGTTTCACGATGAACTCCTGCACTTGATAGTTCTTCAGTTCTTACTATTTTCCGTTGTTTGAGTAGTCGATTGACAGTATCGTTTTGAGTATCCATGTGACTAATTGTACTCAATTATGGAAATATGTCAACAATTTGTCACATGGATATCTTAGAGGTTAAATTAAATATCTAACAAATTATAACCATTTTGCAATCTTATCCCTGGG
>CAZDFY010000119.1:5717-9413 GCA_964504785.1 uncultured Sediminispirochaeta sp. | reverse complement strand
GTCCCGAACGGCCGGAGTTTGTTGAAATGCTATCCGAAAGAATACCGCATTATGGCCTGCGTCACATGGTCAGGCCCGGTTTAACCGGTTGGGCTCAGGTCAATTATGAGTACGCCTCTACGGAAGAGGAGACGGCAATAAAATTGTCTTATGATCTTTACTATGTAAAAAACCGATCAGCCTTGCTCGATATAAAAATTGGGCTGAAAACCGTGTTAGTTATTTTTGAGCGAAAGGGCAGATAAACAGGACGGAGAATTATGTCTTTTAGGAAACTATTTTCTTGCTTTTTCTATTGTATACTCTTGTTGCCCGGTCAAAGTATCTATGGACAGACTTCCGGGGAAATTCGGACACTCATCGATAAATCGGGGTTTACAGGAACTAGTATTTCACAAAGCGAACTTGAGTTGCTTGAAGAGGGAGAGCCGGTTTTTACTTTCTTTGAAGATATTCAGGACTCATCCCTTTCTCCCAACTTGTCGGAAGGGCAGAATATACTGAAGAAGTACAAGGATATCGACCCGAACTTTCTCATAGAATCCTTCTTTATTCTTCCATTAAAGGACGGAAGTGGAGAAGAAGTACTGCAAGAGGTAAAGCAGTTCTTAATGGATATTGAGAGTTTTGAAGAAATCCCCTACTGGTCCGAAGAACGGCAAAAATATTTCAACTTGTTCGACAGGATAGAAGTTAAAGAGAGGATGAGTTTTGATGATGGGAGTAGGGGCATTCAAGCCGAGCAGAGGATGAAGCCTTTTAAGCCCTACGAAGCCCAATACCGCTACTGGATGAGGGGCAATGATTTTATTTATACAAGCTGGAATTTTGGGCCGATTCACTATAGGTTTGTCAAAGCGGTGAAGGAAGAGAACATGTTTACCAGCCTCTTTGTTCACGCCGAAGAGGATGCCCTGCTTTTTTACGGTCTAGGCGGTGTCCGGGCGTTTACTTTTTTCGGAATGTTCGGCGAGCGGATGGAAACCTCCTTTACCGGCAGAACGGAGGCGTTTTTCCGCTGGTTTCATAAAGAGTTTGTACTTACCAGGATAAAATAATGAGTAAAAGATACCTATATCTTTTCTTTCTCTGCACCATTTTTCCAACGTTTTCATTCCCCCAAAACAACCAAACCCTTGTGCCCGCATCTTCGATAGTCTATGAGTATTTAAGAGTACTGACAGCCGAGCAGAAAGAGATCCCCCGGATTGCCGAAAAGCCGGCCTCTAAAGCGATGATTTTAGATACCCTTGAGCAGGTTGAGTACAATGATCTTGCCCCTTCATCGAAACGGATTTACGAGGAGCTTTTACATGAATTAAAGCCGAGGCCTTTCTATAGTGAGCCTGAGGGAATGGCCCTAGATGTGGAGGCTGAAATAAATCTTGAAACCTACTATCAAGGGGATTATAAAAAGACCGAATGGCAACAGCAGGACTCCTCGCGGCTTCCCTTTTTGAATTTTCCCGTAGAAGGGTGGTTTTCCCACAGTCTGTATGCCCGTTTTGACCTTACAATGAGGAAAGTTCCCTTTCTTTATGAAGTATCACCCTCCCATGACGGGCGGTGGATCAATGTGCCGGTAAATATGGCCCAGCTGGACTATCAGTTTCCTCCCTCCGCCTATATTGCGGCGGGAGGGCCCCATTGGGGAGTGCAACTCGGCAGAGACACCCTCAGTTACGGGAGCGGACGGACGGGGAACTTCCTGATAAGTGATGAAATTCCCTATTTCAATTTTGTAAGAGCCCGAACCGACTGGGACGCCTTTAGTTTCTTTTATACGGCGATAGATCTGGAGCCTCGTGATGCCGAGCAGAGTGATCAGAGGTATCTGTTTTCCCACGGCTTTATGCTCAATTTTATTCCGCGCCTCCGTATCACTATTAAAGAGTCGTCCTTGTTGGCTGATAAAGAGCCTTCGCTTACTTATATAAACCCCCTCTATATGTTTCATAACTGGTACCTTGAGTCTTCAAACAGCATCCTTACCGTTGATGCGGAGCTGAATCTGATGAAAGGGGTAAACCTGTACGGCGTATTGGCGGTAGACCAACTAAAAACATTCTTTGAACAGATGTTCTACAGTGATAATTATACTCCCGATGCCTTTGGGTATTTACTGGGTACAGAGGTCTCCCTTCCTTTTTCGGAGGGATATTGGCTTGGAAATATAGAGTGGGTATATACCAACCCTTGGCTGTATATCCATGAGGAAAACAATGCCGACCTTGTATGGACGGGCAACATAGAGAGTAATGTGGATGGTGCCTTTACTAAGACGATGCCCCTGGGGTATCCGAGCGGCCCGGATAGTATGCTGCTCCATTCCTCATTAAGCTACATGAAACCACGATTCTATCGGCTTGGAGGGGGCTACTCTTTTCAGCTGAAGGGTGAACAGAGTATTGATACCGAATGGGATGATACCAAGGAGGCTTTTATGCGCACCACCCCTACAGGTACAGCGGAAACAACCCACGCCCTGTGGTGCAATCTTACATGGTATCCTCGGGTTTTTACTCCCCTTAAAGAGATCGGGACCGGTTTGACGTATCTATTCACCCGCAACGAAAAAAATATCGAGGGTTCCGACGCCCAGGATCTGCAGTGGTCGGTCCGGTTCTCAGTTGCCTTCTAAGCCCTGTACTTCCTGCACTTGAACTCTCCCTCGCCTCAAAAGTGTCTGAAAAACACTTCAAAAAAGGCATCAAAAGGGGGCGTAGGAGTACTGTGCTCCTATTGTGATGTTCGCGATAGGCTCCGAGGTGCCCGAGGGCTCGTAATACTTGAGATACTCTAGGTCGAAGTCCGCCTCATACTCCCCCCAATCCTCGCTGCTCTCATACTCCTCTCTGTAATCACCAGTGAGACCGGGCCCGGGGGTGAGCTTCAGTACATTCCATACATAGCCCAGTTCTATATTGCCATAGACTGAAAAGCTGTTAGAAATCATTTTTCTGGCATCAATAGAAAAACTCAGCCTCTTTTCCAGGGGCGAGTCGGTAAACATTTTGGTGTATTTACCCCCCTGTTCATACTCAGTGTACTGCCCCCAGGGGTTTACGGGGGATTTGCTGCCGGAAATTACAAACTCTAATGAGCCCGCAAGATCGGCAAAGGCGATTTCCGGAAAGTAGGTGAGTAAAAAGGCTAAATTGTTCTCGCCGTATTTATACCCTATATAGTTATCTTCCAGGGGAATTGCCGCCTCATCGTTGTTGTCCAGTAAAAAAATGGTGTCGGGATAATAGGTGTAGCCGTAGGGCTCGTCGCTGGTGGTGGGCTGATACACATATTTTGTCGCCCCGGCATGATAAAAGCCAATTTTTCCGAAGGTGGTATGCCTTGTTCCTCCTAAAGTCCATGCAAGTTTGCTGGGGTTGTCATAGGAGTCGTTGAAGAGAAAGTTCAAATTGATGTCGTCGATCAAGAGCTGACTGTAGAGGTAATAATCGGGGCGGGAATAATCAAAGAAAAAGCCGATAAGGGCGTTCTCATCCTCATTACTCTTCCAGGGAGTCCCGTCTGAGAAGTTGGCATATTGCAAAAATATGCTGGGAATCGGGTTTACAAGGTATTCCAGGTCGAAACTGCGCCCGAAATAAATTGCCGCGTCCTGCAGGCCGAAACGTACATCCCCGAGCCGGATCCCGTAATACCGGATATTTGCCCCGCGGTCGGGATAGCCGCCGG
>CAZDFY010000119.1:0-5617 GCA_964504785.1 uncultured Sediminispirochaeta sp. | reverse complement strand
ATTGGGGTAGGTATTGGAGGGCACCCCTTCGGCGGTGGAATTGTTGTTAAGCTGCAGCCACTGGGACCTGTAGAAAAAATGCTCGCTGTCAAAATAGATATTACCGGTAATAGAAGAATGCTGGGTTGAGTTGATAAAAAGAGAATAGGGAGTCTCAATCATTTGGACCGGGCTTAAGCGGCCGAGGCTCATTTCAAAGGTGTCCCGGCTCCAGATAAGCCCCCCCTCTTCAAGGTAAAAATACCCCGAGTAGAACCTGCCGCTTAGGGGGGGTGAGTATTTATCATCGGTGTTGTAGGAAAGGTCGGCTAGAAAGAGAAGATCATCAAAAGAGTGGGTGAGAGCGGTGCTCACTTTTTGGGACTGTTCATTGGTATTTACACTTTGCTCGCCGGTTATAGTAAATTCAAGCGCTGAAATATGGAAAAGTGAAAATAGAAATAAGGATACACCACAAAGAATATGAATTGTACGCATTGGATGGTACCTCTTGATAGTTTATAATGAGACAACTATATCACTCTTTCAGTTTTTTGAGAAGAAAGAGAGGTCTTTATGAGTAAGAAGATACAGACTCCTGGTTTTTTTATAGGTGCTCTACTGTGGGCTTTTGTCGGCATCTTCGGGATGAGCGCGGGTGAAACCAGTGATATAGATGTGCAACGCCTCAAGAGCGGCTACTATGTCATCACCTTTGAAGAGCATTATCATGCGGGAGTAGGAGAGAGTGTTCTTACACTCAAAGGCTTGGAGGAGGGGTATTTCGCGCGATGGGAAGGGATCCATGATACCACCGAGGTATATTTGGATACTGAGTTCCGCACCGAGAGAATCATGTATACCAAAGAGGATACCGCTATCACGGTGAAACGCCGGGGGGAACAGCTCCATGTAAGCGGTATTGATGAGGGAGATAAGGTAGATAAAACCTTGAAAATAAACTCCGAATACTGGTTTCAATTACTCCCGGTTTCACTCATTCCTTTTATTTCTTCGGATGAAAGGAAAGTGAAGTTTTCGATGTTTGATCCCTTTGAGATTAAACTAAGGGATATGCAAATTGAAAAAAAGAAAAGAGAGCACGTAACTGTTTTTGATGTAGAATACGATACTCTCAAATTGTCCATGCGCTTGCGGGGTATACTCACTCCCTTCTGGAAATCTGAAATGTGGTGCAGAACCGACAGCGGTTTCCAGGTGAAATACGAGGGATTGAATGTGGTGCCGAAACTGCATAAATCAAAAATCCTGCTGAAGAGGGTTGAGTTTAAACCCCTCCTACCGTCATCTTAGAAGTTGTCCCCAGCAGATGATGATACACTTTCTCAAACTGTTCAGCGGTTATCGCCCCACCGAACCGGGCTTCTATCATGCCTCGTAGGTTTGACATATTCTTATCTCCATCATCATCTCTGGCCGCTTCCAGGATTTCACCGGCAAGGGCGTCGGTGTCGCCGGCGGGAAAAGTACGTCCCCCCTCGAATAGCAGTTCGGTAATACCTTCCACCTCCGGAACAATGATAGGAGTATTGCAGGCAAGGGCCTCAATTACCGAGAGGGGTTGGTTCTCCGTTGTGCTTGCGGTAACCAAAGCCCTTGAATAGTGGTAAAGACCGCTCTTCAGCAGCTGCGTATGGGGTAATCTGCCGAGAAATTTTATTACCCCCTCCAGTTGTAGCGACCTGACTGCCCGTTCATACTCTCTTCGCTTCGGTCCGTCTCCCACCACGAACAGGCGGAGGTTCCTATCGGACTTGTAGGCTTTTCTAAAAGCTTCTATCAATACATGTACTGATTTCTCTTCTCCCAGGCGCCCTACGAAAAGAAATGATTTGTTTGTAAATTCCGGATAATGTTGAAGCAGGGTATCTACATTATCATGAGAATCTACACACTCAAAATCAATACTGTTGTGTATTTGCACTATGTGAGACTCCGGAAAATGACTGCGCAGTAGCGAGGCAACATATGCGCTTGGGGTGGTTGTGATGTCGCTGCGATGAATAAAAGTACCGATATACTTCCATATCAGTTTTTTCATAACATGAATAAGCCCCGGTACCCGAAAACCGTAATACAGGTAGCTTTTCTTATAGATAAGGGTATGAAAGGAGTGCACAATAGGTATATGTGCACGACGGGCCGCGGTAATGGCCGACCATGATAGGATACCCTGTCCGGTAATATGTACAATATCCGCAGCTTCTGAATTGAGAATTCCTTCAACAGAATAGTTCCACGGGTTTACAATGCGGAGTTGAGGGTATACGAAGCTGGGTATCCCGGGAATGTAGTGTACTTTGACAGTGCCGATATATGGTAATTGAGATCTCTTTTCGACTGAGGCAATGAAGAATACCCTGTGACCTTTTTCCTGTAAATTCCGTGCTAAACTATAGGTGGAAGTAATTACACCGTTTACAATTGGTAAAAAAATTTCGTGAACAACGGCAATAGTCACACTTAAGTCCTTGTTAAAAGTAAAATATTGGGTATAGTGTAACAAAATTGCTGGTATACTAACAGTATTTCTAATAATATGTGGAGCTCCCAATGATACGTAGAATTAGTCTTATTTTTCTGCTTGTTTTTTTAGTGATACCCTCGGTTATCGCCGAAGAAAACACTATAGCAACTCAAACTGAAAAGAATTATTTTGAGCTTCGTGATGTGGAGTATCACATTGACGGGCGTACCCGGGAAAAAGTGTTGAGCAATTATTTAGACTTTCAAACCGGCGAGCGCTTTGAATCTCGTGTAGCTTTGGAAAAATATATTGCTGAAAAGTTACAATTGATACGGAACCAGCGTACTTTAGCCGACGGGAATATACGAACACATTATGAGCCGGATCCGGAAGATCCGAATTTGATACATATCGATCTGGAAGTGAGTGTATCCGATACATGGAACTTCATTCTTCTCCCGTATGGAAAGTATGACTCTAATGAAGGGCTGCTTATCAGTCTGCGCGGCAGGAACTACAACTTTTTAGGGGGTATGGAAGAGCTTGCGGTGAACTTTGATTATCTCAAACCGAGTGTTGAAGGAAACGAATATTCGGTTAACAGCGAACTCTCTATTCCCTTCTTTTTATTTGACTACAACTGGATGTTCCGGTTGAAGGAAGATGTAAAAATTCAACCGGATAAACCTGTCTATTTTTCCACTGAGCTTGGGCTTGATCTGGATGTCCCGTTCAATAGTCTCACTATTAAGACTAGTATTGATCAAAGCTATTATCTGAACAAAGATGGAGAAAATGATCCCGACGGCTGGTACATGACAACCAAAGGACGGGTGGGCAGCTTATTTCCACTGGGATTTGAAGTTCCCGGTTTCAATGAATTGGACTATACCCCTTCTCTTGTTACCTACTTTTTTTATAAGCCCTTTGACACAATAAGTCACGATCGCAGGCGCATTGAACTGGGGGCTGAACATGAGTTGAGCACCGGGCAAATCAATTGGCTTAAGAACATTCGTGATGGGAACAAGCTGAGTATAGTTCAGGACCTGCGTTGGAACTTTAAGAAGGATCGCTGGAATAGTGATTTAAATGCAACTCTTGAAGTGCATAAGTCTTTTGGCTTCGCCGGACTCTCAAGTCGGCTCTTAGGCCTTTATCGTTACGGAGGGGTGAAAGAAGATGCCGGTGATGTACTGCGAGGAATTTATGACCAAAGAATAGATGCAAAATCCGGAATGTTTATCAATGTTGATTTTCCGATTAAAACATGGATATGGTTTTTGGATCGCTGGTTTGAAGGCCATATTTCTCCTTTTTTTGATTATGGAATAGTAAACGAGCCCAACCAGGGGTTTAGATGGTCCGACAGCTGGTACGGGGGCGGACTTGAAGTATTTGCCTTTTCAAAATATGCCCGTTCGCTCTATCTGAGGGCGTCTTTGGGAGTAGACCTGGAGGCCATGTTTCAAGGCGCTTCTATCGGCGATCCTGCCCCTCGGGACGGAGAGCCTATTTATGAAGTCTACATCGGCTTGGGTCATCATTACTGAGAAACTATAGAAACTTTGTTGTAAGTTATTATTCGCTATGATATTATCCGCATAATAATATGACTATCGCATTTGTTTTTGAGATATTTCTTCCAGTAATAAACGGTATTATTACCTCAAGCCACAACCTCGCGAAAAATTTGACTGCCAAGGGTCATAAAGTTATTTATATAGCTCCGCAGTGGAAAAAATCTACGGATACTGATGTAGAGGGTATTCCGGTATTTTATGTCCCGAGTGTAGATACCTATGTGTATCCGGGGATGCGTATGGTTCTTCCTTGGAGCCGTCATGTAAAACATATTATCGAGCAGGAAAAAGTTGATATTGTGCACTCAACCGGACCCTGGTTACTTAACTACGCTGCCCTCAGGGCTGCCAACAAGCTCAATATAGGGACTGTCCAAACGTTTCACACCATGCTGCAGGAGCCGGCGTATGTACGGTATTTTGTGCATACCACATTACTGGTTCCTCTGTTAAAGATGATTGCCTGGCACTATTTCAGGCTCTATATGCGCCGAAGCGATGTAGTAACCGGCCCGAGTAATTTTGTGACCCGGGAATTGAAGTCTCATTATTCCGATTTACCTGTGTATCACATACCGAACGGTATTGATATAAATAAGTTTGCCCATGGCGGGACGTATGAGGAAACACGCCGCCGGTATTCTATGTACAATGAAAAAACCTGTATCTTTATCGGTCGCCTTGGGGCGGAAAAGTCGGTTGACCGTTTGATAGATGCCTTTTATCTTGCTGCCCAAAGGGACAGTGAGTTGCGACTGCTTTTGATCGGTGACGGGCCGAGCAGGGAAGAGTACGAGCGGCAGGTAAAAAGGCTCCACTTAACTGAATCTGTGTTTTTTTTAGGACGACTAAGCCCTGAGGAACTGTACACAAGCGGTCTTATCCACAACGCCTGTGCCAATTTAACCGCAAGTACGACTGAGAGTTTCGGTATGACGATTGTTGAGGCCATGGCTGCAGGTACTCCCTCTATTGTCCCTGATGTGCCCGGTGTCGCAGAAATTACGGATAAGACCGGTCTTACCTTCCACAGGCATGATCTGCAGGAGTTTGCCGATAAGATCTTGCTGCTTTGTCATGATAAAGAGCTTCACAGGGTGTTGAGCGAAGAATGTGCTCACCACTCAAAATATTTTGACGGATCGGTAATAGCTGATCAATTTGAAAAATTGTACGAGCAGGTTTTACAGCAAAAGGCAGAGAAGGTCCTGCAAAAATGATTCTGCAGTAATTCCGCAGAGTGTTCTTTTTCAGCTTGGTACCTTCGGGTCAGAGCTTACCCTCACAAACTGCCCCAGATGATTCACCCCAACACACCCACACATTTTGTTAACACCAAGCTAAAGTGAAATTGCTAAGGCGAAGTTAACAACAAGAGCAGATGCTAATAACACCAAGCTAAGGTGAAAAGAACAGCAGGCCGCCCGGATTTTTCTGGGTGGTTTTTATTTGTCCTTTATATATCACAGTGCTATAAAGAGGTTGAGGGGGTGCTTAAGTTATTGGTTTTTGGCTGAGGGTTCCGGGCCGACCCGCCTTGTCCTCGGGAGTGCATACGCTCCACCTC
>CAZDFY010000118.1:0-9630 GCA_964504785.1 uncultured Sediminispirochaeta sp. | reverse complement strand
GGTAACTACATCAACGATGATAACACCTGTGCCTTTAACAGCGAAGCGGGTGTAAAAGCCCTCAATATGCTAAAAGATATTTCCGACAGGGCAATGGGGCAGGTCGGTATGTCCTACAGCATAGACGACAGTGAGATTGGCCTGCAAACAGGACGTCTGGCCTTCGCCAACATCTGGGCCAGCCGCGCCTCGGGAATGCTCGATCCGGATAAGTCTAATTATCCCGACGAACTCAAATTTGCCCCTTCTCCTAGACCGACTAAGAACGGCCCGCGCGGTGCCAGTACCTATAACGATTTTTACTGCATCCCGAAAACCAGCCAAGTAGACAAAGAACTTATCTTCAAAGTCATCATGGAAGCGGTGGATCTTGAGAGCCAGGAAAGGGCTGCCGGATACGGTATCCCCACGAGAAAGAAAGCAGTGGAGAGTGAGTATGCCGATGTCTACATGCCTGCGGCTATGGAAAGTTTGGCCGAAGGTGTTGGGGCCTACAAAGTCAGCCCGGCAAACCCAATTGCCCGTACCGCACTTGGGGAATATTTGCCCCTCGTAGGTACCGGAGAGCTCAGTGCGAAGGAAGCTCTTAAAAAGGCCGAAGAAAAATTCAACGAAGAGGCGAAAGCTCAAGGCTTTATAGATTAACGATTTTTACGTAAAGTAGTTACGGTGTTCTTCCCCATCCGGTTGCCGCCGGATGGGGTTTCACTGTATTCGTAGACGTGAAACCAGGAGAAATACGATATGAATCGAAAAACTTTTTATCGATTTACCGCCCCGAGCAACCTCCTCATGCTTACACTTATGGTCTTTCCGATTGTGGTTGCCGTTTTTATGAGTTTTCATTTTGTTACTTTCAGGAATATAGGATCACCCGAATTTAATGGTGTGCAAAACTATATCTACATCCTTTCCGATCCTAAATTCTGGCAAGCCTTTCGCTTCTCTATTTTAATAGTTATAGTAACTGTACCTTTTCAGCTTGTTATCGGCTTTATTGTGGCGCTCTTACTCGATCAGGTACAAACCAGGCTCAGGGGTATTTTGCTTGCAGGATTTCTTTTGCCCTTTATCGTTGTGCCGGTTGTCGGAACTATGATGTACAAACAACTCTTCCAAGTAGGGGGACTCTATGCGTGGTTTTTTGAACTGATCTTTAATCAATCATTTGTGTTTAACTCCACTTCGGTCCGTACCCTCATTCTCTTTCAGTTGATATGGTATGCAACTCCATATCCGCTTGTAGTTTTCTTTGCTGGTCTGCAGACTCTACCCGAAACTCACTTAGAAGCGGCGGAGGTGGACGGAGCGAGCAAATTCCAACAAGTATTCTATGTAATTCTTCCACACCTGCGACCTCTACTTCTCATGGCAACAATGATTTTGATTATGGATATGTACCGTATGTTTGATACCATTCTTGTCATGACCGAACAAAATCCGATTTACCACGCGGAAAACTTGATGATGTACAACTTTCGTATCGGAATGCAGGTGCAGCGACTTGGACGAGCAAATGCGACCGCTGTTATTACAATACTTTGTGTGCTGGTGGTTTTAATCCCCTGGCTACGCAAAACCTATCTTCAGGTAATGGAAAAGGAATAAACTATGAAACAAGTAAGAAATCCATACGGACGATTGGCGATGTGGATAGCCCTTGCCCTTTTCTTTGTATACAGCATAATGCCCTTTTTTTGGACGGCCCTGCAGTCGCTCAAAACTATTAGACAGGCCTTTGCAAGAAATCCGCTTTTCTTTTTCGAACCGACCTTCAAAAACTACAGTGATTTATGGCTAGAATCGAGTAGTCAGAATCTTAGCCTCTTGGGAATAATAGTTTTGGGAGTGGTGGTAACTATACTTCTTCTGGCGATTTTTAGCGATCGAATTTCGATTCCCAGGTGGCTCAATAATACTGTCATTATGCTGCTGATATTCTTCCTCATCTGGATCGTCCCTAGAATCGTAGACACAGCTGAGTTTTACAACTATTTTGTCAATTCGGTTATCGTAACCACCGGAGTAATTATTATTTCAATGTCCTTCAGTAGTCTTGCCGGCTACGCTTTGGCGAGATTCTCAAAAATTGACGGGGTTATTATTCTTATCGCTGCCCTTGCTTTTAGGGCGCTGCCGAGAATGGCCTACGCGCTTCCCTACTACTCCCTGGGGCAGTTGACCGGTTTCCATGATACTTATGTAATGGTAATACTTGTACTTGTTGCTGCCAATCAACCCTTTAGCGTCTGGATGTTAAGGGCTTTCTTCGCCGAAATACCAAAAGAGCTCGACGAGCAGGCGAAAATTGACGGCCTCGGTCCGTTGGCGGCCTTTTGGAGGATCATTCTTCCTTCTGCGTGGCCGGGAATTATTTCGACAGCCCTCTTTACTCTTTTGCTTGCCTACAACGAGTTTCTTATAGTGCGTGTGTTGACGCAAAAGAAGTGGACTCTTCCAGTAGCGATTGCACAGTTTACCGGAGGAGAGGCGCCTGGGCATTTAACATTGGCAGCCGCAGCGGCTGTATCGGCTACAGTACCGATTATCATAATAATCATGATGTTCCAGAAACACCTCGTGAAGGGATTGACCGGCGGAGCTGTAAAGGGATAATTATAGTCTTCCGACTGTATATAATATTAAAACGCAACTTCCTGTTCTATAAGGGGCAGGAAGTTGCACTTTCATACAACAGTGCAGATACACCAGGAGTAGAAAATGGCGAAAAAAGAACTTACACAGAATGGGACGGACGAAAAAATCGAATTCGACCTAAAAGCGGACATAAGTGAAATGATTCCGCCCCGGGGCGAGCGGCGACAAAGCCTTGAAGGGTTTGATGAAGAGTATACCGATATCGTCGATTACATTGTCCGCTGCACCTACAAAATCTGGGACGAAAAGAACGTCGGGCTGATTTACACCCATTATCATCATAAATCCCTGGCTCACATGCCGCATGGGCTGGTGTACGGCCGCGATGATGTGGTGGCCGCCACCGCCGGAGCGCAGAATGCATTTCCCGATTTCAAGCTCTATGTAGATGATGTGCTCTGGCGCGGAAATGACCAGGACGGATTTGATACTTCCATGCCCAGTACCGGCATGGGCACTAACCTCGGTTGGAGTATGTACGGCCCTCCTACAGGAAAGAAAATCTGCCGACGGGGTATCGCCAACTGCTTTACGCGTAAAAATCGTATTATCGAGGAGTGGGTGGTCCATGACGACACCACCACGGTTATGCAGCTTGGACTCGATTTGGAGGAGACGGTGAAGAAACTGGTAGCCGATGGGTACTGCGATGAGTACCAGGCCGAAGAGGGACAGATTGAACGGATTCACGGCGAGAGTGAACCGCCTGAACTGCCGCCGAAACCCACCAATCCGGAAGATGTGGAAGGGCTGATTCGACGGGCACTCGAAGAAACCTTCAACTGGCGTCTTTTCGGACGGGTTGATGAGTATTACAATGAGAACTATCAGTATCATGGCAGTCGTAATCAAACTCTCTACGGCCGTGATTCATATAAGAAGCAGCTTCTGCAGTGGATTTCCCTGTTTCCCGATGCCCAGTTGAGCATTGATGATATTTACTGGAACGGAAATGCGAAAGACGGGTTCCGGTCCTCTACCCGGTGGACAATGCGCGGAACCCACAGGGGTAATGGTATTTTCGGACCGCCTTCTAACCTGCGTGTAGAAATCATGGGTATCACCAACCATGTGATCAAAGACGGCCGGTTTACGGAAGAACTGACCCTGTTCAATGAGCTTGAGACTATGGTCCGTATTGAGCGGGCCCGGCAGAAGAGTGCCTGTGGTGCATCGGAAGTGCTGTCGACGGAGGGTGCCCCGGCGGAATCTTCCCCAGCAGAGGACACCCAGGAGTAGTGTATGGCAAAGCAATCCGGCCGCAGTCCACAGAATCTTTTACGGGAGTTTATCGAAAAGGTGTTGGGAGAACGCCGGATCGGCTGGGTTGAATCGCTCTGTTATCACCGGGTAAAGCTGTTTGATGCCCGCTGCCGCCAGTATTACTCTGTGCCGGCGGTGCAGGAGCAGCTGCTGCATCTTTTCTCCGCATATCCGGATATACAGTTTGAGGTGCTGCAGGAGCTTTCCGACTCTCACACGAAAAGCGGCGCGGCGGCAATGGTACATATAAAAATTGCTGGTCGAGAGTATTCAGGTTTCATCATGGTTAGGACCACCAGGGAGCGGATCACCACTCTCCGGTTTCTTTTTAATGTGGACTTTGATGTGGACGTAGTTAACATCAGTTTGAACTCTTTTCCTGCAGCAGAGGTTAAAGTTGCCTCCGTACCGAATAAAATCTACATGATGTATTCACACCTGAAAGAAGCGGAAATCTTTCCGCAAATTGAAAATTACCTGTATGCTCTGGCAGGACTACCGCGCACAGAATCCTCTGGTGCGCCGGAGACTCTGCAAGACCCCCAGGTTTGTGAACTTCCAGGAAGTGTGTATCTTGCAGATATAATGGGAAAGCGAATCGGACCACACGGGTATGCCTATATTTTGGCCTGGTATAAAGGGCTCCTGCTGCCCCAGGGCAATGTAACGGTGGGCGGCGGGTCGTATATTGAGTTGAACGAGCGCGAGCTGATGCGCGACATCCGTGTGTACGACGACAGTCCTCTTTCTTAGCCGGTTATACCCACTATGAGATAAAAGCCCACAGGTTCAAGCATTCGCACTTTGAAAATATTGAAAAATTTTCAAAGTGCGAATGCTTATATTTTTTTGTGATAAGTAGTTTACCTGCACAGGCTCGATTCTTCCCTCTGGCCTGGTGTAAGATAGATCCACAGAAACGGAGGATAAAATGTCAAAAATTACCTGTCGCATAGAACAGAATGATAAAATTCATATAGTTGAAGCTGCTGCGGGCATGCGCTTGCTCGATGTGCTCAACATGACTGAGGCGATTCACATAGAAGCACCCTGCGGCGGCAACGGGACCTGCGGGAAGTGTAAAGTGAGGGTTATCTCGGATGACCGGGACTGCGGACTTTCGGCGCCCAATGGTGCCGAGCATACCTTTCTCACGAAAAAAGAGCTGGAGAAGGGGATTAGATTGTCCTGCCGGGCTGTGATAACCGGCGATTGTCACATTGCCATACCGGATGAAGCTTTGGAAGCGGATATTCTCAGCGATACCTCAGTGTTTCAGGGGAAAATTGATCCGCCGATTGAAAAGACCTTCCTTGAACTGCCTGAACCGTCAATCGACGACCAGCGTCCCGACAGCGTGCGGGTGGTTGAAAGCTTGTTGCAGGTGCGTAGAGCCGGCCCTGAGGGGCTGCCTCCCGTACTTCCCCTCTACGTACGGCAGCAGCTGCCGGGACTTATCCGCAGCTCGAACTATAAGATTACCGTAGTTCACACTTACAGTCAGATTTATGCAGTGCAGGCTGGAAACACCGCTTCGCGGCATTTCGGTATTGCGGTTGATGTGGGAACTACCACCGTGGTTGCCTATTTGGTTTCGCTTACCAGCGGAGAAGTGATCGACACCGTATCAGGATTGAATACACAAAAGGCTTTCGGCGGTGATGTGATCAGCCGTATTGAGTATGTGATGCGGGAGGAGGAGGGACTGGCCGCACTTCAGGGGCGAATTCGTTCCCAGATTGAGGATATGAGCCGGGAACTGCTGCAGAAGAATCGCCTGGAATCCGATGATATTTCTGTTATAGCAGTTGCCGGCAATACCACGATGATGCACCTGTTCACTGGTTTGAACCCTGAGGCCATTGCCTCGGCCCCCTTCATTCCTGTTTCCCTCGGTGAAGAGATTGTTCCGGCGGCGGAGCTGGGCTTTGAAACTCTGAGTTGCCCGGTGCTGCTGCTCCCCTCGCTTTCAGGATACGTCGGGGCGGATATCAGTGCCGGTATTGTTGCAAGTGGAATTTTGGAGCGGGAGAAGTATAACCTTCTGGTGGACTTCGGAACCAACGGCGAGATCGTTCTGGGCAACCGTGAGCAGCTGTTTACCTGTTCTACCGCGGCAGGGCCGGCCTTTGAGGGGGCCCAGATCTCCCGGGGAATGGGGGGTGTTGCCGGGGCCATCAACAGCGTTTACCTCGAAGAGGGGGAGCTCTTTTGCACTACCCTAGGCGGGAAGCCGGCGCGGGGAATATGCGGGTCGGGGATATTCGACATTGCCGGGCTGCTGATTTCCACCGGGGCGGCGGATTATACGGGAAGAATTCTTACCCCGGAGGAGGCTGAGGAGGAAGCTGAACAGTCTGCGGCCGCTGAGCTCCTTGCGTTTTATGCTGAGGAAAACGGCGAGCCGGCTCTGCGTCTGGCCGGAGCACAGGAGACATCCACCGGGGAGGAAATTCTGTTCACCCAAAGGGACCTGCGGGAGGTACAGCTGGCTAAGGCTGCCATTGCCGCCGGAATAGATTCTCTTTTGCATGCGGCGCAGATCTCTTATGGGGAAGTGGAAAAGATCTATATTGCCGGAGGCTTTGGAAACTATATTGATACTCTGAGCGCGGTGAATCTGGGTCTCTTTCCGCGGGAGCGTATTGATTCGATTGAGTCGATCGGCAACTCCGCCGGAAAAGGTGCTGTGTTGAGTCTTCTCTCGAAAAAAGTTTCGGATGAGCTTGTGCAGATACCAGAAAAAAGCCGCTATATAGAACTTTCCTCGGATGTATACTTTCAGAGCGCGTATATTGAGCAGATGTATTTTCCCATGATAAGGTAAAATAACCTATGGCTGAGTATGATTTCAGTGCTGCAATTGAAGCCGCTTCCCATTACAGAGCTGCCACCGGTGTTCCCTGTTTTGTAATTGATTCACGGGGACATGTGCAGGGTACTCCGGATATTTTTCATACCTGCTTTGTGTGCAGTCAACTTTATGGCGAAAAACCCGGAGAAGAGGTGTGCCGTAAGACTCATCTGTACGGCTGCTACCAGTCGGAGCGATTCGGTGGCCGCTATCACTACTTTTGTCCGGCGTCCCTCAATTACTGGGCTTCTCCAATCATGTTCGATGGGGTAATTCAGGGAGCACTGGTGGCAGGACCGGTGCTGCTGATAGAGCGTGAGGAGCTGCTGAATGATATTTTGCATCCCCACAGGCAAAGGGAAGCTCCTTCCGGGGAGTATTTGGGGGAGAATCTACCCCAGGCTATTAAAAGAATCGACACCGACAGTTTACGGGCTCTTGTGAAAAAAATAAAACGACTCAACCCCGCCCGGGCCCACAGTCTCTCCGAGCTTCTTTTTTATACCGCCGCTTCGGTGTCCGACTCGAGCAGTCGAATTCTCTCTGAAAAAAATGAAGTGCTTGAACAGCAATCCCGAATATCCGAATACGTCCATCACATTAAAACTATGGAGGGGCAGGAGAGGCCCGGCTATGTGTATCCGATAGAAAAAGAGCGCGAGCTGCTTCATATGATATCCATGGGTGATAAAAAAAATGCTCAGGCATTGCTGAATGAGTTGCTGGGGAGTGTATTTTTTTCGGCGGGCACAGATTTTTCAATGGTCAAGTCCAGGGTAATGGAGTTGGTGGTGTTGCTGTCGAGGGCTGCAATGGAGGGCGGAGCGGATACCGAGCAGATCTTCGGTCTAAATTACACCTATCTTTCACAGGTGCACTCTTTTCGCAGTACCAACGAACTGGCCTACTGGCTCTCACGAATACTGGAGCGATTTACCGATCTGGTGTTCGACCTGAAGGATATCAAACACACCGATGCTATCTATAAGGCAATTCAATTTATCCACGAACACTATGCCCGCAGAATCAACCTGGAAGAGGTCGCTTCAGATGTGTATTTGAGCCCCGCGTATTTCAGCAAAATTTTTAAGCAGGAAGTCGGCAGCAGCTTTAAAAGCTATCTGAATCAAATTCGCATAGAAAAAAGCAAAATTCTGCTGCGCGATAGAAATATCCAGCTAATCGATGTGGCTGGAATGGTTGGGTATGAAGATCAAAGCTATTTTACCAAGGTGTTTAAGAAATATATAGGAACCTCTCCCGGTAAGTACCGTGAGTCCTGGGGACATTTTCCCCAGGATAATCAAGAGATTCACGAAAGCTGAGTGTGTGCTGAGGCGGCCTGGGCTTAGGCGGCTTTGAAAAAAGACTAAAAAGTTCAAAAAAGAGAAAGAAAATCCAATAGTAACGTAAAATAGTACAGTATAGTAGCTAGTGGTGAGAAAGATACAACGACATTTTTAGAAGGAGTGGATAAATGGCTGATTATGAGGCTATGTCCGAAAACCTCCAAAAAGGGAAGGCCAAGGAAGTACAAGAACTTGTACAGGCAGCCCTTGACGAAGGAATCCCAGCAAAGCAGATACTCGATGAGGGGCTCATGCCCGCTATGAGTATCGTGGGTGAAAAATTCAAGCGCAACGAGGTGTATGTACCGGAGGTGTTGATTGCCGCCCGGGCGATGAGCGCCGGTACCGACCTGCTGAAACCGCATTTTGTCGCCGGTGGCGTGAAGGCTGTCGGTAAGGCGGTTATCGGAACTGTGAAGGGTGATTTACACGATATCGGTAAGAACCTGGTAAAAATGATGATGGAGGGCAAGGGCATCGAGATAGTAGATCTCGGGACCGATGTTCCGGCTCAGAAGTTTATCGACTCGGCCAAGGATGAGGGAGCTCAAATTATCTGCTGCTCCGCATTGTTGACTACAACCATGAAAGGTATGGAAGAGGTGGTGAAAGTAGCCGAGAGTTCCGGTCTGCGCGACAGCGTAACCATAATGGTTGGCGGAGCGCCGGTGACCGAGGCCTTTAAGGACAGCATTGGGGCCGATCTCTACACCTCCAATGCTGCCAGTGCGGCGGAAGAGGCGATGAAGGCCCTCCAGGGTGCTTAGTCACGTATTTTATTGAATGCGGGCTGTCCCGGTCGTTCTGATTGTTCGGCCGGGGCGGCGGTACTAGTGGTTTCAAGGCTGTGAGGAAAAGTGGTATTAAATAACATCGAATTTGACCTCGATGAGCAGAAGATAAAGCAGGAGATAAAAGTCCGCGAAGCGTACCCGGAGCTGGAACCGCAGATTGAAAATCTGTTGGATCGTGCCCGCCAGGCAGCCCGACCGAAGGCCGGTTACTCTCGCGCCGTGGTGGAGGAAGTCGGGGACAATTCGGTACTGATTTCGGGGCGTGAGTTCAAGAGCTCCGTGTTGCCCCGTCTCTTTCAGCGGGGTGATGTGGTATTTCCGTATATAGCCACCTGCGGCGTTGAACTTGAGCAAATCGATCTCTCTGCCTATGATATGCTTGCCGGCTGGTGGATGAGCTGCATAGAGACTGAGGCCCTGCACAGTGCCGTGAATGCACTGGAGCGTGAGGTGCAGCAGCACTACGGCGACACCGAACTCTCTTCGGTGAACCCGGGTTCCGGGAATGTTGATGTATGGCCCATCGAGCAGCAGTCGGTGCTGTTTTCTTTGTTAGGGAATACCGCCGGCACCATCGGGGTGGAACTTACCGAAAGTTTTCTAATGCGGCCTGCGAAATCACTCTCCGGTATTTTGTTTGCCTCAGAGCACAGCTACTGTAATTGCAATTCCTGTACCCGACAGAACTGCCCCGACCGCCGGGCCCCGTTTA
>CAZDFY010000117.1:0-9735 GCA_964504785.1 uncultured Sediminispirochaeta sp. | reverse complement strand
ACCGAGCTGATACACGAGTACGTGCATCGTACCTGAATGAGGGTATATTCTTTCATCGGCTTGTCGAGGTATAGGGTGGATACGGTCGGGGCGTCGAAACCGGTCAGCCACAGGGCACAGACAAACACCAGCTGAAGGGGATCTTCGGGATCCTTGAAACGGAATTCAATATCATGACCGTTTTTGAGCATGCTATACACGGTGTAGTTAGCCTGAAGTTTCTGCAGGGTCCCCGGGATGCCTGCTTCAACACGGCTTTTGTCTCCAGCTCCGCCTTCGGCGGCAGCAGCAGAAGATTGTTACACGGCAGATCCGGTCGTAATTCAGCAAACGGAAAACCTAACTGCCCGCAGGTCTTTTTTTCGGGAGGAGGGACCGACCAGCAGTTCGAATTCTCCAGGCTCAACCAGCCGTTCTCCCGCAGCATTCACTATGGAACAATCCTGTACCGGAAATTCCAGTTCCACCACCTTGGTTTCCCCCGGCTCCAGGGCTACCCGTGCGAAGGTCTTTAATTCCATCTGCACCCACGTGGCGGAGGTCACAAGATCGGACACATAGGCCTGGACGATTTCTGTTCCCTTCATCGCTCCGGTATTGGTCACCGGCACTGAGGCCCGCACCGAGTCGTGAAGGGTCAGATTCTTTTCTTCGAGCACCAGTTCTCCGTAGTCATAGCTCGTGTAGGAAGAGCCCTCTCCAAAGGCGTACAGGGGTTCCTGAGTCAAGTCGGCATAGCTGTCCCCGTGCTGCCCGCGAACCTGGGAGTAGTAGACCGGCAGCTGTCCGACATGATAGGGAAAGGAGATAGTCAGCTTGCCCGTAAAGTTGCAGTCGCCGAAGAGCAGCTCAGCCAGGGCGGTGCCGCCGAGCATCCCCGGGTTGAACTGTTCAACCACCGCCGCCGCTTCATACACTGCTTTAGGGAGGGCCAGGGGTTTGGAATTGATCAAGACGACGATCAGCTCCTTTCCGGCTTTCTGCTGAGTTTCTCGAAGTCCTTTATGTTTGGTTTTCTGCTGGGCTTTCTGCAGCGCCTCCACCAACTCCAGCTGGCCCCCCTGAAGTTCCAGGGTGGCCGTACTTTTTGTCTCCCCTACCAGATGGTGCTGGTCCCCCAGCACAAGCACGACGGCGTCTGCCTTTTCTGCTATGGACACCGCCTCATCTATCTTTTCAACGGTATGTGCTGCATCCGCCTCTATGCTGCAGCCGGGGCTGTACAGCACTTCACCGTCAAACCTCTGCTTTATACCGTCAAGAACGCTCACCACAGCCTCACGCGGATGGGTTTCATCGCCCCCGGTTTGACCGGTGCCGAGGGACCAGTCTCCCAACTGGGCAAAGGGATTGTCGGCATTGGGGCCGATGACGGCAATAGTGGAAAGTTTCTGTTCCTTCAGGGGAAGAACTCCGGTGTTGCGCAGAAGGACGGAGGACTGACGGGCCAGTTCAAGCGCTGCCTGCCGGTGCTCCGGAATCCCCTTCATAGCTTCCGCCGCAGGAATATCAGGATAACGCCTGTCCTCGAAGAGGCCCAGCTTGAACTTGATTCTGAGCACTCGCCCGACCGCCTGGTCAAGCACTTCTTCATCAAGCAATCCCTGTTCGAGTGCATCAAGGGCACCCTGGTAAAACTCCGGCGTAGCCATCATCATATCGTTCCCGCACTCGACCGCCAAAGCGGCGGCGCGGGTATAGTCTTCACAAATTTTTTGTTTTGTTACTAAGGTGCCGACATTATCCCAATCGGTCACCAATATTCCTTCGAACCCCCATTCCTCCCGCAACACCTCCCGAAGGAGCCATGCATTTACGGTTGAGGGAAGCCCCTCGATGGATTGATACCCGGTCATAAATGAGCCCACCCCTGCTTTTGCGGCTTCGGCAAAGGGTGGCAGAAAGTATGAACGCAGTTTTCGGCGGGAGAGGTCAGCCTCAGAGGCATCGCGCCCCCCCTGGGTTTCAGAATAGCCCGCGTAATGTTTTGCGGTAGCAAGCACACTGTCGGGTTCGGAAAGGTCATCTCCCTGATATCCTTCGATCATCGCTTTGGCAAATCGGCCGATCAGGTAGGGATCTTCACCAAAGGTCTCACCAATCCTTCCCCACCGAAGGTCTCTCGCCAGGCACAATACGGGTGAAAAGGTCCAGTGAATGCCGGTATTCCGCATCTCTCTCGCTGTGATGCGGGCGCATCTTTTTATCAGCTCCTCATTCCACGAGCATGCCATGGCAATTTGCGTGGGAAAAATCGTAGCCCCTTTCCAGAAGGAATGGCCATGGATGGCGTCGATTCCCAGAATCAAGGGAATACCGAGTCTGTCGGTTTCAGAAAGTTCTATCGCCTGGGCTGTCTCTTCTGCCAAAAGATGCAGAAATGATCCCGGATGCTTCGTTTTGTATTCCTTCTCTATATCAAACCTGCCGTCGAGCTGCAGGAGTTGGCCCACTTTCTCTTCTCTGGTCATCCTCTGCAGTAAATCCTCCACCCTCTCCTCTACCGGTCGGGCGGGGTCCTTATACACGAGTTCTTCCTTCATTCTCAGCTCCTTGTTGTCGTTGTTCCCGGTACTCCTGTGGAGTTACATGTATATGCTTTTTAAAAACACGTGAAAAATAATTCGGATCCTGAAACCCTGTTATATAGGCTATATCGCTTATGGTGAGGTCCTCCTGCTCCCGCAGCAGATGCGCCGCCTGTTCAATTCTCAGGTCCTTCAGGTAGTGGTTAAACCCGATCCCCATCTCCTTTTTAAATATTTCAGAGAAGTATGCGCAATTGATGACGACCTCATCACAGACACTGGTAAGGCTGATTGGTTCGGAAAAATGTTCATGTATATATCTTAGGGCTTTCCTGATTTTATCATTTTTAATTTCTGAAAATTCCCCTCCATCGAGCTGAACAAAATCTGCTGTTAGCCGTTTCACCTTCCTCTGCAGGTTATTTTTTTCGTTGTCCCGCTGATTCCTCTTATTCAGGTTCTCCACTGCTTTAGCTATAGCCTTGTGCAGCTCCGCCTCTTCTAGAGGTTTCAGGAGAAAGTCGGTTACCCCCAGTTTGATCGCTTTTTGTGCGTATTCGAAATTATCGTATCCAGAGACAATGATAATCTCTGACCGCGGCAGGGTGGTTTTTATCTTCTGTATCAAATCGAGTCCCGATAAGAAGGGCATCCGTATATCGGTAATCACAATATGAGGTCGGTACTTTTTCAGCAGCTCAACGCCCTCTTCCCCGTCTTCAGCTTCACCGATTATTTTTATTGGAAACTGCTTCGTGGGCATCAACTTGATAATCAGCTTTCGAATCCATTTTTCATCATCAATTATTACTACATTACACATCTCACTGCTCCAATTGAAAGGGAACTTTAACGCTTACTTCCGTCCATTTCGAATATTCACTCTGCAGAAAGAGGCCGTATTGAGCGCCGTACAGCAGTTTCAGGCGGAGGTTTACATTATCAAGACCGTGGGCACTTTTCATCTCGTTAATACCGGTTTCACTATCGAAGGATTCGTGGATAGATTTCAGTCGATCCGCTTCGATGCCGGGACCGTTGTCATAAACTCTTATGTAGAGACTGTCCAGCTTTTTTTCAGCCGATATCTTCAGCAGTCCCCCCCTTCCGCGCAATTCAAGCCCGTATTTGAAGGCATTCTCAACAATAGGCTGCAGGACAAACCTTGTAATTTTAACCGATTTTACCTCTTCTGGAATATCAAACTCTACGTGTATCCGATTGCCGAACCGATACTCCTGAATCTTCAGATAATCAAAAATATACCCGAGTTCATCATCAAGGGTGGTAAATTCCTTCAAATTCCCTACATTATACCGGAAGAGCCGCGATAATGATAAAGTCATCTCGGATATATCGTTGTTGTCATATTCCAGTGCTATACTTCGTATTACATCGAGGGTGTTGTACAGGAAATGAGGATTTATTTTTGCCTGCAGGGCCTGAAGCTTCGCCTCGGAGGTCTCCTTTTCCTTGTGTACTATCGTTTCTATCAGATGATCAACGCTGGAGACCATCTTTCTGAACCTGTCTATCAGATACCCCAGTTCCTTATAATCTGTTTCCGGATAATCGAGTTTGAAGTCGCCCTGTTCCACCTGTTTCAAGCTGAGGTACAGCTCATGGAGAGGAGAGGTAATCCTTCTGGAGAACATCAGGGCTGCGATAAATGCGAAGATGGAAATCAGGGTAATTACCCCTATCATTCCAAGAATTGCGGAGTAGAATTTGTGTGCAACCTGGTCCTGGCTGATCAAGCCGTAGAGATAGAGATGGTCCTGTCTGATTTCACTTTCGTAGAGTTCAGCGGCCCCACGCTGCTTTTCGCTCAATGCGGAGAAGACCTCATTTTCCAGCAGAATCGATTCGCTGAGGGTATTGTAGATGTACATCGGAATCTGCTCATCCGCCTCCATCGATTCAATAAAGTCCTCGAAGGCTGAAAAATTGACATCCACCTGTAGTACCACTTCTCTGTTCCAGGACCCCGGCAAGACGAATTTCTTTATCGATGTAACAACCGAATCATAGGTATCACGGGGAAGCCCCACATTGTAGTCCGCCGGATGGGGGCCGAAAATAAGCTCTTCCCCCTCGGATGCCTTGCCTATGGTGATCCATGGTTTTTCAAGGAGCAGCGTACTGTTCATACTCAGTCGCGAGCTGATTACATTATCAGCTCCGTACAGAAGGTATATGCCGTTTATATATGTATTGGACTGGGCCAGGGTATGCAAAAATTGCATTACATCCCTCAGCACCAACACCTCCTCTCGGTCCAATCTTTTTTCCAACCCTGAAGGAAGCCTTTTCGTCATGATTCTTCCAATAACCGAACGCTGAATAGTTTCAATGCTGGAAAAAATATGCTCTATGCGTAATTTTGCCTGCCCGATTATGACTTCCTGGTAAGCACGTACATCGGTATCAATGACCTTTTTTACGCTATAGGTGTATATTGCTGTGATAGATAAAGCCGGAACCATAATCGATAAAAGAAGTAATATGAGCAGGTCCTTTCTAATCGTACGTCTGTTTTCAGCCTTTTTACTCATCGTATATCTCTATGCCCTTCTGTACATATGCGAGAAACTCATCGGCGGTAAATACTCCGTTCCAAAGAAAATCATTTGCCTCCTTGTAGTGGTTAAAGGCATTCAGTGAATCAAAGAAAAACTCATGTATTCCATATACCTCCACCGATTGCAGGTACTCTTCGACCTTTCGGTACATACTGTTTTTATATTCCGGCACCTCAACTCCCCTTTTCGCAGGGAAGGTTCCCTGCTGCTCAAGGCGGGCGATAAATACCTCATCCGATAACAGCCAGTCTACCAGGCGGGTAATGCTTTCCCTTTTTTCTGGATCCGCCCAGGATTTTTTGTTGATACAGATGTTCATGGCGATTCCGCCCACGGTAAAGGATGAAGTATCTGCAACTTCGGAGTTGATTCTGGGTACTGGAATAATACGACTCTTGTCTGCTATTTCCGGCTTAAAGAGGGCCAGGTTCCAGTTAAAAGCGTACATCATGGCAGCTTTCTCTTCATTATACTCGTTTATCTGATGGTCCCATGAACCGGAAAAAATAGTGTTGCTGGGTATGGATCCATACTCTATCAGTTTTCGCACCGCCTTCGCTGCGGCGATGGTCCCCGGATAGATAAAAGTATTGTTCTCTTTCATCGCCGCCGTATCCTGGTAACCCCTTCGGCTTTGATAGGTCAGCGCGCTGAAAAACAAATGACCGGGGTCGCCTTTAAAACTGCCGATTGAGAGCGGGGTTATGCCGTTTTCCTGCAACACAGGGGTGATGTGACGAATATCCTGCCAGGTCTCGGGAACCTTCAGATCCAAGTCAGTGAAGATTTCGTTATTGACAAGATAGAACCCGCAAAAGCGTTCATAGGGAATAGCATAATGGGCCCCTTTGACATTAGTAGCTTCTAGGGCCCTCTGATAGAAATCCCTTCGGGCAACCGCTTCCGAGGCGTTGAAGTACTCCTGCACGTCAATAATGGTGCCGTTTTCAACAAAATCGCCGAGGTTTGTTTCATAACTCCAGAAGGTGAACACATCAGGCAGGTTACCCGAGGCGACATCGATCAATATCTTTTGCTTATGCTGCAACCCTACATTTGCCTCAGGTTTGATTGTTACACTGGCTTTTACGTGTTTCGCATACTCCTGCAGAAGCTCGGAAAATCCATTCGCCCAGGAGTAGGCAAACCTGATCGTGGGGACTTCCAGCTGGTCTTCCTGGATTTGCTGCTTTTTTTTGACCTGCTGCTCCTTCTGGAGCGGCAGGAGCGGGTTTTCCTGGAGCGAGGTCTCCTCTTGCGAAGTCCCCTGCCTGAGATACAGGAACATCAAGAAAAAAATGAAGAGCAGGAATAAAACCCCTAGGGGCACTAGTTTTCGCATGGTCCTTCCCTCCCGTCAGGTTTTGTATTTTACTACAATTATATTCTGAATGCACCCGTAACCGAAAAAAGTCCAGCTCTTCCAAAAACTTCCTTCTTTCCGGCTTAAACAAGCGGACATACAATTAAAAAAACTATGAAAAGGAGCCTAAAATGAAGTTATTACGAAAAGGATTTAAACTCGCGGCACTTCTGGTGTGTGCCGTGATGGTTCTTGCTGGATGTCAGGAAAAGGAGGAGACCACCGATTCGGCATCCGCCGGCGATGGACCTACAACAATAAAGGTCTGGACCCTATGGACCGAGACCACCGATGATATTAATGCGGTAGCCTTCCGTAAAGCCCTGGAGTCGGCGAAAACTGACCTTCCGGACATTGTCATCAAACATGATGCTACTGAAAACGAGGCATATAAGACAAAGATTAAAACCGCTATGGCTGCGAACGAGGTCCCCGATGTCTTTTTTGCCTGGGGTGCGGGTTTTGTGAGACAGTTTGTCGATGCAAACAAGGTTGAACCCCTCGATGCATATATGAAGGACGGCACCGCCGACAGACTGAAGGGCGGAGCGAATACTAATTTTATGTTCGATGGAAAAACCTTCGGAATCACCTTTTCCCAGTGGGTCGCCTCTCTGTACTGCAACAAGGCCCTCTTCGATGAATATGGTGCGAAAATACCGAAAACCTACGATGAACTAGTGCAGGCCGTAAAAACCTTTAACGCCAACGATGTTATTCCAATCACCCTTGGGGGGAAAGACAAGTGGCCGGCCATGTTCTGGCAGAACGCCTTTGCCATTAGGACCGCCGGTGCCGATACCTGCAACGCGGCCCTTGCCGGAGAGGCTTCCTTCGACACACCGGAGTTCGTCAGGTCCGCAGAATTGCTGGCCAACCTGGTGGAAGAAGAAGCCTTCGTAGACGGTGTTCTCGGACTTGACTATAACGAAAGCGGTGCTTTATATCTGGAGGGCCAAGCGGCGATGTATTATATGGGGAACTGGTTCGCCGGGGACATTGCCGGCCATGAAAGTGATATCCTGGAAAATACCGTAGTTGCACGATTTCCGGTCATTCCGAATGCAAAGGGGGATGAGACCCAGTATCTCGGAGGTTCGATCGACGGTCTCTGCGTGTCCGCCAATTCAGAACACAAGCAAGCCGCCGCAACCGTGGCAAAGTATCTGATGGAACAAGTTGCCAGAAATCTTGCAGCGGTCGGTGAAGGACTCCCCACCTGGAAAACGGACGATGTGGTCAGTGAAAAATCCAATCCCGTCATAGACCAGATAAAGTCTCAGATTAGCAATTCAACCGGCTATGTGCTGGCCTGGGACACCTTTCTCTCCGGAGCAGATGCGGACGATCACAAGAACTATGTTGCCTCTATTTTTGGTCAGGAACTTGGTGCGGAAAAGTTTGCAGCCCTGATGCAGGAAATGAACGAATAGGCATTACAATGCTTTGGCTGCCCCCTCGCCGGTTCGTGTGAAAAGAGCATCTCGTGCGACCGGGCAGCCTCACTATTTGGAGTGAATATGAATAGCGTTTTATCCAACAAAAAAACGATTTTGATTTTTATGCTACCGGCTTCGTTGATATTCTTGTTTATTGTCATAGCCCCAATCTTTATTTCGGCGTATTACAGTAGTCTGGAATGGGACGGAATCGGGAAAGGTGTGTTTATCGGCCTGGAGAATTATAAGGACCTGTTTTTTGGTACAAGAAATATTTTTTACGGGGCCATCGGAAACTCCCTGCTGCTGGCCGGGCTGTCGGTCTTTATTCAGCTTCCCTTAGCCTTTCTGTTTGCCAGGATACTGGCGGGGGGGACCGCGGGAGAAGGTTTTTTCAGAACGGTCTATTTTATACCGGTTATCGTCTCGACTGTGGTCATCGGTCAGATGTGGTTGAAAATATACAATCCTCAATACGGGCTGTTGAATCAATTCCTCGAGGCTATCGGTCGCGGCAACTGGAAGCAGGAGTGGCTCGGAAATAAAGATATTGCCCTGGGATCGGTGTTTGTTCCCCTTCTATGGCAATATGTGGGATATCACATACTCCTGTTTTACGCAGGGATAAAAACCGTTCCGCAGGAGCTGATTGAAGCGGCCAGAATCGATGGCGCTTCACATTCGCGAATCACTTTCAACATTGTGGTGCCGTACATCGTTTCTATAATTGAGATTTGTGTGATCCTGGCTGTGATCGGTTCTTTGAAGACCTTCGATCTGATTTATGTTATTACCGGCGGCGGCCCGCTGCACGCAACGGAGGTGCCGACAACCGTCATGTTCAATACACTTTTTCACAGAGTCGACTACGGATCAGGAAGTGCCATGGCCATCTTCATCATACTGGAATGCCTGGTGCTCACTATGGTTATCCGCTATATATTTGGGAGATTAAGCTATGATAATTAGTCAGCGACCATTTCAGTTGAAGAAAAACCTGCTGCTTTTACTCTTAGTGGCATTTGCCGTCATCCAGGTCTATCCATTTTTATGGTTATTACTCTTTTCCTTCAAATCAAACTCGGAAATCTTTGGTGGAAATATTGCAGGGTTTCCGGAGACCTGGTTATGGATGAACTATAAAGACGCTTTTTTCGGCGGTAAGGTCGGACTTTACCTCTTTAACAGTGTCGTCGTGACCGCGTTAACCATATTTATCACCCTGTTAACAGCCTGTATGGCGGCGTATGGAATTGCCAGAATGCGGTGGAAGCTCAGCCGGCCTGTAATGGTCCTTTTCCTGCTGGGTATGATGATTCCCCTGCATGCTACCCTTTTGCCGCTGTTTTTAATCTTCAGCAAAATAAATCTTCTTAACACCTACTGGTGTCTGATCCTGCCGTATGTAGGGTTTGGATTGCCGATCGCAATATTCATACTGGTCGGATTTATGAAGAACATTCCCCTCGCAATGGAGGAATCAGCCTTCATCGACGGGGCATCGATATACAGGTCCTTTTTCCTGATTATTCTGCCGATTGTAAAACCGGCAATGGCCACTGTCGCTATATTCACCTTTTTGGGTTCCTGGAACGAGCTCATGTTTGCCATAACCTTTATCAGCAAACAGCAGATGAGAACCCTGACTGTGGGACTTCAGTCCATGGTCGGTCAGTATGCCACCCAGTGGGGACCCATCGGTGCGGGGCTGGTTATCGGCACTATTCCGACAATCTTCATCTATTCGATCATCAGCAAACAAGTCCAGAATAGCCTGACCACCGCCGGCGCAGTAAAGGGCTGATAACCTGAAAGTAGAGGGC
>CAZDFY010000116.1:0-9899 GCA_964504785.1 uncultured Sediminispirochaeta sp. | reverse complement strand
CATGCAGGACATCTTGAAATAGATTGTAAAGTCTTACATACTCGTCAATATGGCAACAGGGAAGAACAGCGGTACCGGCAAACTAAAAATTAGCAACAACTGGAACGCGATCAGTATTATTGCGCTTTCACAAAACAATCCTCTAAAGGCTATTGCTGAGTTTGTTGAGAACAGCATTGACGCGCATGCTACCGAAATCACACTAATACGGGGGAAGGATAAGGGAAAGTACTACCTCAAAATAATTGATAATGGCGACGGGATCGATGATTTTAAGTATGTTGCCACCCATATTGCGGATTCTATTAAACGCAAACTAAAAAAAGACGGTGCTGAGGGCATTCAGGGGGAATTCGGCATCGGCTTGTTGAGTTTCTGGACAGTCGGCGAAGAGCTTACTATTACCTCGGCGGGCTCGGAAGGGCACACCCGAAAAATGAAGCTTGTTCGCAATAACCCTGGATACTCTATCAGTGAAGATAAAAAACTTCTCACCTCCGGGGGAACCGAGCTGTTTATTTGCCCGATTCTGCCGGGGGTCCGTCAGCTCAACGGGGAGAAGATACAGAATTATCTAGCCTCTGAATTACGGGAGAGGATCAACAAGAAAAATGTACTAATTAAGATTGTTGATCGGAGCGCCCGGAAAGAGCTTATTGTTGAACCCCATAAGTTTAGCGGTCGGCTTTTACACCACCTTCCTGATGTGAATTGCCCGATGGGAGAGGTGTATCACGAGTTGTACCTGAATGAAGCCTCCTATGAGAACCGAGTAGGACTCTACAGAAATGGTACTAGGGTTTTTCCTTCTATCAGTAGTATTGATCAGTTTGCATGTGAACCCTGGACTTCTGGGTATCTTACCGGGATTATTGATGTTCCTTTTCTGCAGCTTACCCCCGGCACGCGGGACGGAATAATTTATGATGACGCATTTGAGAGCTTTTTGGTTTCCATGGAACCATTGACCGGTGCCTTGATTGATATTATTGAAGAACAGAAGAGGGCGGAGGAGGAAAAGGCAAGCCATAAAATTCTTAGCCGGATTTCAAAAGCAATTAAGGAAGCCCTTTCTTATCTTCCGGATGAAGAATACGGATGGTTATCTATAGGCGCCGGCCAAAAAAATGGAAAAGGCACCGCTTCGGATATCGGCGTTGGTAAGAGGGGTTCTGGACAAAATATAAAAACGGTTTATCTTGAGGGTGAAGAACAGGATGAAGTTGCCTCTCCGGTGTATGTTGCCGAAGCAGCCTCAGAATCAGAGAGTTCTTCCCAGAAAGAGTTCTTTGAAATACCGGGACCTCTGTTTAAAGCAAAAATATCACCCTCCAAGGCGATTGTGCCCGTGGGTGAAAAAAAGAAGCTCTCTGTAATAGCCAAAGACAAAAAAGGGGCTCGCCTTGACGCCGGGTTTTCCGTCTCCTGGGAGATAACCGATGGCGAGGGGAGTTTAGATAATTCCGAGGGATTGTTTGCTGAGTTTACCGCTCCGGATGAACCCTGTGTTACCAGTATCGGATGTATTATCACCCAGGGAGATACAGAGGTTTTATGCGAGGCATTAATAACGGTTACCGCCGAGCTGAGTGATCAGGCTCTCGGGGGATCCGCGGAGGACCGTCGTAAAAAGGGCTTGCCCGGGTATACCTATCGTAAGGCCCCCGGAGAACTGTGGCGGAGCCGATACGATGACGAGCGGTATATTATTATTATTAACAACGGCCACGCCGACTTTATCTATGCCTCACGGAATAAAAGCCGTAAATTAAAGTACATCACAAAACTTTTTGCGAAAGAGCTTGTTCTGGCGAATTTTCCTGAGGTCAGCCGTGAACAGGTGCTTGAGCGGATGATTGAGCTGCAGTTATACACTGAAGAAAACCTGTAGACTCCCTGTGTAGACTCCAGATATAAATTAGGGTACACTGCCCTATCGAGTACTTTATATGAAAGAAAAAACAAAGGTCGTCCTTTATGTGATCGGCAAGACAGCCCGATCCAAAAACTCCATCCACGAATTACAAAGCATAATGGAAAAGAACTTTCAGAATGATTATGAGTTGATAGTTGTTGACCTCTTGGTAGAACCGGAATTAGCGGAGGAAGATAACATTATGGTCACCCCCACGGTAGTGCGAAAGGCACCTCCTCCGGTTCGTAAAATTATTGGAAGTCTTTCGGACGAACGGAGTGTACTTGCAGGTTTAGAGTTGGTGCCATAAGATAGTTTAGAGGAAGAGGGTAATGGAAAAGCAAAGGAAAGTCACTAAGATGGCCACTGGTATTAAGGGTTTTGATGCGATGCTTGAAGGGGGTATCCCCCGGGGAAGGATGCTGACAATTACCGGTTCGGCTGGTTCTGGAAAGACTGTTTTTCTTAACGAATTTCTCTACAGGGGCATTACCGAGTACGGGGAAAACGGTGTTTTTGTTTCCTTTGAAGAAAAGCCTTCTTCAATCATCGAGAATGTTGGAAATTTTGGCTGGGACTACATGGAGCTGCAGGAAAACGAAAGCCTTGTGTTTGTTGATCTCAGCCAATCCGAGGGGGATACGGAAGAGGTCTCTGATGATTACGATCTGTATCCTATCCTGCTTCGAATACAACAGGCGGTGAAAAAGGCCCACGCCGAGCGTATTGTACTGGACAGCCTTTCTTCTCTTTTTACCCAGTTGAGCAATGAAAGTAGGGTTCGCAAATTTATTTATTATCTTACGATGAAACTTAAGGAGATGGGATTAACGGGCATCATTAGTTCTGAACAACAGGATACCGGAAATAATTGTGCAAGTACTAAGGTAGAAGAGTATGTAACCGATGGGGTTATTAAGCTCCAAATTCTTCCCGGGGAACAACAGTTGATTCGAAAGATGCTGGTAACGAAGATGCGGGGAGTGGGGTACAGAAGCGGGTATGTACAGTTTGATATAAATGAGTATGGACTTCGCGTGTTTCCTAAGATTGCCGCAGACCGCGGTACCGCACTAACAGATTTCTCGGAGAGAAAGTGTTTCGGGATACCGGGACTGGATGCGGCCCTTGACGGGGGCATCCCAAAGGGTCACATTGTTCTTATCTCCGGAACGACGGGCAGCGGGAAAACCCTCTCTTCTCTCAAGTTTCTTGAAGAGGGAATTCGGACAGGAGAGAGGGGTGTCTTTGTAGCTCTGGAAGAGCCGATTGAGCAAATTCGCAAAACCGCCGAGGCCCATGGCTGGGACCTTTCCCGGCATGAAGCTGATGGAGTATTTCATTTTGTCAGCAGTAACTTAATCGATCTTTTTCCCGACAAACTGCTCAACGAGATTGCAGAGATTGTGGAAAAGACCGGTGCACAGCGAGTGGTTGTAGATTCTATCTCCAGTATTATGTCCGCTTCTATGGAAAGTGAGAGTGTTCGGCAGTTTCTTTTACAGCTGGCCGCCTATCTTAAAAGCAGAGGAATTACAAGCATACTCTCTTATTTGATGTCCGCTAACTTTGGTGCGGAGAAGGGGCAGTTGTTAAGCGCCCTGGAGACCAATACTATGCGGCTCAGTTCGGTAGTCGACGGGGTTATACTGATGCAGTATGTGGAGCGAGAACAGCAGGTGGAGAAATTGCTGAACGTTCTTAAAATGAGGGGCTGTAGGCACAGCCGAGATATTTTTCACTACGAAATTGTAAAAGGCGGAATTAAGCTTGGCGAGAGATTTCACCCATAGGGTGATAGTTAAGTAATTACCCCTTACTCCACAAACAGCTGCCGGCCGGCATGCTGGGGATCGGAGGTAAGGTTGACTCCGAGCTTCCGCAGACCTGCTTCATCGCCCGGAGTGGGAAGGTGGGTCAGGTGCATCTGGCAACCTCGCAGTTCGTGGAGGCGGTCGATGCATGCCTGGACGGTGGGGTTGAGGGCAGCGCTAATGGAAAGGGCGATGAGGGATTCCTCTACGTCCAAACTCGGGCGGTTTCGCTGCAGTACCTCCTGCTTAAAGCGGGAGATTGATTCGATTACGATGGGGGAGAGCAGGTGAATGGAATCGGGGAGCCCCGCCAGGGTCTTTGCCCCGTTCAGGACCGCGGCGGTGGCGGCATGCAAAAGTGTTGAGTTTTTACCGGTGACTATGCGTCCGTCGTCGAGCTCCAGGGCGGCCCCGCACCACACCGAGTCCACCCCTTTTGCATGGGGTGATTCAGGTTCTGCCGCAGTGGTTTGTCTGGCCTCTTCAGCGGCCTGGCGGGCGGCGGGTACAACCTTGCGGTATTCGGGGGGTATTTTGAGTTCTTCTAAAAGCTGCTTCGCTTTAGTCACTGCCTCGTCGTCTACCGCTCCCATCATGTGTTCACAGATACAGCGAAAATAGCGCCGCACCACCTCCTGTTTAGCTGCTTCACGGGCCGCTTCGTCATTTATTATAGCAAAACCGACGCGGTTGACCCCCATTTCTGTGGGGGATTTGTAGATATCCCTTTCGTCGGTTATTCGCTCCAGGATGGCCCGCAGAATAGGAAAAGAGTCAATGTCGCGGTTGTAATTGACCGCCCGCTCCCCGGTAGTTTCAAGGTGGTAGGGGTCGGTCAGGTTGTAGTCCTGCAGGTCGAGGGTGGCCGCCTCGTAGGCTTTGTTCACCGGGTGGTTCAGGGGAAGGTTCCATATGGGGAAAGTTTCAAACTTAGCGTACATGGCACGGATGTTCTGTTGGTAATCGTGATAGATCTGAGACAGGCAGGTAGCCATCTTTCCGGACCCGGGGCCCGGGCCGGTTATTACTACCAGGGGGCGGGTGGTTTCAATGCGAGGATTGGAGCCGTACCCCTCCGGTGAAACGATAAGGTCTGGATCATTTGGGTAGCCCTTAATGGGCGTATGAGCGTAGACTCGGATACCCCGGTTCTCAATTTTTGTCCGAAAGGCCTGGGCTTGGGGCTGGTCCTTCCAGCGGGTTATGACCACCCCCGAAACGGTAAGGCCCCAGGCACGCAGATCGTCTATTAGCTTCATGGCATCGGCATCGTAGGTAATTCCGTAGTCCGCCCGCATTTTTCGGTGTTCAATGGCCCCTGCGTGTATGCAGAGGATTATTTCCGCATCCCTTTGAAGCTCCTTCAGCAATCGTACTTTTACATTGGGGTCGTAGCCGGGAAGTACCCGGGCGGCGTGAAAGTCGTTTACCAGTTTGCCGCCGAATTCGAGGTAGAGCCGGCCGTCGAAGCGGCGCATGCGGTCGCGGATGAAGGAGGCCTGTTGTCTAAGATAGGTCTGATTGTCGAATGCTTTATTCATGAATTTACCTTAATGTATGCGGATAGTTCGAGGTATTATATCTAATAATTCAAAAGGGTAAAAGATTTATGGGAAGAACTTTTCGAAGAACTTTTTAGCAAAAAAAGGCCGCCCGGTAAAGGGGCAGCCTTTGGTTGGTGCTACAATCTTACAGTTTACAGTCTTACATATTGAATTTCATTCGCTGAATGACATCATTCTGCAGTTCTTTGTTTAATGGGGTGAAAAAGGCGCTGTAGCCGGAAATACGAACCATGAGATCACGGTATTGTTCCGGATTGTCCTGCGCCTCTTCCAATGTTGCGTCGTCAAGGACGTTAAACTGGATGTGATACTGCATATTTTTGAAATGAGTTTTTACCAGTGCAAGTGCCCGCTTTCTGCCTTCGGGGTCCTTAAGGGTTTGGGGAGTCAGGCGCATATTGAAGATTGATCCCTTTTGAAACCAGATGCTCGGCAGTTTTGCTTCGGAGTTGATTGTTGCAGTAGGCCCGTGTTGTTCTGCGCCGTTTGCTGGGGATACCCCGTTGTTGACGGGGAGCCCCGCTTTTCTTCCGTTTGGTAAAGCGCCGACGGATTTACCGAAGGCGACGTTGCCGGTAACTGAACTTTGGCTGAGAGCAAAACTCGCGGGTACGGGGCCTTTGCCGTAGCGGGAACTCTTGAAATCTTTTTGATAGGTGGAGCCGAGATATTCACCCAGGTCGACAACATAGCGGTCTGCATAATCGTCGTCGTTGCCGAATTTGGGGGCCTTATTTACAAGAAGCTGTCGAATTTCTTCTCCCGTCGGTGAGGTACTGTCGTCTTCAAAGTTGGTCTTGAGGGCATGCATCAGCTGATCGGGGGTAAGAATTTTTTTGTCGAAGAGGGCGTATTCAATAGCCGCGAGTGAATCCCCCGCGGAGTTTACACCGGCTGTGGGGCCGCCGTCGGCGGTGTAGACTGCTCCTCCTTCAATAAGGGATTTGCCCCGTTCGATACAGTCGTGGACCAGGGAAGAGCGAAATGCGTTTTGATCGTGGAGAATATGCATTTCATCGCTGATATGTTCTACTATGACCTGCAGTTCCATGTAGTAGTGGAGCTGCCTTTTTAGTGCTTTTACGATCTCCTTGGTGCTTTTGAAGGTGGTCAGGTCACCGTCCCCCGGTAAAAGAGTAATGCCTGTGTTGGGGTCCGTCCCGTTATTTAGGGTAATTTCAAGGATTTTTCCTACGTTAAGCCAACTTCCTTTGGCAGCGAAGTCCCATTTTCCTGGTACTGAGGCTTCTATGCATCCTACAGGTGCCCAGCCGTACTGGTCTTCTTTTTTAACGCCCATATTGTCGAGAATACGCATTACGCCAAGGTCGTTGTAGAGGGCCGGTTGCCCCCCCTTGTGTTGTTCGACTACTTGCAGGGCCCGGTCCATGAACTCGTCACTGGTGCCTTCGAACCATTTGAGCGAAACCGATGGTTTTGTGAGTTTGAGTTCGGCTGTTGCATCCAGCACTACATAGGTAAGATCGTTTACTGCGTCTTTTCCCTCTGCGGTTTGACCACCGATGGCGAGGTTTTCCGCAAGATGGTAGCCGGGGAAGTATTCGCTGTCGGGCCAGGACCGCAGCTTGTTTATTTCGTTCGCCTTTATAAAAAAGGATTCTACAATTTCCAGAGCTTTTTCACGGCTCATAACTCCCTTATCAAGGTCCTTTTTATAGTAAGGCCATAAATACTGATCGAATCTGCCCAATGATATTGCATGACCGTTGGTTTCAAGCTGCAATATCAATTGGATAAACCACACTGTTTGGACCGCCTGCCAGAATGTTTCGGCGGGTTGTGCGGGTACGCGGCGACAGTTGGAGGCCATTGTAAGAAGTTCTTCTTTTCTTACAGAGTCTGCAGCTTTTTCGGCTTCCTTTTCAAGCAGATCGGCGTAGCGATTGGCAAAGTTGATGACCGCTTTATTGGCGGTAATGACGGCCTGGAGGAACCAGTATTTACTTACTGTGTCCGGTTCGGTAAGGTCAAGTTTTTCTAACTGTTGTTCTGCTTTGGCAATTACGTAATTGAGGCCGTGGGTCAGTACCATTTCGTGGTCGGGCAATACGTTACCAAGCCCGGCGGCGGCACACCATGTGTCGTCGATAGCGTTTATTTCCCAGGCGGTACGGGCCTCTTCGGGTAACTCGCTCCAGACATTTTCTATTAGAGTTTTCCCCTTCCAATAGTCTATTGTTTCAAGTACCTTTTGTTTTGTGTCTTCAGTGTAGGTAAACTTGTCGCAGGGGCGTTCTGAAAAGTGATAGGGCTTGCCTTCAAACTCATCTAAGATCCAGTCTACCGAATATTCGGGGAATACCGGGGCACCGCGAACAGTACTTGCCTGATTTCCCACCAGGAGTTCTCCCTCCCGGACGAAAATCGTCATCTTATTAAGTACGTCGTAAAGGGACTGTGCCCGCCTCTTTACAATGGGTTTTCCTTCGCTTTTTTTCATTGATTCTGTAAAAATTACAGCCCTTTCTGAACAGATTTCGGGTATAGTTTCTACTAATCCTTCCCTAAGGGCTTCTATTCTGGAGTTCATTCCATCCTCCTTATGAAAACGGTTTCATTGTTCACTAAGAATAACACACTATTTTTAGTTTCGCAAACAAAAATTCGAATATAATTACAATAAAAGTACACTTTTTACTTCATGAAAACGTCTTTTTAGACATAATGAACTGTGAAGGTTTGATCATCTAAGAGGTTTTTATAATCCCAGGGAACATCTTTGTTGGTTATTATGTGGTTGAAGGCATCGGGCTTAGCGAAAAAACAGGAGTGTACACTGCCGAATTTACTCGAATCAATGAGCAAAAAGGATTCAACGCTGGAGGAAATAGCGGTTTTTTTTACATGGCATTCGCTTTGGTGTGCACAGGTAAGGCCGAGTTTAGAATGAAAACCGCCGGCGGAGATAAATGCTTTTTTTGTACGATTATTGTGTAATACCTCGGAGATCTTCGGTTGTTCCAGGATAGTTGTTGTGCGGTTGTACGTACCACCTGCAAGGATGATATTGACATTTTTGTGTCCTGCTACAGCCAAAAAAATGTTAATGGAATAGCATACTACGGTAAAGGGAAAATCCGTCGGAAGATAGTTGGCAAATGATTCAGTGGTAGAGCCCGCATCTATAAATAGTATATCGTTTTCTTCAACAAATGTAGCGGCCCTTCGCCCGATTTCCTTTTTCTTGTCGACGTTTAGATTTTCTGCTACGTTTAGCATGTAATCGGACAGGCCGCCGGTATAGTTATTTGAATTATATACCACGGCCCCATGTAACACCTTTACTATACCCTGGTGGGCAAGTATATCGATGTCTCGACGGGTTGTCATTGGTGAGACCCCGAGTCTTTCAGATATCTCGGATATTTTTAATGAATTTTCAATTTGGAGCATTTTCTTTAAGTAGGACAATCGTTTCTCTTTACTCTTCATAGTAAGAGTATAATATGTGTATAAAAAAAAGTAAATCGTAATAATTTGTCAATATATTGACATAGAAAAATATAAGTGTTACGTTAAGAACATAAATATGTTATAAAACAAACATAAGAAACCATAAGGAGTAATTTTGAAGAATTTAGTGAAAGGCAGTTACAAGCAGCTTATTGTAGATACGGGCGTTGAAATGATAGAGAAGGCAATTACCGTCGGTACGTGGGGAAATATCAGTGCCCGCGATCCGGAAACCGGCCTCATATATATTAGCCCGAGCGGCATGGACTATGTAAGTATCAAACCGCAGCATGTGGTAGTGATGGATCAGAATTTGGAGATTATTGATGGGGAGGCTGAACCCTCCATCGAAAAAAATATGCACGCTGCAGTGTACAGAGAGCGGAAAGATGCGAATGCTGTGATCCATACCCATCCTACTTATTCTACTGTTTTTGGTGTTACCGATACTCCTATGAAGGCGGTAAGTGAGGATTTTGTTCAGATTGTCGGCGATGAAGTGTTGACTGCAAAACCGTACCAGTTACCGGGGTCCCCCGAACTGGCGGAAACCGCGGTAAAGTGGCTTGGGAACAAAAATGCCGTGCTTCTTCCCGGACATGGCGCCCTTACCTGCGGTAAGGATATGAAGATGACCTTGAAGGTGAGCCTTGTTCTGGAGAAGAATGCCCAAATCTTTCTATTTGCAAAACTTATGGGCAGCGATATCAGGACTTTTACTCGGGCTGAGATCGATGCTATGCAAAATTTCGCCAAAAATCATTACGGCAAGAAGAACGAAGGGCTCTAGAACGTGAAGAGTCAAAGCCTGCAGCAACAAGTGAAGTAACAAGTGCAGCAACAAGTGCAGCAACAAGTGAAGCAACTGGCATAATTTTTCTTGACATTTTTCGGGATGCCCCATACCATTTATATGGCTGAAAACGTTTTCAATTAGGGGATATGAAGTGTATAAATATACCATCACCGAGATAGCAAACCTTTGCAACACCTCGCCTGCTACCGTTTCTAGGGTGCTCAATAATCCTGTTTTGGTAGCAGCGCCGTTAAGAGAGCGTATTGAACAGAAGATGAAAGAGGTTGGCTATAAACCCAACCCCTTCGCTTCACGCTTAAGTTCTAAATCTCGGT
>CAZDFY010000115.1:0-10030 GCA_964504785.1 uncultured Sediminispirochaeta sp. | reverse complement strand
TTTACCCCAGGCCCCGGAGCGCTACTTTATTGAGGTGTGACGTTGCCTCTTTGACGTATTCTATCCCAAATTGCATTGGCCCTTTCTCCATACTCAAGGTAAATACCCCGCTGGTCCATTCCTTCCGCCGCAGCTCCTCCTAGATGCACTTGTGTGGCAATATGCGGTTCTATGGAAAAACGACCTTCATACCCACTCTCAAATAGATCGCGCATAACAGCCTCTACCTCGCAGGCACCGTCACCGGGCAAGGTATGAACAATTTCCCCCTTTTCCACAGGTTTGCAGTCCTTTATATGAAAATGAGCAATATAGGGCTTGGCCGTTTTATAGAACCGCCAGGTAGCCTCACTATCCCCGCCATATCCAACAGGGTTTCCTACATCAAAAACAATCCGCAAAGCCGGAGAGTCAATCTCGCGTATTAGTGTCTCTAGGTTTTCCGGGTTTTTTGAGGCCCAGCCGTCACAGTTCTCGTGAAGCAGCACAATCCCTTCACCCTCAGCGATGCGGGTCAGTTCCCTGATGCGGCGAAAGACCTCGTGCCTCCACTCTTTTTCGGAAAGATTATCGTTTGGATAGGACATAATACGAATATAGTCGGTTTTCAGTCTGCGCATACGCGGCGCAGCCCGCCGTAAATCTTCCACATCCTGCTCAAAGGGAGTGGTTATAGGCCTGGCCCAGTTGGCGATTGCAGATCCAAACCCCGCTGCAGTAAACCCAGCAGTGTTCATTTCTCCATATACCGCATCAAACTCGGCATCCTTCATTTCACATACATTTTGGCCGTCGACGTTTCTTAATTCAATCGTATTCCAGCCCAGGGTCCGGTGATTTTCTATCTGACCACGGATATCGGGGGACCCCTCATCTCCTATTCCACTTATTCTGCCATAATCTAAACTCATAGGTACTCCACTACTCCCATTGTATAAGTATACCAATATGCTGGTCCTTCTCGTGCATCAGCATCTGGTACGCATTCTCGACATTCTCCGGTGCAACTAAATCAGTTATAAAAGGATCCACCCGCAACACTTGTCCCGCTATCATCGATAAGACATCGTTACAGAAAAAATGATGTGAATTTTCCTGCCCCGATTTTCCAAAAAGTGGATAACGGCTTTCATGCGCCCCTATCAACATTGTTGCCTTCCGATGCACAAGTTTATAGACATCAAGTTCCACCTTTCCTCGGGTCGATCCTAGGAGGATAACCTCCCCTTGAGGATTTACATAGTTCAATGCAGAAGATACCAGTTCCGGCACCCCGGTTGCTTCAACAACGGTACTTACGCCGCTTCCATAACTTGCGGCGAAGAGGGATTTCTTTACATCCTCCTCGGCCGGGTTTATTCGGGAATCTATGCCGCAACTCTCCGCCAGTTTGAGCCGTGAAACTGAAATATCGGCTACAATTGCCGGCCTGTTCTTTCGTTGCATGAAAATCTGTGCGCAGAGGTTCCCAACGATTCCCCCTCCATACAGGAGCACTGGTCCATCACTCTTTCGAGAAGCTGCAACTGCGGTATAGGCGATCTGACCAAACCGTGCAAAAAGAGCGTGTTTCAGGTTTATGTCCGGTGAAAGGCGAAAAATCAGAGAATTCTGCGTATCAACTACAGAATAGTCGGCATGGGGTTGGTAATGAAGCACTGTATCTCCCACTTGGAAGCCGTCTGCGTGGTCTCCAACAATCTCAACCCTGCCCACAGAGGCATATCCAGGTCGAAGGGGGTACTTCGCCCATGGTATTTCCGGATCGGTAAAGCCGATGTGGGTCCCGGAATAAAGAGCCAGTTCTGTCCCCGGACTAATTAAAGAGTAAATGTTACGCACCCCTACTGCATAGGAAGAGGAAACTTCGACCTCCCGTTTCTGTATTTCAACTTTATAGTTATCCGTAAGCATTATTTCGCGTAGATGAATGCCCATTCAATTACTCCTTTAGTAGTTATGAGGAAGAGTTATAAGAGCCACGAAACTTCAAACCGACGTTCATACTTCCGGGCTTTACCTGCAGTGAAACTTGTTGCCCAATCACTTTATCTTCCTTGTCAATAAACTCAAATCCCGCAGGCAGCTCAAAGCTGAAAGAACGCCCCTCGGGTTCTTCAGTTTGTACGACAGTTTTTGTGCGCTTCAACGATAGAGAATAAGTATTGGAACCGGCTCCTGAAGTAATTTCAACCAGCCACTCGTTATACATACCCTCTTTGAAATCACTTTCCCCGTCATCCTCAATGTAATGATACATGCTGCTTTCCTGCTCCCTAGGATACAGTCTGAATAGTACATGCTGAAAGAAAGAATGAAAGAGGGATGTAGTATGGTCGGTAACCGGTACAACGCTGCCGGCCTTTACAAAATAGCGAACCCCCTTAAGGGGGTAATCAACTTCAAGATGACAGCCTCCTTTTACCAGACACCCCTCATGAGGGTCATACCAGTTGTGTCCCTTCGGTAAATATACAGGAAAACGCTCGATACTCTCCTTTATCGGAGCTATAACTAGGATCGAATCGCCGAACATATAATTAAAATCTTCAAATTCTATCTGTGCATCCCTCTGAAACTCCAACGACAGGGGCCGTTCCATCGGAGCTCCCGTCCGGAAACTGTGAATTGCACAGTTATAAATGTACGGCATAAATCGGTAGTGTTCCTTTATGAGTTCCACTATTGTTTCCGTTATTTCCGGATAACTCCACGGCTCGGTAGGCACGCCATCAGGGTTCCACGAGTGAATTACAAAGCGCGGTTGAAAAACTGCACTCTGACACCAGCGAATCAGCAGGTTTTGGTCCGGCTTGTCTCCAAAAAAACCGCCGATATCATGCCCGTAATATGGGACCCCACTCAACCCCAGACTTAATCCCATTAGCACATTGTAGGATAATGAGGTATAATCCGAGACATTGTCGCCGGTCCATGTGCGGGCATACCGTTGAATCCCTGTATAGCCGGAGCGGCTAATTATCCATGGTCGCTTTCCCGGTCTGGCCTCCCGTAAGGCCTCGTAACCGGCTTTTGACATGAGTACCGGCATAAGAGCTTTCACTTGATGAACGGGTACCGATTCATCCTCAAGCTCAAATTCATTGTTATCGTTCCAGATTCCTACTACTCCATTATCTATAAAATGATCCTTCAGCTGCTTTTTCCACCATTTATATGCATGTTCAATTGAAAAATCGATGAATGAAGCAGTATTTCCCCAGTAATATTCGGTAAAATCTTTGCCTTCTGCATCCTTCACAAAGATTCCTTCATTAGCAATTTCCCGGTACCACGGATGGGTAGTCAGGACCCCCGGTTTGATATTGCAGCAAATCCGATACCCCCTCTTTAACCACTGACTAATAGATGCTTTAGGATCAGGAAACTTTTTACGGTTCCACAATAGGGAGTACCTCTCTCCGTTCGCCGCCTTTACATATCCTGAGGAAAAGTACATACCTTCGCAGGGAATACCGTACTCCTCTAGAGTAGTAAAATATTCTTCCACCTTTTTTTCTGCATCCGCCGGTTCGGTATAGCTCATGGAAGAGCCGAGAAACCCGAAGGTAAACAGAGGCGGCAAAGAGGGCCTACCGGTTAAGCGGGTGTACCCGCCGAGAATACTTTTATATTCGTCCCCGGTAAAAACAAAGTACCCGTAGGGCCCACCGTCCATTTTGAGACAGTAGTAATAATTGCTTTCCACGCCAAAATCAATCTCTTCAATATTGAGGTGCGGAAAAAAGAGACCGCAGATTGAGTCTGCCCGGGGATTCATTTTAATAAAAAAGGGAATCGATTTATAGAGCGGATCGGATAACTCGGCGTTATACCCGAGAGAATCCCGGTTAAACATCTTAAAACGCCGATTACGCTTATTTAGATGTCCCGACTTATCACCAAGACCGAAAAACGAATCTTCCTTTGCAAGTTGAAAGTTCATTTTTCCGGTGTGGGAACCCGAGAGCCGGTCGTATTGGACCCTCAAGGGGTAATCCGGCAGTACGGTATCCTTATCTCCAATTTTTCCACCGTGTACCAGTTTGTCTTGGTAATACACTGCTACTGTTGCAGTAGCTTTATCAATATAAAATGAATTCTCCCCATGTGTGAGCAGGTAATAGGATTCATGCTCCTCTATACCACCCCACTCTTTATACGTCTCATAGCCCTCATTTTGATAAGGTACATCAAATAGATACTTAGAAACTTCTTTACGTTTCTCCGAGTCGGACAATTCAGAAAATCGATACATCACAGAGAAGGTATTTTCCCCGAACGCAGCAAATTCCAGGTGTCCCTTCTGTCCTATCAGCAGGACCTTGTTTCGTTCAATTTCAATTCTTTGCAAATTAGTAATAGCCAGTTTCATGATTAAAATTTCACTCCCCCGGCGGTGAGTCCCCTTACAAAGTACCTCTGAAAAAGCAGAAATACCACAATCATAGGAACCATCGAGATCATTGTCATTGCTAAGAGACTGGCCCAGTTAATCTGATATTGGCCCACAAAGTTTGCTAATGCCAACTGTACAGTCATGTATTTTTGGGTTGATATAACTATAAAGGGCCATAGAAAGTCGTTCCATCTCCACATAAAAGAGAAAATTGTTATTGTAGCGATTATGGGAGTAGCCAGGGGTAAGATAATCGAGTGAAAGATAAAAAACTCCCCGCCGCCGTCAATCCTGGCCGCTTCAATAAGCGAGTTAGGGATTGTGAGAATATACTGCCTGGCAAGAAAAATACCTGTAGGAGTTGCTGCCGGAGGAATAATAATTCCCCATAAAGAGTTGAGCATACCGAGATTCTTCAAGAGAATGAAAATCGGCACCATAATAACCTGAAGGGGTATCATGAGCGTTGCGATCATCACATAGAAAATGATGTCCCGACCTTTGAAAATAAATTTAGAGAGGGCGTAACCGGCCATAGTATTGATAAGCACCGTTATAAGTGTAGCGGTAACGGCGACAAACATTGAGTTCTTAAAATAAAGCAGAAAATCACCCTCCCGAAAGGCAGAAAAATAGTTATTCAAAGTAGGTTCATTAGGTAAGATCGACAAGGGAAAACTAAATAGTTCCGACTGCGGTTTGAGAGAAGAGAGAAATACCCACATAATCGGGAATATGAAAAGGGCTGTAAAAAAACCGAGTAAAATATAGCGTGTAGTCCTACTCATTGCTGTACTCCTTCCGGTTCATAAAAAATTGGAAGAAGGCGAAAGCACCGATAATGATCAACAATACAATCGACATGGAAGCCCCATAGCCCATTCGGTCTTCTTCAAAGGCGATCTGATAAATATTCTGCACAAGAAATTTTGTTGAATATCCAGGACCTCCTCCGGTCATAACAAATATCAGTTCAAAAGCCTTAAAAGCTTCGATAGTTGAAAGAACCCCAACCACCAGTACAGTAGGCCGCAGCAAGGGCAATGTAATGTGACGAAACATCTGAAACCGCGATACACCGTCAATTTTAGCTGCCTCGTAATAGGTGTCGGGGATTGCCGTGAGTCCACCAATAAACATCATCATAAAATAACCGGTACGGTTCCACACAGTGACAAAGACGAGGCTGGCCATTGCCATGGAAGATTTGGTGAGCCAGTGAACCTTTACTGCCCCGGCGGAAGTAAGCAGATAATTTACTATTCCAAGGTCGTCCCCTAGGATCCATCTCCATGCGATACCAACTATTACATAACTCAACATTGTCGGCAAATAATAAAAAGCACGGAAAGTTCCGATACCGGGAATCTGCCGAGCGGCAATAAGGGAAAGACCAAGGCTGGCGACTATCGTGAGGGGAACAACCGACACTACATACACAACTGTATTTGAGAGGGTCCGCCAGAACATTTGGTCCTGCAAAAGCATTCTGAAATTATCTATGCCTATAAAATGAGCATCTCCCAATATGCTCCATTCATAGAATGCCATTCTCAGGCCGAACACGGCCGGCAAAATAATGAATACAGTAAATATCAGCATATTAGGAGCAAGAAAAAGGAGAGGTGTAAGAGTTTGCTCAAAAGTTCCGTGTGTCTTAATCTTCTTCATTCTATGTCCCGTTCTATAAGAGTATAGACCCCGCTCTTACAAGAACGGGGTCTATTTTTAAGCTACTACTCAAAGAAAGTATTTCCCTTTGTGTGTATATTTTCAGCAGCTTCTTCCATTGTCTGATTCTCAAGTAGACCCTCTACAATCTGTTCTCTAATGTATGAATAAATTTTGTTTAGTTCGGGGCTCTTCCAATCAATAGCGGTGTATGCCGGTGTAACCGAGAGGTCCTCGCCGAATACAGCAAAATCCTTCCCCCGGCTTGGATAGTCAATATCGGCATCCTTTCGAGAAGAAAGATTGAAGGTATCCCGACAGTACTGTTCATTGTGTTTTTTATCACTGAAGGTTTTAATTACATCATAAGCTGCTTCTTTGTTATCTGCCCCCTTGAAGGTTGCAATGAATTTTCCTCCCGGTACCGACGAACGTATCTTCCGTTTCGGCATCCTTACTGCACCCCATTCGAAATTGGTAATATCCTTTGCATACGCATTAATCCACCAGGAACCGCCGATATGGCACGCAACCAAACCTGATTTAAACATCTCCTGAGGTTTCTCTGATCCCATCCACACCGAATGCGGAGCCAGTTCTTCACTGTGTAGTCTCTTGAAAAACTTGAGTGCATCCACTGCTTCAGGAGTGTTAAAGTTCATACCGTCGGCATCCTCATTCAGAAATCGTCCTCCTGCTTCAAATAATAGGGTTGACCAGCGGTGCGGACTAAAATCATAGCCGATACCGTATTTGACTTTCTCATTCTCGGCAACCACTTTTTTCATGGCATCAAACCAGTCTTCCCATGTCCAGGTTTTAGACAGTTCATCAATGTCTATACCTACACTCTTAAAAGCGGTTTTATTGACCAGCATACCGTTGGCGGTTGCTTCCGTCGGCAGAGCTACAAGTTCGCCTGCAGGGTTTGTCGCGAAAGCAAGAGAACTCTCAAAGAAATTCGAGGCAAACTCATCGAGATTTTCAATATTGCCGTTCAAGGGCTGCAAACTATCGTACAGCATCGAGACATGATTGTTAGTAACCCTGGCGATATCCGGGGGAGTTCCACCGGCTATCATAAGTTTGAGTTTCTTTTCGTAATCCGAAAATGGGATCACCTGCATATCAAAGCTTACATTCGGGTTCGCCTCCCGATAATCTGCCATTGTTTCCAGAAATACTTCCGATTCATTGGCATCGTCAAACCATAAAACAGAAAGTTCTACCTTTTCTGCCTCTCCACTTTCCTCTCCCTGACCACCGGCCCATACCATAGAGACCATAACGATAAGTAGTAGGGTTCCCACTGCGGTTTTTTTAACCATTTGCTCCTCCTTTTCATCAAAAGGTTTTGATTCTTTTTTAGATTAACCCCGGTATAGTAAGCTGTCAAGGAAATTTTTCTATCAAAAAGCAGTAAATTTCATTTTCTTCCAGATTTTTGGCTTTTAATAGGGCCATTCTATACAATTTATTCAAAACGTTTTTAATGTCTTTCGGTTCCAGCTAAATCAGTTTATAATACAGCCCATGGTACGAATAACCGATGTTGCAAAAGCAGCGGGAGTCTCGCCCTCAACGGTGAGCCATGTATTAAACGGTAAACGACCGATTAGCCAGGCAACAAAAGCAAAGGTATTTCAGGCGATCGAAGAGCTTGGGTACAGCCCGAACCCAAATGCCCAGGCCTTAAAAAGCAGTCGCACCGGTATTGTCGGTTTTTTTGCCTCGGACATAACTGAGCTCTTTGTAACTCAAATTATTCGGGGTGTTGAAAAAATTACACGTGAAAAAAATACTGTGCTTCTTTTCGCTTCAGGGGTTGAATTCAACTATGACGTACGCGAGGCGGTCCGATTTTTGAGAAAACGGAGAATCGACGGACTTATCATATCCTACGGTATATCCCAGAGATACTCTATAGATTCTCTAAAGCACCTTGATGTTCCTATGGTTACTATTAATACCCGTTTGACCAATCACTTTCCCGCTGTATTGCCGGACAATTTCGACGGGGGCTATCGGGCCGCAAGCCATTTAATCGAACAGGGGGCACGCAGCTTAGCCGTGATTGCAGGCCCCTCCGATCGTATTGCCAGTACTGAGCGAATTGAAGGGTTTCTGGCTGCAGTACGGGAGGCAGGAATACCCTTTAAGGAGCCCCAGCAGATTTATTATGGGGATTTTTCCGCGTATTCCGGGGAACTGGGCTTATTAGAGTTGCTGGGCCGCATACCTACAATTGACGGAGTATTCTGTGCAAACGATTATATGGCTGCCGGCGCTTTGAACGCCACCTTTAAGGCTGGTATCAAGGTCCCTGAAACCACAAAAATACTGGGGTTTGATAACAGAGAATTTTCCTCTTTTTGGCCTATCCCAATATCATCTTTTGCACAGCCCCTTACCGATATGGGGCGGACCAGTGCCCAAATACTATTTGATCTAATAGAGGGCAATGAACCAGAGAGTTACGAAATTAAATTAAAAAGCACCCTTATAAAGCGTAATTCTACCTGAGGGACTTTAAAAATAGTCCGTCAATCGGTATAGTTCCGTCCATCGGTTTTTGAAAGAACATCGCCTAACATCAGGTATTCATTTTGAAAGCCATAAGACTTCCAAAATGAGAATACCCACACTATCTTTAACAAAAGGTGAGTATTCGCAATGTGAAAAATTTTAAAAATTTTTCACATTGCGAATTGCTGGCCTAACATCCAAAAGTCTTGATCGGCCGATTTTCACGTGCAGAGGCGTAGGCAGATTCTATCAGTTTAATCGGTCTAACAGCTGCCTTATCATCAATCATCAAATTCCCCTCTCCCTTCAATACCGATACAAAATTTTCATATTGGCGGGCGTGGGCAGAATGCTCGGCTTCATAACGGGGCACATCGGACCTGGAAAAAGATCCTACTTTGTATTTTTCCCGCAGCTCGGTATCAAAGGAATCTTCTTTTTCAAACTGCCAATACACTATACGGTCCTCTTCAACTATCACCGAACCGCGGGTTCCCGACACCTCAAAGCGCTTATAAAACCCCGGATATGATGCAGTAGTACCTTCAAGGACTCCGACAGCCCCTCCGGAAAACTGCATAGTTACTACCGCTGTATCCTCCACCTCAATTTCATCATGCCCGAGGGTATCCCGGCGGCAATATATTTCTTCAGGTGTACCCATCAGCCAGGAAAGCATATCGACCATATGAATCGACTGATTCATCAGGGCCCCACCACCGTCCATCTCCCAGGTGCCCCGCCACCCGCCGGCCGCATAGTATTCCCGGCTCCTATACCACTTTACATAGGCATCAACAAGAGATATCCGCCCGAACCTTCCCCGGAGAAGGGCCTGCTTTACCTGCTGTGCGGCTTCGTAGAAGCGGGACTGAAAAACACCTGTAACAGTTACTCCCTTTTTCTGTGCTTCCGCTATGATTTGTTCTGCTCTTTTACTGGTTACTTCTATAGGTTTTTCAATAATTAGATGTTTGCCCGCTTCAATTGCCCGCAACGCCGGCTGCAGATGGGCACCCGAGGGCGAACAGATTGCAATTGCATCAATTTCTTTATCCTTCATAAGATCTTCAACAGAGTAATACGCCTTACAATCCCACTTTTTGGAGAATTCTTTCACTTGAGCGGGGATTGGCGAAAATCCGCCGTAAAGTTCCGCTCCTCTTACATCCTTCAGGGCCCGAGCATGAATTTCAGAAATAACTCCCAAGCCGACAAAACCGAATTTTTTCATATAAACCCCATTTTCAGAATTATTGTATTATTATATCAAATCGATTTGATATAATATAACAGTTGCAGGTTTCTGTAAAGAAAAATGAAGGACCAATGAAAGATTTCATTCAAAGATTTTTCCGCATATACAAATGTACATTTTGCTTTGACCACACATATGATTTTGTTTATATTAGCAGAATGAAAAAAATGAGAGAA
>CAZDFY010000114.1:0-10066 GCA_964504785.1 uncultured Sediminispirochaeta sp. | reverse complement strand
ACTTACTCTTTCACACCGCCCGAGGCCAATCCGCCCGCAAGGTTTCGCTGAATCGCCATAAAAAGCACGATAACCGGGGTTGCGGTCAGTACTGATGCGGCCATAATGCGGTCCCAGATGGCGTTTTTGCTGGTGAACAGGGCTTTTAAGCCCATTGGAAGCGTATAAAGGTCCTTGAAGTTCTTCAGAAAAACCGAAGCGAACAGGTATTCGTTCCAGGCGATCATAAAACAGTAAATAAATACGGTCACAATAGCGGCAAAGGAGAGGGGAATGATTATTCGCCAGACGGTCCCAAAGCGTGAGGCCCCTTCTATCATGGCCGCTTCTTCTATTGAAAAGGGGATGGTGCGAAAGTAGTTGCCCAGCATGTAAAGTGATACCGGCAGGGTTTGCACGATGTAAATAATCAGGAGGCTCATAAAAGCACCGGGGGGAATGCTGATCCAGCCGATACCTACAAACATTTTGTACAGTGGAATCAACAGGAGGATCCCGCCGAACATATACACAAACAGCACTCCCCGTTGAATGAGGGATCGACCGGGAAAGCGCAGCCGGCTGAAGGCATAGGCCCCGAGTATTGCAAAGATAACGGTAATGAAGGCGGCGGTGAAGGAGAGGAGAAAGGAGTTATAAAAATACTTGAGAAAGGGAAATACATCGCCGGTGCTGGTATACTTTTTAAGAATCGTTTGGCGTTGTTCCTCTGTTAAATCGGGGGTTTCTTCCAAAAGAATGCGTACCGATTCGGGGACATTTTTTGCCGCCTGTCCAATATTCAGCAGTTCTTTGTAGGCTTCGATGTTAAAGTTTTTTGGGACCAGGGAGGGGCTGCCCCATTCGCTGGGGTATTTCAGTGATATCGACAGCATTTGAATAAAAGGGAAAATACTGAAGGCGACAATTGCCAGAACCAGTAAAAGAAAGCCAATCCGGCGGGGAAGACTGTGTTGTGTTACCATTTGAGTACCCTCTTCACATAAAAGAGAATGAAACCTATCAGCAAAAGGAATTGAATCACCGCCAGGGATGCGCCCTGTCCCAATTCCATCGTACCGACAAAGGCCTTAAAATAAGTGTATACCGAGAGGACCCGCACGTTTTCCGTAAGCAGGTATATCTCCTCGAACTTGTTGAAGTTCCAGATCATCCTCAGTAGGACAATTGCTCCCATCACAAAATATACTTCCGGAAGGGTAATAAAACGAAACTTCTGCCAGCCGGAGGCGCCGTCCATTTCGGCGGCTTCGTACAAATTATGATCTATAGCCTGCAGCCGTGAGAGAATCATCAGGTAGGAAAAGGGAAAGTTCTTCCAGATACTGAAAATTACGGCCACCCACACTGCAGTAGAAGGAGATCCGATTAAATTGAAGCGGGAGGAGAAGAGTCCGAGTTTTTCGTAAGTGATATCCATGAAAATACCGTTTACAGGGTCGAAAATAAACTGCCAGGCAAAGACAACAGAAATAACCGGAGCTATATAGGGAAACAGGATCAGACTACGTACCAGTCCTCGAAGCGGGAATTTCTGGTTCATCACCAGGGCTACAAAAAGGCCCATCAAAGTGGTTCCCAGAGTGGTGAAGACCACATAAATAACAGTAGTAACCAGGGCGTTCCAGAATCCCGGGTCGAGAACAACATTTTTGTGGTTTTCCAGTCCAATGTAGGTGTTATCGGCAAGGGGCTGAACGTCAAAAAAACTAAGATACACGTTGTACACAATAGGGTAAAGAATCAAAGAGAGAATAATCAGTACCGCCGGAAGTACCATTGTCCATCCCAATAGTATTTCCCGCTGCTTTAAGTCCCACCCCTCTCTTGTTAGTATTTGCGTTAGTTTCATGCGCTGTCGCCCGTTTCCTTTTCACCTAAGATAGAAGTACAGACGGCCCCAGGCCATCCTGCATGGGGCCGTCATACAAATTGAAAGTCGAATTTTACATCAACTTTTTCATCTCATTTTCTGCCCATTCCATGGCTTTCTCCACACTCATTCCTTCCTGGGTGATTCGGTAAATCATCTGGGGAATAATTTGTTTTGAATAGATGGTACTGGCTGCGGCCATTCGTTTTCCTTCTACAATACTGAAGGTTTCAATATTGTCGAGACCTTGGATAATTTCGGCCATCTTTTCTTTTCCGTAGTGTTGAAAGATGCCCTTCGGGTCGTTTTGGAAACGGGCATTGGTGGCAATTTCTTTCAAAACAGGATTCATACCACCGGGGGCCATATGAAGCCAGGTGATATAGGCGTTTGGGGTAAATAGATAGCGGATAAACTTTTGTGCCGCCGCAACTTTTGCCGCATCGCCGTGGTCGGGTATACTGAAGCTTACGATGGTCCCGTATCCGGCGTCCTGACTTTTACTGATGGTGGGTGCAAGGCGCGTATTCTGTACAAGTTCGGGGTCGAAGCTTTTACCCTCAAGATCGGCAAAGTTTTCACTTGAGAGAGAGTCTGTTGCGTTCTCTTCAATCGCCAGGTCGTCCATGATGTAGGTGGAATAGAAGAACATCGCCATTTTACCCTGCAGGTAGTAATCACGGGCACGCCAGGTCTGGGGACCGGGGGGAGTGTACTGGGAAAGTTCGGCATAATATTCAACCGCTTCCTTCATCTCAGGAGAGTTGAAAATAAGGTTTCCCTCGGCATCAAAGAGTTGTGCGCCGTTGGCCATGGCGATTTGGGTGAAACACTGCTCGGCGTATGCTTCAGCCTTTGTGCCAACTAAAATGCCGTATTGGTTCTTGTCCGGCTGATAAAAATATTCGGCGGCCTTGAGGATATCCTCCCAAGTGGAAGGCGGATTCAAACCTGCTTCTTCGAACCAGTCCGCACGATACCAGATTCCCTGGACCCACCCGTGGTAGGGTACTGCGTAGTAACTGCCCTTGGCTGCGGTTTCATTAAGACGAAGCGTGCCGGAGTAAAACTTGCTCTTTCCGATGTCGTTGATTACTTTTGTAATAGCTTCGGGGTCCAATAGGCCCTCTGAGCCGAAGGCAACTGCATTTTCAGCGGCACTTTCTATCATACCGGGGAGAGTTCCTGCCGCAGCTGCAGTGTTCAGCTGGGTAGCCATGTCGTTTTCATCAACGGCCACGAGGTTTATCGAAATATTTGGGTTCAGTGCCTCAAATGTGTCGATTAAAACCTGGATTGTAGCCATCCTGTCGGACTGTGTCTGGGTGGTCCAGAAATCGATAGAGACCGGTCCCTCCTCCTGCTCAGCAGCCGGTCCTTCAGTAGCGGCCCCCTGGTCTTCACCCTGGCCGCCGGACCATACAAACGCTGTGAGAAGAAGCAGAAAAGTGAATAGTACTATGCACTTTTTCATAGCATCTTTTCCTCCTTTTTATCTTTTTCTACTTCTAAAATGGTACCCCCGGTATGCGGAGCGGACAATAGTACTCTAGTACCGATTTGGTACCGGTACTTTCTGGCCCAAAAGCTAGGGCTGAAGAGTCAGAGCCCAATAGCCAAGGCTTAATATTCGGAGGGAGAACAGCCGACTTCGATTTTAAATCGGCGTTCAAAGGCCGGATAGTCGGTGTAACCGACGGAGTGGGCGATTGTGTGTATCGAAAAGCGTCGTTGCGCCAGTAGTCGTTTCGCCTCTCCAACCCGTAGTTCAATTAAATATCTTTGAAGGGTCCTGTTTTCCGCCCGACGGAAAATTCGTGAAGCGTAGGATCGATCTATCCCAATATAGTCGATTACCTGCTGAACACTAATAGGCTTTTGGTAGTTGATCTGCATAAACTGCTTCATTGCTTCAACATAATAGTGGGGCTGTCGGTGTTGCGGCGTGAAGTAGTTATAGTCTCCCGCCGGTTTTTCGGAAAATGTCGTCCCATTAGCCGAACGTGGAATTTCGCCGGCCAGCAACCCCAGAAACTGCAGCAGCAATCCGTCTGAAACGATCTCAAATCCACGCTGTCCTTCAGCCTGAATAAGAATAAGCCGAGAAAAATTCTCGGCAATCTGTGCAGAAAAGGGACGAGAGCAGACAATACGAGTTTCTGAAAATCCACAGCGCCTTAAAATATCCCCGGCACGGCTACCCTGAAAACCAACCCATGTGTACTGCCATGGGTCCGATTCGTCGGAGGTGTAGTTCATCGGCTCATCGGGAAAGTAACAGAAAAGGTCACCTGCGCTAAGACGGGAATCACTATCCCGGGAGCCGCTAAGCCGAGAGCCGCTAAGCGGGGAAAGTCCCTCTGAAGAGCCCACATAGCCTATTCCGCTGAGGACATAATGAAGGAGAAAGTGAGATCGGATTCCGTTGCATTGCTTACGGGGCGGGCATTGTTCATGGCCGGTGTACAAAAGGTTTATATCCGCCGAGGGGGCGATGGTGTTAAAATATTCAACCCCTTTTTTCATGGTCATATCCTATCATGCTACTCCACATTTTGCTATATACGATGGAACTTACTGGGTTTAAGCTCTGATGTATGAAAATTACATTTTTAGGTGCGGGAAGCACCATTTTTGCAAAAAACGTCCTCGGTGATGTGCTGCTGACTCCATCTTTGCAGAAAGCGGAAATCAATCTTTACGACATCGATGCACAGCGTCTGCAGGATTCCGGGCTTATGCTGGAGAACCTCAACAGGAATCTGAATAAGGGGCGTGCCGTTATTCGCTCCTTCTGCGGAGAACAGGAGAGGCGCAGTGCCCTGGAGGGAGCAGATTTTGTGGTGAACGCCATACAGGTGGGCGGATATGATCCAGCTACGAAAATTGACTTTGAACTGCCGGCCCGTTACGGCCTGAAGCAAACGATTGGTGATACCCTCGGTATTGGAGGAATCTTTCGGGGAATAAGGACCCTGCAGGTGATGTTTCCGATAGTGCGCGAAATGGAAGATGTGTCTCCTGATGCTGTGCTGCTCAATTATGCAAACCCCATGGCTATTGTGACAGGGGGGCTGCTGAAGTATTCAAAAGTCAAAAGTGTCGGACTGTGCCATTCGGTGCAGGTATGTGTTCCCCGTCTTTTAAAAAATGTCGGTATGGATATAGATCCGAATATCGACCCGGAGAAAGTCCGCTGGCATATTGCGGGAATCAACCACATGGCATGGCTGCTGCAAATCAACCATGGGGGAAAAGACCTGTATCCGGAAATAAAACGCAGGGCAATGGAACTTAGTGATCATCCTGATAAGTTGCGATTTGAGCTGATGCGGCGGTTCGGATACTATGTAACCGAGTCCTCAGAGCATAACGCTGAATACAGCCCCTATTGGATAAAATCAGCTTATCCCAAGTTGATAAAACAGTATCAAATTCCCCTGGACGAGTATCCCCGCCGATGCGAGCAGCAGATTGAAGAGTGGGGCCGTCGCAGGGACGAGCTTATCGGCGAACATCCCTTAGATCATACCAAATCTTACGAATACGCTGCTGGAATTATGGATTCGATTGTTAGCGGTACACCCCGCCGAATCCATGGAAATGTACGTAACAGCGGCCTAATACCCAATCTGTCGTCGGAGGCGGTGGTAGAGGTGCCCTGCTTGGTTGACCGCAACGGGGTGCAGGGCGTCTATGCGGGCCCTCTGCCAACCCAGTGTGCGGCATTAAACTCTTCGGCAATCAATGTACAGCTGATGACGGTTAAGGCGGCATTACAGGGCAGTCGGGAGGCTCTGTACCAAGCGGCGCTGCTGGATCCACACACCGCAGCTGAACTGAGCATAGACGATATAATCTCTTTATGTGACGAGATGCTTGAAGCCCACGGCGAGTACTGCAGGATAATACAATGAGAAACCGAAGCTTAATCACGACTCCTCCAGGACATTTTGAATGGGTGGATATTCCAGTTCCGCAGCCAGGGCCGGAGGAAGTGGTAATTCGAAGCCGCTTTGGGACAATAAAACACGGGACTGAGTTTTCTATGGTCAAGGGCACGGCATCGGATCGGGGGCCCTGGGACCGGAAGCTTCAGCTTCATAAAAGTCCTGAGGGGCATGAAGGGTTTGAAAATTCCGGAAAATCAGCTGGGCAGGACGTCCCCACCAGGTCTTTTAAGAGCCAAGGGCAGGCCTTTTCAGTAGGCAACATGATATATGGTGAAATTGTTTCAACAGGCGAAGCAGTACGGGATTTTCAGATAGGAGATCTCGTCTACGGCTATTCTCCCTTCGCCCACTATGCAGCGGTGTCCCAAAATAGAATCTGGAAGCTTCCGGATGTGGACTGGAGGACCGCCCTCTGTCTGGATCCGGCCCGCTTTGCACTGGCAGCCGTACGGGACGCACAGCTGAGAATTGGGGACAGCCTGGCAGTATTCGGACTGGGTGCAATCGGTTTGCTTTGTGTGCAGCTGGCAAGAATGGCCGGGGCTGACGGAATCATTGGAATTGATCCGATACCGGCCAGGCGGGCAGCTGCCCTTCGAATGGGCGCCTCGCTTTGTCTGGATCCCGCGGCTCCTTCGAGCTTTGTGCTTCCGCAGGGCTCTGCCGAATCCGAAACCAAATCCGAAGGTGATACCGGGCGTAGCATGAAGATTTATACCGGCGGATTGGGAGTAGACGCGGTTATAGAGCTTTCGGGGGCTGCTTCGGCCCTTCAAGCAGCTTTGCGGGGAGTTGCCTTCGGTGGAACCGTTGTGTGTGCCGCTTTTCCGGCCCCTTATCCTGCGGGGCTTGATTTTGGGGCCGAAGCGCATATGAATCGACCGCAGATCGTTTTTTCAAGGGCCGTCAGCGATCCCAATCGGGACCACCCCCGTTGGGATTCCGGTCGAATAGAAAAGTACTGCCGCAGCCTGATTGCAGAAGAAAAGCTGGAGGGCACCGGGATAATCGACAAAGTAGTAGCCTACGATACTTTGAAGGAAGAGTACCGACAGGCTATGGACTCGCCCTCTACAGTCATTAAATTAGGAGTCGATTTTGAAAATGGTTCGTAAGAAAACACTGAAATTGGAGGCAGTATGAAACACATAAAGGCAGCATTCTTTGGGGCGGGGTCAATGGCAAGGATGCATGCCCGTAATGTCTTAGCCGACGGCAGGGTTGATATTGCCGGTATATGCAGTCGCAGCCGTGAAAGTGCGGAGGCACTATCCTTTGAAATTGGCCGCCGGGTATCCTGCTATTCTGATTTCTCCACAATGCTGAAGGAAGTTGAGCCGGATGTTCTGTTTGTGTGTGTCCCCCCCTATGTACACGGCGGAGAGGTTGAAGAAGCTGCCGGACGGGGAATACATCTGTTTCTTGAGAAACCACTTTCCCTGGAATTACACAGGGCAGGCAGTATGGTCGATGCGGTAAAAAAGGCAGGTGTTATTTCTCAGGTCGATTTCCACCACCGTTTTCATCCCCTGGTACGGAGGATTAAGGGGCTCTTTGACCAGGACATCGCCGGCCGACCGTTGCTGATGCAGGCTCGCTACTTCTGCAATTCACAACATACCCAGTGGTGGCGGGACAAAAATCTGAGTGGAGGACAGCTCTTTGAACAGGCTATACACCTGTTCGATTTGATGCTCTTTTTTATGGGCCCCATTAAACATGTCCAGGCTTTTCAGTCGAATTTGTGCCACCGAAACCAGGAAGATTACACAGTCGAGGATACCTCGGCGGTTACTATGCTCTCCGACTCGGAGGGGATGGTGTCCTTAGCGGCTTCAAACTGTGCGGTACCCCGGCGGTGGGAAGCGGCTTTTCATTTAGTCTGTGAGAATATTACGGCCTACTACTCTTCAATTGAACCTGGCTATATAATGGATACCCTGGGGTCTGAAGCAAAGCCGTATAACGATAGTTTTAATCGGGACTTTGTAGAACCCCACAAAGCGGCTTTGATTGAGTTTCTAAAGGCAGTTCGGGATGGAAGCGGCGTGTCGGTCCCTATACAGGAGGGGTATAAGGCCCAGAAACTGGTGATGAGGGCTATTCAATCGGCGGCCCTAACCAAGCCTAACCAAACCTGATTTAAGCTACCTATCGATATAGCCGCAGTATTGTCCTATATCCAGCTTTCGGGCTATCTCAGCGGCCTGAAACCGCTCGTGTACCCCTATTTTTGAGTATATCCTTGAAATCTGATTTTTTACCGTCTGCTCAGCGATAAAAAGGTGTTCGGCGATGGCCGTATTATCTAACCCCTTGGAGAGCAGATAGAGGACCTCCCTCTCTCTACGGCTAAATACAGCGGGGTCAATCGCCTCTTGTGTCTTTTGATCATTTAAACTCCTATGGGCGGGGTTCTTGGTTACAATCTTATCCATTACTCCGGCGGAAAGTTGAATTGTGCCGTTCCGAACTGCGCGGATGGAGTTTATCAGGTCGGTGGAGGGGATATTCTTCAAAATGTATCCCACCGCATTGTACTCCATTGCTTCACGTACATAGATGTCGTCGTCAAAGGTGGTGAGCATAACCACCTTTATATCGGGCAATTCCTGATGCAGAAGTCGAGTAGCCTCTACACCGTCCATACCGGGCATGCGCACATCCATCAGGACAACATCAGGCAGGGTAGAACGAATTACCTCAAGTCCGCTCTCTCCATCATGGGCAACACCGGCTACCTCGATATCATCGGCCCGTAATTCTAAAACCGTTTGCAGGCTCTCCACAAACAATACCTGGTCGTCAATCAATACTACTTGTATTTTTTCCATACATCTCCTCCGGCAGCGGCAAGCATACTTTTACCTTAAAACCGTCCAGCTGATTTGAAAACTCCACATATCCCCCTACATTTGCTATTCGTTCGCGCATTCCGCTGATACCTACTCCCTCCACAATTTGGGGGGTACCATGTCCATTATCAAGTATAGTAACCGACAAATTGTTTTCTTCAACCCATAAGGTAATACGTACCAGACCGGCCATCCCGTGACGAAAAGAGTTAGTAAGCCCTTCCTGAATTATCCGGAACAGAACTAAATCTATTTTTCGTCCAAAACTATCGGGGGCGTTGCCGTATTCCACCCGAATTTCCATGCCGGTAGCTTCACTGAAAGAACGGGCAAGATGTGCAATTGCCTGCAGACCTACCGCCTCCTTCAGTTCATTCGAACGCATTTCCCGCATTGACCGCCGGGTTTCCTCTAAACAATCCTGTGCCTCGGTAATGGCTCGTGTTAGTGCCTGTTGAGCACGTTGTTGATCCTTCTCTATCAATGCATTTGATGCTTCGAGGGTCATAAGTATATTTGTTAAGGAGTAACCGACGGTATCGTGAATTTCACTGCTGATACGTCGTCTCTCTGAGTTTACCGTAGAGTATTCGACACTATGCACATAACGCTGAAAATCAAGATTTGCATGTGAAAGCTGGGATATTACGGATTTCAGGTGAGAGATGCTTTCTTCAGCCTCTCTTAGCCGAAGCACTATACTTTTATAGGCAAGTAGAGAAGCGCTGAGGAAAATTATTACTACCGAAAAGATGAAAATATCTTCTCCACGAGCCGCTTCCCTGGGAAGATAAAAGGCCGAGCCGGCACCACCCAGGGCCGCTGAAATAAGTACCAGTCCCGTTAAATACCACAAAGCCTTTTTCAGCGGCAAATAAATTATGATCTCAAAGACGGCGGAGGCAAGAATTATCATTACAATACTGTGTGTAAGCCCGAGGGGATAGGCGATAAGAAAGTAAAACCCAAGTCTGAACAGCAGCAGCATGTAGACACTTCCGGGTAAAAGGACGAGGAGCAGGGAAAGTACTGCTGAAAGAGATATAAGGATTTGAAAATGCCATTCGAAGGCGTGGAGCATCCACGGAGCGTCCCCGGATTCGTTGTTCATATTAAAAAGAAGAAGGGCGGCGATGTGCAGAGCTAAAACAATCGGCAGAGATCCCGCTGTAAGAGGATCCTTGGGAGTGCGGGATAGCCCAAGGTGAAATATATTTCGGCCATTTTTTATTTTAGCAATTAAATCCTGTACGTACACTTTACGACTTAGCATACCATAGTTTTTCTTTTATCGCCATAATTTATGGGTGGAGAATAGGGCCGTTGGGGACTAGGGTGCAATAAACAACAGTGCCGCTCCGCCGATGGCAAGAAAGGTGCCTGCT
>CAZDFY010000113.1:0-10120 GCA_964504785.1 uncultured Sediminispirochaeta sp. | reverse complement strand
TTGCAAATACAAAGGTTGCCGACATCGCCTACTCTCCATGTTTGTGTAGTAATTGTTCAATCAAAAACATTATCCATACGAATCCCGCTACCGGAACCGACACATGGATAAAACCTAAATTCAACCCGGTAAACTGAGATTTCTGCGCAAGTCCCGAACGTAGAAAGGGAACTCCGTAAATAATGAAAACCAGGGCTGCAGTAAACATAGCTGCAAAATAAATAATCTCGAGAAATAGACCAATTTTCTTTTCCACCGCTTCAGGGATAAGGTCCACAAAAAAATGAGTCCGCTCTTTTGTAGCCAACATCGCACCGATTAATATTGCCCAGATCAATGAAAAATTGGAGACCTCCAGAGTCCAAAGAAAACGGGGAATAAACGGTACGTAACGACCAATAATCTGCAACGCAACTGATACCAACAGGGTAATCATTAGTATAGTCAGCAGCAGCTCCAGTCCCTTTGCTACATATTTCATCATTTTGAAATACTCTTGTTTAAGCTCCTTCATCAATATCAGAACTCCTCTACTCTGTTCAAATCATTAGTACAAATTAGTATGAGGAGGCAGAAATATGGTTCCTGCCTCCTCTCTTCTAGTGCTTATCGGATTGTTTTTATATTTTCATATACTTCCGCGACACCAAGTTCAGCTGCATAATCTTCAATTACCGGCAGTGCACGCTCTCTCATTTTAGCAGCACCTTCATCAAAGGGTATTGTTGTTATTTTGTCTTCGCTTTCGAGTTCACTTAATATTTTAGGTGCCGCAGACACTTCCTCTTCTCGTGCCCATGCGGCGGCTTCTACACCGGCTTTTTGGATAGCCTCTTGCAGTTCTTTCGGAAAACTGTTGAACCTTTTCTCGCTGAAACAGAGTGGCCGGATAGTGATTGTGTGATTCGTAAGAACAATATAGGGTGCAACTTCGTAGAATTTCATGGTAATCAGTGAAGATGCTTCATTTTCCAAGCCGTCAATTACTCCGGTTTTGATTGCATTATACACTTCAAGATAATCCATCGGTGTCGCCTGAATACCGGTTGCATTAAAAACACGTGCTTGAATTGGAGAGCCCTGAACGCGCATCTTTATCGATGAAAGATCTTGAACAGAACTAATTTCTTTGCTCAAAATAAGGTTTCTCTGACCTCCACCGGCGTAGCCAAGAATTCGTACTCCCCGATCGCGAACATTCTCTTCTAAAGAAGCGAAGACTTCGCTCTCCATTCCCGCTTGCCAGTGGTCCAGGTTTCTCCAAAGAAAGGGAGTATCAAGAAAAGCGAATTGGTCATCCCAGTTTGCAATCCATCCCGGTGAGATAACGGCAAAATCAACCGCATCCCCTGCCATCATGTACTCAAAAAAGTCTTTCTCTTCACCTAGATCACCTGAATGATGCACTTCCACATCGAGAGCACCTGAGTAGTATTCTTTTACCAGCTCTCCAAACTTCTCCATTGACCTAGTATACACGTGGTCTTCCGGTACCATTGCAGCTCCAACTAGAGTGATCTTTTTCTCACCCTTTTCATCATCTCCTTCCTGCTGTCCACCGGCCCATACAATGGTTGCCGATAGTAGTAGGACCATAAGTACTAATACGCTCCGTTTTGATTTCATAATTTCCTCCTTGATCGATTATGGCAAGATTATCACACGGCCAAAACTACTTGTCAAGTTTTAAATTTGTAATTTGTACATTTAAATTGTTAATTATATTTCTTGCTTGACTTGTTTCTATTAATAGTAGAATATTAAATTAGAGTAAGAGTTTTAGAGTAAAGGATACATAATGGAAGACCTACCAGAATTATTAAAGAATGCCACTTTTTCAAAAGAGAGCCGTGCGGAAAACATAGCCGCTATTCTGAAAGAAGGTATTATAAAGGGATACTGGAAACCAGGCAGCCCTATAAATGATCTTGAACTTTCAAAACAGCTCGGCGTGAGCCGCACTTCCGTGCGGGAGGCCCTTTCAAGACTTGTCGAAAGCAGGATTATTGAAAGAGTTCATTGGAAGGGCTTTTATGTGAGAAATATCAATTGGAAGGAAATTGAATCTATTTTTGAAATTCGAATGTCCCTGGAAAAACTGGCATTTTCAAAAGCACTTAATTTTATAACAGATAAAGATATAAAAGAACTTGAAGCATTGATAGAACAAGCTGAGGAAAAGATACGCAACGATGAAAAAGACGGCTTTATGCAGGTTGACCCAATGTTTCACGACAAGATTTGCCAAATCTCAGAGAATGAATGGATATCCTATACACTAAACAACTCCCTCACATTGTTAAACGTATTACGGTATATGGATAAGCAGGGAGACTTTAAGTCCGCCGCTGTTGACAGTGTAAATCAGCATCGCGAGATTCTGGAACAAATTAAGAAGCACAATCGCCAGGGAGTAGTGGATAAACTTGAATACCATATTAACGCCCACAAGCAGAGACTTCACCACCTGTATGCAGCTTCCATGCTTGAAACTGAAAACAATTAAAAAGTAGAAACTTCATAAAAAAGAACACCCTTATATCGTATTATTTTATCAAATTCCAAATTTTATATTTGACATGAGTAATGAACCAATTGTATAGTACCTCTTATAATTCCAAATTACAAATTTAAATTTAGGAGTATGAGATGGAAAAAACTTCAAAGCAGAGCATTATTGGTAAAGAGGTTGAAACACAAAAGGTAGTATTTGAATCGCCGAAGAGAACAGTGTACGTATATTTTGGTGAAGATGATGGAGCAACAATGGGCAGCGGAATTTGCTATATTCCTGAAAACAGCAGTAATGAAAATCACACCCATTATGAAGAGGATGAGGTAATCTTTGTCTTACAGGGGGAAATAAAATTTGTTTTTCCAGATTATGAACGTGTCCTTAAACCCTTTGAAGCAATTTTCATCCCTAAAAACGAAGAACATCAAATCTTCAATGTCGGCAAAGGGGTTGCAGCACATACCTTCACCTTCGCCCCTGCGGGAAACGAAAAGAATATTCTAAACAAATACACATAACGCTTCTCGATCACGGCTCAACTGCGACGCTGCAGCTCTCGCTCTACTCGCTGCCGCTCAATCGGACCGCCGTGTCCAGGATGAAACAACTCTGCACCGAGGTCCAGCAGTAATTTCCACTTTGAAGGAAGTGCCGCCGGATCATCGGCGAAGGGGGGAAACACACTACCGGGAAAAATGTTAAACAGGATGTCTCCGCAAAAGCAGTCCCCGCCATCGGTCAGCAGCGCCAGAGATCCGGGTGAATGACTAGGCGTCGGGACCGCTATTCCCGGAAAACCATAGTTGTGCAGGTCCATCCCTCCCTGCAAGTCCCCCTCGATCTCAATATCCGGCTCCAGCGGAGGAAATTTCGAACCGGATTTTTGAAGCTTCTTTACAATGCCGACCATAAAACGGCCAAACCCGTTTGCCCCGCCGGGGAAAGTTGAAGATCCAGCTCGCAGCACATCCGCTTCGGCCCTATGTACCAGTACCGATGCACCGCTGCGGGCTTTACACTCCGCCGCACCGCCGGCATGGTCGTAGTGGGTATGGGTAAGCAAAATCAAATCTACCTCACCGACACTCCGCCCCAGCCCCTCACACGCAGCTTCGATTTGAGCGAAATTTTTCGTACCCTTCATTCCGGTATCGATTAGAAACAAATGCTCTTCTGTCTTTACCAAATATGCATTTACCTGTCCCACATTAATACGACGTATCTCATATGCTGTCATGATCAGCTCCTCCTGCTTTTATAGCGATACAAGGGTCCACATTTCTAAAAACAGATTATCATACAAGTGTAACTTGCGCAGTCCGAATTTTTTTCCGATTATCTATATGTGGAGGATAATATGAAATTACACAGTTATACCCGTTTTTTTGTTATAGCCGCTCTTCTCTTCTGCCTTCCCGCCGTGCTGTGGGCACTTCCGCCGGTCTCCTTCTGGATCGATGCGGAAACAGGTGCCGCTTTTACCGGCTATAATGATGTAAGAATCCCCGCTGAGGGGGGTACCAAGTTCTCTCTGGCCGATGATCTTGAGCCCGATCCGGTCTGGTTCTACCGTCTGCAGGCAGGCCTCGATATCGGCCGCCACTCGGCCTTTGTACTGTACGCCCCGCTTCTGGTGAAGAGCACCGGGACCAGCGCAGGGGACATCAATTTTTTAGAAGAAACCTTTACCGCCGACACCGAGCTCACCGGCACTTACAAGTTCAACAGCTACCGGCTAAGCTACGCCTACACTTTTGTAAAGAACCCTCGATTCCATTTTTCTGCAGGCCTTACCGGGAAAATCAGAGACGCCTATATTCAATTAGAAGAAGATGAGGCCGATGGTACAAGTCGTAAGAGAACCGATCTGGGGGTGGTTCCGCTTATCCACCTCAAACTGCAGTGGTTTGCCACTCCGCACATCTCTTTTTTGCTGGAGGGGGACGGTTTGGCCGCCCCGCAGGGACGGGCTGAGGACTTTCTGCTGGCCGGGGTCTACTCTCCCCGACCGGACATGGAACTGCGGATCGGCTACCGGCTTCTGGAAGGCGGGTCAGACGGCGGAGGTTCAGTATACACCTTCAGTATGTTCCACTACGCCACGGCGGGGATACGATGGAAGTTTTAGCAATAACCCTTTGACCTGTTGAGAATGTTGCTCTATCATTTGAACGGTTAATAAAAAGGAAAGAGGATGAGGGAAATATCCGACTACCATGCAGATACGCCAAATTCCGAGTTATACGAATTTCTGTCGGAAGCGATCATTCATCAGTACATTACGGACTTCTCATCTTTGCTTACCTTCTGCCGTAATATCCCTATCAATTCAAAGACACGACCGGTCTTTGAGGCCCTTTTCGTTCTTATCCGCAAGCTTTACTGGGGATTTTTTCGCGATGTGGATAAAATCGTCTACCCCAAGGTCTGGAAGGAGATTGTGCTCACCAACGACAATTTCCCACACTGCGGCGACCTGAAAAAAAACCTCACCATATCTAATATATTTGTGGGAATCCTCGACCTTCATGGATACACCAGCTTCTGCGATAAGCATAAAAACAACCTCTCCATGCTGAAGGCGCTGGATGAACTCATCCAGCTGGAACTTATGAAACTTGCCCGTGCAAGGGATGTAGTCCTACAGCGACAGCGGGGGGATGAAATAGTGCTGGTGGGAACAAGCGCCTGGGATATAGTTGAACTTACTCTTGATATCATCAACGTTTTTGCCAGGAAAAAGAATGGAAACGGCACCCATACGATGGTCCTTCCTGATATGCACGTCTCTGCGGGAATCGCCGGGGGCAACAAATTTACCCCCTTTATTATTACCCTGGACGGAGATCTTTCCGGAGGGGTGGTCAATACCGCCGCCCGCCTCCAGTCACGGGCAAACGAACTCTCTGAGAACCGCTCTCGCATTCTAGTCCGCAGGACAACCTATCACAGTTATGTATCGGAAACAAAACACATGCAGAAGGCAGACATGAGGGCCCCGCCTATTCATTTTATCGATTCGGGCACTATACGTTTCAAGGGTCTCGATGTGGCCGTATGCGAACTACTCTTCGATGAAAGAGACAACTACAGGGTAATGGTGGAAAAGGACCTTCAAACCCTAATGAAGTCAATTGAGCACCGCTCCTGGAAGGAAGGGGTCTTTGAAAACCTTCTTTTACTCCTTATACGTCTTTATAAATTTATGCCTCCTTTTAAAATTGAAACCAACACAAAGGGCATAATAAGCCGTCTACAGAACGAAGATCTTATAAATACAGCAAAAAAAATACTGAGGTATTTTAAGGAAGATCAAAACTACCTCGATGCCTTTTACGAACTCGAATATTTAATCAATCATTCTAAATCTATCCGGGGATTTGATCCTCTTATCCTAGAGTATGCCGAACAGATCCTGGAACGATACCGGGATATCATTGCAGATTTCGACGTCCGACTTGAATCACGGACCAAGGAATTATCCGACTCCGCCCTTTCCGGGAAAGCACGGCAAATGTATAAAGAGAGTCAAACAGCACTTTTTCTGCAGGAACGGCTGAAACTTGAAATCCGCAAGTATATGTCTGACCATGAAATCGCTAAAATGTGGAGAGCGGCGGTTAATGTCAATTATGACACCCCGGACTTCACTATCCGCTCGGGTAAACAGTAGCCGATTTTTGAGGATTCTTCAGCTCCGACTGGTCAGCTTCGACCGAGCAGCCTTGTCCGTGCAGCCTCAACTTTGCAGCCTTGATCGGTCAGCTTGATTTCAAGGGCCCCCGATAAAGGGACACCAATTCTATCCGGCTGTGGCAGCCGGTTTTCTTGTAGATGTTCTGGGTATGGAGCTTGGCTGTTCCAGGGCTTATAAAAAGCTTCTCGCCTATCTCCTGCAGTTTTTTGCCCCGCAGCAGGAGAAACAGGACCTCCTCTTCACGATCCGAAAGACCGAATTTTTTAGCGAAGGCCCCCTGTTTTTCCTGACGAGATACTGCCAGGGTTTGATCAGCGGTATCTTCCCGGCGGCGGTAACGGAAGGTAAACTCGTATCCACCGATTTGCAGAATATCCATATGTCGTACCGGAGTTCGAGCTTCTATCCGGCTGCCGTTGAGGTAAGAGCCATTCCTGGAACCTGAATCTTCAATATACAGCTCACCGCCGTCAATATACAGCGCTGCATGACGCCGCGATACCGCAGCGGTCGAAAGAATAAGATCGCGGTCTGTGTCGCGGCCGATGGTGAAACTCTTTTTATAGATTGGAACAATCCATGGAGAGTTATCGGGAAATTGCCCCTGAAGATACCATTCGCTTCTGTGTAGAGTAGACATACTAGTAAATTATACCAAACGGCATATACGCTTTTCCAGCCTCAGGGGCTATGCTTATCACATATGGAGGAAAAATTATGGAACTGAACACCACAATACCGGAAAACATTCTAAAACACCTGCACTACGTAGCAAAGTCCTTCGGCCTTGGCCAGGATGAGGAAACTATTCAAATGCTCGCCGACAGCTGGGAGGAGAAGCTGGAGGCCTTTGAGAGCAAAATGATTGAGCTGGGTATGGATGAAGTCGGTAGTTTCGAAACCGATGATGAACGCGGGGCCCTGGCGCTTACCTATTCGGGCTCCCTCTTATCCATTAGCCCTCTCAACGAAGGGGTCAGGAAAATTGATTACACGAGCATCGGGCTGCGTAAAGATGTTCCCGAAAGTCTTACCAATGAGAACTGTACACTAAAAGGGGACATGGAAGTTGAAAAAAGCATCGAAATTGAAGGGGGCTCTATCAAACGCACTTCTCAAATTTTCAAGATAGTCGCAGCTCCGCTCTCACTTAATCCCGACGAACAGGAAGAACTGATCGACGAGGCAAAAACCATGATCATCGACACCTTTGTAGATATGAATAAGGACCTCTACTAGGGTGATTTAAAAATAGTCCTCAATGTGCCATAGGCCTCGGGCTGCAGACTTACTCCCTCTGCCCGGGGCCGCTTTATTTTATCGCTTACTTATAGGCCAGCACACTGTCTTTCAGCTGATTTGCATAATTCATCAAACTGCGGACGATCAGTTTCTCCCGCGGACCAAGTTCGGTACTGCGCTTGAGGGTATCCAGCTTTTTTTCAAAGGTGCCGAAATCGTCAATACGGTTTCCTGGAGGAAACAGCAGTCGGGTGGCACAGAAGTTCTTCCACTTCAGCCGCTCCCTATCGGTAAACATCGAGGGGTAGTTTCGTCCGACCAATCGGTGCAGCAGTTTCTCGGCCCGCTGGTCTGAAAAGGTGCTGGAAAAATCCCGCCAGTGCTCAATTCCCTGCTCATGCAGATGCGTGAACAGTGCCTTGTCTTCGTCCATGAAGAAACCGCCTGAATAGATAGCCATATCCACATCCGGGGCTTCCGGCATAGCTCCTTCATGATCAAAAATCGCCCTGACTTTCTCAGTCAGGTTCGAGGCCGATTGCAGGATTCGCTGGCGCTCCTGGATGAGTTCCAGATCGAGGCCTAGACGGCGGGCCGCCGCAGTATCCAGGGATTTTAGGGGTGCTACTACCGGAGCCCGGTTGATGTGCAGCGGGGTCAGGGGGATGCGCTCTCCGTCAAGTTCCTCTTTGGGGGTAAAGACCCGTTCCCGCAACTGTTCAACCGACAGTTCCAGCAGGGGCCGGGGATCAAACCGAAGGTCGAAAGCAAGTACCGAGTTGCGGTTGTTCGGATCCACTGCCAGCGGCGCCACCACGCTGGTACACCCTTCCGGACGGGTAAACATGGCCGAGGTATAGAGCACCGGTGTTCGGCGCTGCAGATCGATTAGCTTGGACACCTCATTCTTCCGGCGATGGTGAAACAGGAATTCGAACAGGCGCGGCTGCCGATGGTGCAGCAGCTTGGCCAGACCGATGGTTGCCTCCACATCACTGAGCGCATCATGGGCGTTCTGATGGGCGATTCCATTGGCGGCACTCAGCTCCTCGAGTTTGAAGGAGGGCCGGCCGTCGTCCTGGTTCGGCCACTCGATTCCCTCCGGTCGCAGGTCCTTAGCCGCCCGCATCACATTGATCAGATCCCAGCGGCTGTTGCGGTTGGCGTATTCCCGCACGTAGGGGTCGAGGAGGTTCCGGTAAAATACATTGCGCATAAACTCATCGTCGAAGCGTATATTATTGTAGCCGACCACACAGGTGCCGGGCTGCATCCACTCCCGGTAAATTCGCTGTGCAACCTCGTACTCAGGGCGCCCCTTTTCCAGGGTTTCCTGGGGGGTAATACCGGTTATCAGACAGGCCTGGGGGCTGGGCACGTAATCAGGGGCAATCTGCACATATTCAATAATCGGCTCTTCCACCTGCTCAAAATCCCCATTGGTTCGAATCCCGGCGAACTGTGCCAGGCGGTCCAACTGGGGATCTCTTCCGAAGGTTTCAATATCATACCAAAAAAGTGTTGCTGCCATGCGCTTCCTCTCCGTGCCTATTGTAGCGAAAACAGATCTTTCTCACCACCCGTTTTTCGTCATAAGTAATCCTACCTATTCGCCCATATCCCACAAATTGAGTAAAAATCCGGATATGAGCCGTTCATAATCTGCGCTATTCTCAGCACTGTCAGGAGGAAAAAGAAATGTCGCACTTGCAGCTATTCAGTTTTTTTGCACTGACTTTTCTTTGTATGGCAGCGGCAGCGGTTGTAGTGCTTGTATTAAGCGCCCTGCAAAAGATCACCTACCGCCGCGCCGCTCTATTGATGACAGCTATCGGTGCTGCCGGTCTGGCGGCGAGCATCGCACTGCTGTTTTTATAATTATTTCACTTCGTCCTAGGAGGTATTCGAATGAGTTCAGAGTTCAACAGAAAAACCGAACCACAGCGCGCACGGACTGCAGTGCTGTGGTTTGTCGGAAGCGTATTTCTTCTATCCATGCCGCTGTACTATTTCTTACTGAAAAGCAGCTTGCCGGTAGAACAGAGCGGACCCTACATACTTTTACTGATGTGGGTCCCGGCAATAGTCTCGCTGTTCATGCGGCTCGTCCGCCGGGAGGGGTTCCGGAGTATCGGCCTCGGTTTCCGCCGAACAGGCCCGAACCATTCCGGCTCTCTCATCAAGGTCACCGCAGCGGCCCTGGCATTTCCATTAGCAGTTGCAGCGCTCACCTACGGGGGTGCCTGGCTGAGCGGTCTGGTTGTCTTCCATTCGCCGCATACAGGCACTGGCCCCTTACAGTCTCTGCTTGGCGACATCCTGTTTGCAGCGACCGCCGGAACTCTCATCGGAATTGTAATGGTAGCCGGAGAGGAGATCGGTTGGCGCGGATACATGACCGAGAAGCTCTGCCACTCCGGCATCAAAGCCCCGCATACTGTTGGAGGCCTGATTTGGGCCGCCTGGCATAGCCCCCTCATCCTCTCGGGCCAGTATGCCGCCGGGCCGTCGCCCATTCTCTCCGCCATCACTTTTACTGTACTTGCTCTGGCGCTGCATCACCTGTGGTCATGGTGGCGACTGAAAACCGGTTCCCTCTGGCCGGCTATCGTTGCACACAGTGCCTGGAACTCGATAATTCAACACCCCTTCGACGGCCACTCGGC
>CAZDFY010000112.1:3615-10165 GCA_964504785.1 uncultured Sediminispirochaeta sp. | reverse complement strand
GCAATTTGGTCTTCCATTTTTCTTAAGAAGTCGGATTCCGAGCCAAGCCAGATATTATTGCTGTTACGCATAGCATCTTTAGAAACAAGGTCAAAAATCGACTTTAAGTCGTCCGGAAGGTTGTTATACCAATCGGGGTTCACATACAGCGGGTCGGGGTGTACTTCCCAGTTCACGACGGAGAGATACTTCTGGGGTTCAAAAAACTTCATGTCGTAAATATTTGAGAAGGGGTTTTCCTGCCCATCAACTACGCCGGTTTTAAGGGCCATATAGGTCTCGGTATAGGGAACTTCCTGGGGATTTGCACCAAAGGCCTTAAAAGATCGCACTATAACGCCAATCGGCGGAGTTCTGATCTTAAGCCCCTTGAGGTCCTCAATGCTCTTAATGGGACGTACATTATTGGTGATCTGCCGCGCACCACCTGCAACTCCGCAGGCAGGTACATACAAACCGTTGTCCAATGCTCCAGCGTTGATCTGATCGCCTATTTCGCTGTCCATCGCACGACCGGCTTGGTAGGGATCTTCAAACATAAAGGGCAGCGCATAGATAAAGTACTTAGGATTTGCTTTTTGCCAAGATCCGCCGCGCATTCCCTGGATGTTTCCGGTCTTTACCATGTCGACAACTTCTGCCTCATTTCCCATAGTACCGCCGAAGAAGAGCTCTACCTCGATTCTCCCGTCGCTCAGTTTCTCCAACTGCTCTTTAAAATACTCCATTGATTCGCTGCGTGGGTGTTCACCCGATTGAGTATGGGCATACTTGAAGGTATAGACCTTCGCCTCTTCCTGGGCTCCCTCTCCATCAGCAGCTTCCTGTTGTCCGCCTGCAAAACCGAGTAAGCTAATAGTACACAGCAGCACTAGAGCTATTACTAAAACTCGCTTCATACATTCCTCCTTTTCCCGTATTATGAAATATGTTTTTATTATACAGCAAATATATCAGGTGTAAAGTGTTTTTTTGCATTTTTTTTGGATATTTCCCTATTTTTTACCTAGTGGTACTAACCGTGTGGGAGGCCCCGCTTTAGCGCTGCATATGGGGGAGGATCAACTATCTTTACTGTAGATATGGTGGCAAGACTTGTAATACCACAAGGTTAGTACCATTACTTATTTTTTACAAGAAAGGGGCTCTCAAAATTATGATCTTGAAAGCCCCTTACTTATAGCAGTAGTCTATCGGTGGAATTACAATGGTGGTGTAATATTTGTATTTATCCTGCCGGGACCCAAGAAGTGCGGTCCACAGCTTAGTCGTCTTCGTACAGCTCGTGTATTTCATCCCAGGCTTCCGGCTCGCCGGCCCGCAGGCGCTCCAGTAATAAAAACTGACTGGTGAGGATATCAATGTCGCGTTTTTTAACCTCTTCCGGAGAAGTTTCCCGGGCAAGCTTAATACCTTCAACCTCTTTGGGGTCAAGGGCGGCAATGCGGTCAAGCTCATTATGAATATCCTTCACACGAAACCGCAAAAAGCCCTTTACAGGAAGGAATACAGGAGGTTCATACCCCATTTTCTCAAGGTCCCGTGCTGTGCTTTCGATGGCATCATCGGTAGTAAAATGGGTACTTCTGTTTAACTCCGATTTTTTGTTTTCCACATATTCCTGTAAATTCATCTGTTCCTCCTCAGGAATTCTGATTTTGGAAGTCATAAGACGTCCAAAATCAGAAATGACCTCAAAAACTTTAAGATAAAGTGTTTACCTTACACAAAATGTGAGCATTCTAAATGTTCAAATATAGAAGCTCTACTTTCTCCTGCATTAATAATCATGTCTTTTTACCTTTCTTTCAAGGGGTAATCACTTTTTAAGGGGAATTTGGGTGCTTTCACACATCAATATGAACTATTTGCTACTTGGAAAGAAACTGGTATAGTGGGGTGCTATGTCGCCGCTCTTCATCACCGGAATAGCCTTTAGCCTCAGCTTCGACGCCTTCGCGGTATCTCTGTCAAACGGGTGCGCCCTTGAGAAGTGCACCCTGCGTCATGCGGTAACAGTAGGGCTTTGGTTTGGACTGTTTCAGGCGGGTATGCCGATTATCGGCTGGCTGGGCGGGATGTATCTACGTGAGGCAATCCGCGCCTGGGACCACTGGCTCGCCTTCGGGCTGTTGTGTGCTATCGGACTGAAGATGATGTATGAGGGGTGGAAAACCAACAGCGGCTGCCCCGCTCCAGACGAATCGGTCATTATGCACCCGGGCAGGCTGTGTGCCATGGCTGTCGCTACCAGCATTGACGCACTTGCAGTCGGATTAAGCTTTTCAGTACTCGGGTATCCCATTGCAGTTCCCGCCCTTGTCATCGGTATCGTGACCTTCTTCATGAGTTCCTTCGGCATGAAAGCCGGCGAGAAGCTGTATCTGCTGTTAGAAGATAAAGTGGAATACGTCGGCGGCGCTATCCTGATTGCTATTGGAATAAAAACCCTCCTCGACCATATCTCATAGCCATAAAAAACCGAAAGAATTTTATTTGTACCTCTTGACCCTGTGCCTTCTAATTGTTAATTTTTAATCGATATATTTTTATTGATAAAATAATAATTATTTATAGGAGGCCACATATGGCACAGGCAAAAAACAGCACCCAAATTTCCGGATCGGCGGCTGCCCTCGACGACATGATAGAAAGAGTAGCAAAGGCCCAGAGAGTAATGGCCCGATTCAGTCAGGAACAGGTTGATATTATATTCAAGGAAGCTGCATTGGCCGCAAACAGGCAACGGATAGAGCTTGCCAAACTCGCACACCGAGAAACCGGTATGGGAGTAATGGAAGACAAGATTATCAAAAACCACTATGCCGCCGAGTTTATCTACAATAAGTACAAAGATATTCGCACGTGCGGCGTAATAGAATCGGACGAGGCGCAGGGGATAATGAAAATTGCCGAACCGGTAGGAGTAATTGCCGGGGTGGTTCCTACTACTAATCCCACTTCAACCACTATTTTCAAGGCCCTGCTTGCCCTGAAGACCCGCAACGGAATGGTCTTTTCTCCCCACCCCCGTTCTGCCGCCTGCACTGTGGAGACGGTGAAAGTTATTCTTAATGCGGCGGTTGCCGCCGGCGCGCCTGAAGAAATTATTGCCTGCATCGAAGAACCGTCGGTAGAACTGTCACAACAGCTGATGAAACACCCAAGTATCAGCATGATTCTGGCCACCGGCGGCCCCGGAATGGTGAAAGCCGCCTATTCCTCTGGAAAACCGGCAATTGGTGTCGGCTCGGGAAATACCCCGGCCGTTATCGACGAAACGGCGGACATAAAAACCGCCGTCAGCTCGGTACTGATGAGTAAAACCTTCGATAACGGGATGATCTGTGCCTCCGAACAGTCAGTCGTAATTACCGAAAAAGTCTACTCTAAAACGAAACAGGAGCTCCTCCGCCAGGGCGCGTATGTACTGAATGAAAAGGAGCGCGATGCGGTGGCACAAGTAATTTTGAAAAAGGGTAAATTGAATGCAGCCATAGTCGGGCAATCGGCCGCCTCGATCGCCGCCCTGGCAAATATCGAAGTACCGGAAGACACCAAGGTTCTTATCGGTGAAGTAAAAAGTGTTGGGGTCGAAGAGGCATTCTCCTTCGAAAAACTTTCGCCGGTCCTGGCAATGTACCGTGCCGCGGACTTTGAAGAGGCCCTTTCCACCGCACAGCAACTGGTTGAGTTTGGTGGTTTAGGACACACCAGTGTGCTCTATACCGATCCGGCCAATTCAGCCCGGATTCGCCTCTTCGGTGAATCGATGAAAACCGGCCGCACCCTCATCAACATGCCCTCCAGCCAGGGTGCCATCGGCGACATGTACAACTTCAAACTCGCCCCTTCTCTTACCCTCGGGTGCGGCAGCTGGGGCGGCAACTCGGTCAGTGAAAATGTTGGCCCAAGCCACCTGCTGAATATTAAATCAGTGGCAAACCGTAAAGAGAACATGCTGTGGTTTCGCATGCCGCCGAAAATCTATTTCAAGCCGGGCTCACTCGATTACGCCCTCGATGATTTGGCCGGAAAGGAACGCGCCTTTATTGTAACCGACGCCTTTTTAGCACAGAGCGGATACCTGGACGGGATCACTAAAAAGCTGGGACAACTCGGCATTGCCTATGAAATGTTTACCGAAGTCGAGCCCGACCCCACCCTGGCCACCGCCCGCAGCGGTGCAGCCAGAATGGAGAATTATCAGCCCGACGTCATTCTGGCAGTCGGCGGCGGATCTCCTATGGATGCCGCCAAAATCATGTGGCTCCTGTATGAAAAGCCGGATGCAGACTTCGAATCCATGGCAATGCGCTTCATGGACATTCGCAAGCGGATCTACCAGTTTCCCAAAATGGGGCGCAAGGCCGACATGGTGGCAATCCCAACTACCAGCGGTACAGGCTCTGAGGTAACCCCTTTTGCAGTCATTACAGATGAGAAAAGCGGTATGAAGTACCCGATTGCCGATTACGAGCTAACCCCGCAGATTGCTATTTGCGACAGTGAGTTGGTGAAGGAAATGCCCGCATCTCTCACTGCATTTTCGGGTATCGATGCGCTGACCCACGCCCTGGAGGCGCTGGTAAGTACCTATGCCACCGAATACACCAATCCGATGGCCCTGGAATCGATCCGCCTGTTGTTCGAATATCTGCCGCGGGCCTACAAGAAGGGAGCGGCTGACCCCGAAGCCCGGGAAAAGGTGCATCATGCAGCCAATATGGCGGGTATGGCCTTTTCAAACGCTTTTCTGGGTGTCTGCCACTCGATGGCACACAAACTCGGAGCCTTCTTTCACATTCCCCACGGCCTGGCCAATGCACTGCTTATAAACCAGGTAATCCGCTTTAACGCCAATGATGCACCGACCAAACAGGGGACCTTTCCGATGTACCGTTATCCCCAAGCCGCGGAACGCTACAGTCGGGCAGCTGATTATCTGGGCTTAGGAGGGAAAAACATCGAGGAGAAGGTAGAACGGCTCATCATCGCAATTGACCGTCTGAAAAAGGAACTCGAACTTCCCGCCTCAATTGAAGCTGCGGGGGTTGAAGCTTCCGAATTTACCGACAAAATCGAGGTAATGAGTGAGGCGGCCTTCGACGATCAGTGCACCGGAACCAACCCCAGGTTTCCGCTGATCCGGGAAATTCACAGTCTCTACGAGCTTGCATACCGCGGAGAAGTTGATGCACCCAAAGCCGAATAAAACAGATCCGACCGAGCCAAAACCAATTGCAGCAACCCCGATTGTAGTTGAGCTCTGCCTCGGCAGCGCCTGCTACAGCCGGGGAAATGGAGAGGCAATAGATATACTGGAAGATTTTATTCGCAGCGAAGCCCTTGAGGAGCACGTCTCCCTCAAGGGCCGCCTTTGTGCAGAGGAGTGTGCCAAGGGACCGTGCATACACATCAACGGAAAGCTTTATTCGGAGGTACGCCCGGAATGTGCCGTTGACTTGTTACGCTACCATCTGAAGGAGAAACAATGAAACCGGCTATATACACAGAAAACACTGAATGCCGCGACTGTTATAAATGTGTACGTGAATGTCCTGTAAAGGCCATCCAAGTGAAGGACTCAAGTGCAATGATCGACCATACCCGCTGTATTTTTTGCGGTCGCTGCGTACATGTATGTCCCGCCGGTGCCAAACGCGTCCGTCGCGACTTACCCCGGGCAAAACAACTGCTCAAATTAAAGCAGCGGGTATTCGTCTCTTTAGCCCCATCCTTTCCCAGCTATTTTTCACAAAGCCCACAACATCTAATAGAAAAATTTCTTGAGATAGGATGTGCCGGTGTTTCGGAAACCGCCCTTGGTGCAGAGCTTATTACCACCCTGCAAAACCAGCTTTTATCAGGAGAGTTACAGGACGATCTCAATGAAACACAGCAAGATACTGCGCCGGTACTGTTCTCAAGCGCATGTCCTCCGGTAGTGGAACTGGTCCGTAAATACTATCCTTCTAGAACGGAAAACCTCTCACCCTTCCACTCCCCAATGATCGCCCATGGACGGATGCTGCGAAGCTACTACGGCGATGACCTAGGGATCGTATTTGTAGGCCCCTGTATCGCAAAAAAACACGAAGCTGATCAGTATCCTGAAATTATTGATGTAGCACTTACCTTTAAAGAGGCGGCGGAATGGCTACTGTTTGATGGGGAGAAGTCATCTGAATTATCTGCTTCCACCCTTCACACCGCCGGTTCCACATCAGAATACGAAGGGTCCTTTGTCCCCATTTCCGCCGGGGCGGCCCGAATGTTTCCGATTGAAGGAGGCATGAAAATCGCAATGGAAAAAAAACCGCCCCTTGAAGCACAGACGGTGTTTGTGCAATCGGGCATCCACACAATAAAAACGAGTCTTGATAAATATGCCGAATATTCGGGAGAAACTCAAACCTTCTGTGAGCTCCTGGCATGTCCCGGCGGATGCATAGACGGCTGTGGTTTTAGTTCGGCTATACCCCTAGCCGAGCGACACAGACGAATTACCGAATTTTCCAACACCCATACCAACACCCAGATAAGCACC
>CAZDFY010000112.1:0-3515 GCA_964504785.1 uncultured Sediminispirochaeta sp. | reverse complement strand
CACCCAGATAAGCACCGGCAGCGATCCTAACACTTCCGGGCTGCAGGAGGATTTCCCGTGGAACATCTCCATAGATGAGTACTATAGGGTCTACGTGAAAGCTCCTGCCGCCGATAGACACAAGTTTACTGAGCAGGAAATCCAGGATGCACTGCTGAGGCTGAATAAGACTCACACTGAGGACCTAAAGGATTGCGGCGGGTGCGGGTACAATACCTGTCGGGACTTTGCCGCCGCCTGGCTGGCCGGTATGGCGGAAAAAGAGATGTGTGTAACCGAGATGCGCAAGCTTGCCCAGAAGAAGGCAAACGCACTTATAAGAAAAATTCCCCTCGGAATTGCCCTAATCGATAACGACATGAGGATTGTCGAGTGCAACGGCCGTTTTCTCTCACTCTTCTGCAATTTTGAGGTAGAACCCAGTGAAGAGGAGGTTGATCGAAGCTTCGGCAGCTCGGTTTCTCATTTTCTTAATGAACCGGAATTACTGAATAATGTATTTTCATCCAGAGTGAGTAAAGAGCAAATTCTCCGTACAAAAGATAAGGTACTGGAAGCCCACTGTTTCAGTATTCAGCCAGGCCGATTAATCGGAATCACCCTCCACGATATCACCACCTCATCTGTGAAACGAAGCATGGTAGTGAAAAAGGCCGAAGAGGTCATACACAAGAATCTCGGCAGTGTCCAGCAGATTGCAGGACTTCTAGGAGAGAATGCGGCGGAAACCGAAATCCTTCTCAATCAGCTTATTGAAACCTTTGATCCCAACACTATCCCGGATGGAGAGCATCAGGAGGGCAGACAATGAGAGGTTTTTTAGATATCGAGTGCAGCCGTGTTTTCAAGCACCAGTCCGATATAAGCGGAGATGTGTTTCTTACCAGCCGCCGGGACTCTTCCGATCGTACCGTCTGCACCCTCTCCGACGGGCTCGGGAGCGGAGTAAAAGCGAATGTACTTGCAAATCTCACCGCTACCATGGCGCAAAAGTATGTTTTAAATCATATTGATGTGGAGCGAGCGGCCCGAATTATCATGGATACCCTTCCAGTCTGCAGGCAAAGAAAAATCAGCTATTCAACCTTTTCTATACTGGATATAGATTCCCAGCGAAAAAGCCGAATTATCGAATATGACAATCCAAGTTTTATTTTTCTTAAGGGACCCAAAGCTGAGGAACCTGAGAAAAGGGAAATTAATCTTGGTAGGGATGCACATGTAGATCGGCAGAGAAATCTCAGGTATTCCGAAGTTCACCTTGAAGTAGGAGACCGTATTATTGTATGTACCGATGGAATTACCCAAAGCGGTATGGGCACAAAGCCGTACCCCCTAGGGTGGCGTCGAGAACAGCTGGTAAAGTTCATAGAACGGATTGTTGAGCACACACCGAACATCTCATCCCGCGAGCTGGCTTCAGCCATTACCTCCCGGGCATACGCTCTAGATGGTTTTCATTCTAAAGATGATATAACCTGCAGTGTTGTATACTGCCGGCGTCCTCGTCATACTCTACTGGTTACCGGCCCACCCTATGATGAAAGAAAAGACGACTATCTAATAGAACGCATCCGTCGCTTCGGAGGAAAAAAGATCATCTGCGGCGGGACAACCGCCACAATAGCAGCAACACGACTAAAGGTCTCCCCAAAAGTAATGTCCGAAACCAGAAGTGCGGAGATACCTCCTGTTGCAGAGATGGAGGGTATTGATCTTGTTACGGAGGGAATGCTGACGCTAAACAGCACCGCTGCCCTCCTTGAAAAGGGTGCTCAAATCCCCACTTCTCCGAAGAACGGGGCTGAATTACTGCTTTCTCATCTTTTAGAGAGTGACAAGGTTTCTTTCATAGTCGGCACACGAATAAATGACGCCCACCAGAATCCCGATATGCCCAGGGACATGGGAATTAGGCGTACACTTGTTCGGAAAATTGCAGACTTGCTCAATTCAACATATCTTAAAGAGACTGATATAGAGTTTATCTAAAGTAGACTGTCCCGAAGCTTAGCGCAAAAATAGAAAAAGGTCATCACTGTGATACAAAATCCATCCCCGCACTCCCAGTCCCTTTAACCCCAGGCGTACTTCGGCAGATACTCCTCGCCCCACTTCAAGGGCGTTTTGAACAGGCGAAACCATATCCCCCTCTCGCCCGCCTCTAAGGGCAGCAGCGAGGCAAAGGGACGGTGCACAAACCGGCGGGTTAAAAGATTGTTCATCCACTCCATATCACAACCGGCCAAAGATCCATGGGTGATACCACTCTTGGGACTGTTCTCCCGGTAGGGCTTGATGAAGTTGTGGTTCATCCGGTAGATGCACAGCCGATCCAAGAGACAACCGACGTTCTTCGCCGCATTGACCGTCTTGCGGACATAGTTGACCATATCCTTTCTTAACTGCCGGTCCATGAAGTTGACCGAGAACATGGAGTTACCCCGTCCCGGCTCCTTGGTAGACTTGCTGTGCAGATGAACCACCCGCCCCTCGGCCATGAGTTCGGAGAGGCTGCGGTTGTGGTACAGACCTCTGGGGTAGGCCTGGTGGTCATCGCTGTAGAGGTACAGCGGCACCTTGGTGCTGCGCCTGCACAGGGAGGCTATCTTCTCAGCAAGCCGGCAGATAGACTTCTCCACGCCCTTCTTGTCGGGGCGGCAGACCTGGTCGAGAAATTTGCGATACAACCTCTGGGCGGCGGTCATGCTACCCTTGCGCCGCAGGGTGGTAAAGTCTATTGCGTAGAGGAACTGGCTCTGCATGCCGATGAGGATGTTCAGATGGTGGGGAAAGTACTTGCTTCTGGTGTAGCTCTCAAAGCCGTCGAAGGCCAGATCTTCATTAATGTGTAGCGTTTCGCCGGCCAGGCAGTGCTGGGCAATCGACCAGCGGGCCATGCGGAAGATGCGGTTCTGCACCGATCCGCGGGAGATTTCAAGGTTACGGGCTAGGTCTCGAATGCCGGCGGTGGAGCGCAGCTGGCGAAAGATCTGTTCGTAGTCCACCAGGCGTTTGGCGTAATAATCTAAAGAGAAGCTCTGGGTGCTGAAGCTGTGGCCGCAGTGCTTGCACAGGTAGCGCTGCACCGATCCAAAGCAGGCGGTCTCGTGGTGGCCGTCCTTGCGGTACCACTTTGCCGGGTGCTCGCCTTCGTAGTGCATTGGGCAATCCGACTGTGGGCAGAATGGGGGGACAAATTGATAGCTCAAGAGCATGGGTATACCTCCTTGGGAGTTGGTTCTTACTTAGTAAGAGGAGGTAATTCTTTGTTCTGCTTCAAGAAATCGAGTTTTTTTTCAGTTTCTTTAAAAAATGCACTAAGCTTCGGGACAGTCTATATCGAGTAGGGTAAGAGAGGGTAATAAGCCCTCTCTTATCCCTCTCACAGAACCGTACGTACGGACCTCGTATACGGCTCCTGTACCCACATATTCCCTACACTCCGGGAACAGAGTAACACTTCGCTCTGTGGCTCATCTCTCATGCGCTCTGTCTCTTGCCCCGGATGCTTC
>CAZDFY010000111.1:0-10419 GCA_964504785.1 uncultured Sediminispirochaeta sp. | reverse complement strand
ACATCATCATCTCAGGCCCCAAAGGGGCTAAGCCTCTGTTCCTCTTACCGGGACTCTTTGCCGACGCCACCATGTGGTATGCAAATGTGGAGGCCTTGGCGAAGGAATACCGGGTGTATGCGGTGGACCTGTTGGTGTACGGCGGGAAAAGTGAACCCTCCGGAAGGCCTATCACCAATATCACATCGTATGCAGAATGGTTTCAGAGTGTTTTACGGCACTATGAATACACACATACAGCTGTAGCAGGGCTCTCCTACGGCAGCTGGCTTTCTCTTGCCCTTGCCCGCGAGGTCCCAAATAAGATAGCAACCCTTATTATGCTGGACCCTTCAGAGACCTTCGCAAAAATGCGCGGGGCTATGCTCTGGAAGGGACTCTGGTATTTTACAATTTTTCCCAGCAGAGAAAAATATGTAAAGTTCTTTGAATGGATGGGAGGAGGCTATTCAGATCCAAGACAGGATATCTGGTTTGGGCATATGCTCGATGTGATCGAATACGGATCGGTGGGGATGATGGACGTGCCGCAACACCGGGTTTATACGCCTGATGAATTGGAGATGATAAAAATGCCCGTACTGGTGCTTGCCGGGGCTAAACCTATTATATATAAAGATCCTGAAGCATTTACTGCAGCCGCAGCCAACGCACTGCCCCACGCAGAAATTGAGCTTATCGCCGACACCGGCCATGGGCTCAATATGGAAAAACCTGCTGAGGTAAATAAGCGGATGCTGGATTTTTTAGAGAAAGAGTACCGCCGGCTTTAATCAGCATATAGAGCGGCCCTTTATTATCGTCTTTTTTCTGGGGACTCTTCTTTTTCTTCCTTAAAATAGTCATCGTGCGAAGCTATCCATGTGCTTGTATGGTCTTCGACGCACGCGACGGCCTTTTGTGAATCACGCTGCATAATTGCCTGGTGAAGGTTGTTATGGGCCTCGTGCACCCCTGAATGTATCGGGTTTATGGTCGGGGTAAACAGTTCGATGATAAAATTGTAGATATTCTCAACTATAGGATTGTGTGCCGCCTTACCCAACAAACGATGGTACTGAATATCATATTCACTTGCTTTTTCACGAGACACATCTTTTTTTGAAAGTTCACTTAGTAAGAGCTGCATAGCTGCATCCAGCTCTTTCATATCTTCGTCAGTGGCGTTTTCTACAACGAGCCGTACAATACCCTCTTCAAGTATTTCCCGTACCTGGGTAAGGGAATGATAATCCCGTTCCTGTACAAGGATCTGGAACAAATTGGCATCGAACAATCTCTTGTTCGATGCTGTAGAAATAAAGGTACCCGAGCCCCTCATAATTTCAACTACCCCGTACGCAGAAAGAATTTTTACCGCTTCCCGCACAGAGCCCCGGCTTACCTGTAAACTTTGGGCCAAAGCTGTTTCACTTGGGATCATATCTCCGGGCTTAAGTTTCCGCTGGATCAGCAGTTCTTTAATTTTTTCAACGACAATCTCAACAGATGAAAGCCGTTTCTCCTTCACCGCAAATAAGTCTTCCATCACGAAAGCTCCCCATACCCATAAAGTTTGAACAATATATGACAGGTATTCTCAATTTTGAAGTCATAAGACTTCCAAATTGAGAATACCCACACCATCTTTAAGATAAACTACCTATCTTACACAAAACGTGAGCATTCGCAATATGAAAAATTTCAAGAATTTTCACATTGCGAATTGCTGAATCTATGATAACGTGGAAGCCAATTTGTTGCAACGTTTGGTAATAAAATTAGTCTTTGTAGTCCTCACGGGCTGGAGAAAAACACTCCAGCAATTCCGTGTCTTCCAGGACCTTGGATCCATGGGGATCGTTAGAGGCAAAATAATACGCATCCCCTGCCTTGAGCTCCAAAACTTCCCCATCGCCTTTGAGAAAATTGATGCGTCCGCTGATGACAATCCCGTTTTGAGATTCCCCATGGGAGTGCATCTCAAGTACGGCATCCTTTTTAAGATAAAACCAGCACATCATAGTATCTTTATCATAGGTGAGGGTAACCCTGTCTATTCCCGGTGCCCGCCGGACCCTTGGATCGCTGGACAAACTCCCCCGGTGTTTACATTCCAATGACATTATATAGTTCTCCTTCTCTCTTCAATAAGTTCAATTAACTTGTTCCAGCCCTTCATAAAGGATGTGCGAAACAGCTCTACTCCTCCATAATCATAATACTCATGGGGTTCCATGCCGTCGGTTTCGAAAGCCCGCCGGTAATCGGGGAGTTTTTCCATCAGCTCTTCAATGAGGGCAGGTTCGGGATAAGAGTCAATTCGAGAAACAACAGGATCGTTTTTCTCCAGTAATTTATCCGCAGTACCCTTCCAGTTGATGGTTATGTGCAAATCACCCCCAACTAGTTCGGTAAAGTCTTCCAGTTTTCTTGCACCGCCCCCAATCATAATACCAGGATAGTTACGCTCCTTAAGCAGGGCATATTCTTTTTTTGCAATTGAAAGCCCGGCCCACTTTACAGCTTCTTCCGAAAGATCAATCTCCTGCTCCTGTAGCACTCGCTTGAAATGATCATCGAGAATACCGGTGATGTGAGTGACAAAGAAAGGCGGCGTATGCCCGCTTTTTTCGGAAACTCTTTTGTAAGCCTCGCAAATTGAAATCATCTGGGACAATCCCATTACCTCGGTTGCCATGGTCGGAACATCCTGTTTTACCAATGTCTCAATCGCCTTGATACCGGGTACGGTCACGGGGATTTTCACTGTGATATTCGGTCCAATTTTACGGTTTTCGAATCCTTCCGAGACAATACTGTCCGCATCTTTTTCTTCGTAGGGGTTCCCCTGTATCGTAACAAACCCTGCAGTACCGCCTGAAGCCTCGTACATCGGCATAAACATATCGCTTAGCCTTGTCACCATTATCTGTTGGACCAGAGAGGCGAGCTGGGTATTGTCGTCAATATGGGGTACCAGTAAATCGATAGTACGCTTTACATAAGCCAGGTCCGCAGGCGAAGTAAAGAGTTTCGATACATAACTGGGATTAGTCGTACACCCCACTGCTCCGGCTTCTATAGCCTGCCTTGCCTGTTCGATTGTTGGATTGTTTATCCAGAAACGAGTAGGAGTCTCATCCTTTACCCTTTGAAAATATCCGGCATTCGTCACAATAAACCTCCTGCATCATCAATTCATCATCATATTCGGTAGCCACAAGGTCACTTGTGGTACATAAGTAATTATCAGTAAAGAAAGTAAAAGGGTAATAAAATAGGGAGTCACCGCTTTGAATATATTTCCTACCGGCAGTTTTACCAGAGAACTGAGCATATAGACACTCATACCTACAGGCGGCGTAATCATCCCTATCATCAAATTGAACACCATTACCACACCAAAGTGGACCGGATTAACGCCGGCCATAATGAGCGGGGGCAAAAGAATGGGTGTCAGTACCAAAATAGCTGCGGTTGTCTCAATAAACATACCGGCAGTCAGAAGAACTATATTCGCGAGTATAAGCAACACGAAGGGGTTTTCTGATATCGTCAGCATGATAACCGACACCTGCTGTGGTAATTGCTCGACAGTTAAAGTCCATGCAAAGATGGCCGCCGAGGCTACAATAATCAGTACACTGGCGGTCGACCGCAGGGTATCGCGGCACACCTTAAGAAAGCCCTTCACACTAAGTTCTTTATACATAAAACTTAAAATTATTGCGTAGGTAACAGTAATCGCTCCAACCTCAGTCGGAGAAAAATAACCGCTCAGCATGCCTGTCATAAGTATGACCGGCATCATCATGGCCGGTAATCCCCTTTTAAGAACCTCAATTATTTGTGACCGGGTATATTTTTCTTCGACACCCCGGGGATAGTTTCTTTTTGCAGCGAAGTAGCCAACCTGAAGCATTAACAGGACTACCACAATTAAAGCCGGTATGACCCCCGCTATAAGCAGACGCATGGAAGAGGTCTCGGCAGCTGCTCCGTAGATAATCAGGGGAATACTTGGCGGAAAGATCGGTCCTACAACCGCAGAAGCTGCAGTAACCGCGGCAGCAGCATCCTTCGGGTATTTCTGTTTGGTCATTGCATCAATTTCAATATTCCCCAATCCTCCGACATCGGCAAGGGCCGCACCGGAAATACCTGCAAAAATCAAACTTGCAACAATATTAACCTGGGCTAATCCGCCTTTTAATCGCCCAACTAGAAGTTTTGCAAACTCAAAAAGACGGTTGGTAATACCGGAACTGTTCATTAAGCCTGCAGCCATTATAAACAGCGGAACCGCAAGCAGAGGAAACGAGTTAAGGGAGGCAACCATCCTTTGAACCATCACACTTACAGGGATTCCCTCTACCAGAAGATAAAGGGCTGCCGGGATACCCATACTGAAGGCTATCGGAAGACCAGCCATAATGAGAACCAAAAAAAGGAGGATAATCATCACTCCGCTCATGGGGCCTCCTCCTTATTTCGTATTGCATCAAGCAAATACACGAAGGTACCTAGAGCCATAAATAACAATCCAAGAACAATAGGGATGTAGAGTATACTGTTCGGCATCCGTAAAGCCGGTGTACTTACGCTCCAGTTCCGAAGCATCACCTGCCTTATGGAATAAAGAAGAAATACGGCTAATCCAAAGGAAAGACTCTGGATGACTGCTTCGAAAATCCGTCTCACCTTCGACGGTAAATAATTAATGAAAAGGTCAACAATGATGTGCTGCTTATCAACAATGAGAACAGGTACCATTAGAAAAACCAGAGATACTAGACAAATTCTGGCCAGTTCTTCCAATTTTACCGATCCGCTGTCAAAAAAATTTCGCATTATGATCTGAATAAGGACACAGGCAAGCAATAATAACAGAAACACTAAAGAAATGTTCTCAAAATATTTGCCGGTCCTCCGCAAGAATGTATGCATAGAGTCCTTTCTCCTATTTCTTATACATCCGTGACCGGAAGTATGTTCCGATCACGGAAAAATCAATATACCTCAATTACCTTATTCAATAGCCCGGATTTGATCGTAATACGGACCCCATTTGTCGCCAAATCTTTTTTCGACAACTTCGCCTACAGAGGCCCTGAACTCATCAATTTTCAAACCTTGCTCAGGCCCGATAATGGTCATTCCGTTCTCCTCCAAAGTCTCAAGATCTTCCGCCTCGCTGTCCTTCACATAATTGGAAGCCCAATCTCGAGTCTCCTGTGCTACATCTCTGAAGATTTCCTTATATTCGTCGGAAAGCTTCTGCCAGACGCTTTCGTTTACAACCACCGGTTCAGAACCCATAATGTGTTTAGTCAGCATCAGATAGTCCTGTACATCGTACAACTTATTTGAAACCAATACACTGACGGGGTTCTCTTGCCCATCGGCAACACCAGTAGAAAGTGCAACAGGGACCTCAGCCCAGTCAACCGGAACCGCAACCGCACCCATTCCCTCAACAGCGGCCATGTAAATCGCGGAAGGAATAGCCCGGATCTTCATTCCAGAAAGATCTTCCGGTGAGTAGACAGGAGAATTAGCTGTCAGGTTACGGGTACCAAAATAGAATGAATACAGTATTCTCACATTCCGTGTCTCAATCAACCTCTCATTCATCTCCTGCAGGACAGGGGATGTCTCAGGATTCGTTGCCTTCAGTAAATGGTCTACATCCCGGTAGAGGTAGGGAGTATCAAAAAGCCCAAGGTCCTCCATGAGGGGTTGTAATCCACCATAGGTATTATGGTGGAGGGCAATGCTTCCCTGGGAAACCATTTCAGCCATTTCAGTGATAGTGCCTAACTGTGATCCTGGATACACCTCAATTTTAATTGCACCGTCCGTCTCTTCAGCCATTCTATCTGCGAAATAATCCGCCTGAAGACCATTCGGGCTATTCGCTGCATTCATGTGCGCATAGCGCAGTACCAGAGGATCATCGGGAGTCGGTCCCGATTCGGCCTGGCCGCCGGCAAAAGCCATTGTTCCGACCAGAAGCAAAATCATTACTGTCACCATTCCTTTTCTCATTACAAACTCCTTTTGTTTGGTATATTCACCGGCATAAAGCCGGTTCTAACCTTGTTTTTTCTTGTGAATTGCCCGTTCGGCCCCTGCTGCAATGTCATTGACCGACATTCCGTACTCATCAAGCAATTCATCGGGAAAACCGGATTCCCCGTATGTATCCTGCAGTCCCAGCCGGACCAGTGATGCAGGAGACTCTTCTGCTATCAGCTCGGCAATTGCACTGCCGAGGCCGCCTATCACTGTATGATCCTCTATAGACACCCCGCAGCCGGTTTTGGCAAGCACGGCCTTAATGCCTTCGGTATCAAGGGGTTTGACCGTTCCCACCTCTACTACCGTTGCACCGATCCCTCTTTCATTCAGGATACGGGCCGCTTCGCTTACTCGATTGAGTACAAAGCCGTTGGCAAACAGCGCAACATCATCACCGTATTCATCCATAATTCGGACTTTTCCCAGCGGGAAGGGAGTTCCGGTGGGAAAGACCTTTTCCTCCTTGCCGCTGCCTATCCGTATGTAGACCGGCCCGTCTACATCGACCGATGCAACTATAGCCTGCCGAACTTGATCACCATCAGCAGGGCATAGCACAGTAAAGCCCGGAATTGTGCGTAAAAGCCCGATATCTTCAATAAATTGGTGGCTCACGCCTTCTCGGTTCCCGCCGTATAGGCCTCCGTTTGCTCCGACAAAGCGGACTTTTAAACCGGGATAGCCGACAAAGGTGCGCATCTGCTCACAGGCGCGCATGGTCAGGAATCCAGCGTATGTGCATATATAGGGAGTCAATCCTGAGGAGGCAAGACCGGCGCACACGCCGACGCCGTTTTGCTCAGATATTCCGAGTTCCAGAACCCGTTCCGGCCAACGTTCTAAGAAAGGCTCCCCTTTTACAACTTTCAGTGAATCGGTAGATACAAACACAATATCATCACGCTTTTCAGCCAAATCGATCAATCCGTCCCGAAAACCGACTCGGGTGCTGTCAATAGTCACACTCATGTTGCTCCTCCCAATTCCATCATTGCCTGTGTGTACTCTTCATCGGTATATACCCGTTTGTGCCAGCTATTGTCTCCCACCATAAAAGAGAGACCCTGCCCCTTTGTGGTTTTTGCGATAATGACTGACGGACGGTCTTCAACCCTGCGGGCGTGCTCTACAGCCTCGATAATCTTTGAAATATCATGTCCATCAACTGTTTGGGTATCCCATCCGAAGGCGGCCCATTTTTCGGCTATCGGATACGGTCCGGATATCTCCTCTACTGTGCCACCGCTCTGATAATTATTATTGTCGATAATCACAGTAAGGTTTGAAACTTTCAAGTGCCCCGCCCCCATAGCAGCTTCCCAGATGAGCCCCTCTCCCAACTCTCCGTCACCGGTTACTACATATACCCGATAATCCTTGTGATGTATCCTGCCGGCCAGGGCCATTCCAAGTCCGATTGATACGCCGTTTCCCAAAGACCCGGTGGTTGCATCCAAACCGACTGTCTTCGGCTGATAGGGATGGCCCTGCAGGTTAGTGTGAAGATACCGCAGGGTCGTCAACTCATCGACGGAGTAATACCCCTTGCGGGCTAAAGCTGAATAGAGTGCAGGACACGCATGTCCCTTTGATAACACAAAACGGTCCCGATCCTCCCAATTGGGGCGATCGGGATCAATGCGCATACAATGAAAATAGAGGGCGGCGATAATATCCGCGACTGAAAAACTCGGAGAAGGATGGCCATCGCCGGTGCGATACACCATCTCAACTACATCCCGTCGTATGTGCCGGGCACAATCCTCAAGATACGCAATATCAGCCATTATTTTCCCTCCAGGGTTTCCTGCACCATCTCCACTCCTAGGCGGGGACTTGAAAAGACGGTCTTTCCAGTAAGATCCCGAAGAGGTTTTTCCATCCTTGCCATTGAACCCTGGGCCAATAAAATCACGTCACAGGTTTCGGCAACACTTTTGGCAGTGTCGGCAACCAGCCGATCGTGTGTTTCTGCATCACCGGCGGTAATAGCTGGAAATGCCCCTTCGGCCAAAGCGGACACTGTCTTTACCCTTTTCCCGACTTCTTCGGCACACCTTTCAATCAAGCGGATGGTTGGATCCAATGTGGTAGAAAGGGTAGCCAGCACCGCAATAGAGTCGGCCATTTCAATTGCTTTACGAGTCATCGCTTCATCAATCCGAATAATGGGAACCGGCATAAACTCTCGGGCCCCATACACCGCATCACCTATAGAGGAACAGGTATTTAGAATGAGTTCCGCTCCGGAGGTACAGGCAATATCGTAATACCCGTACAACCTTCGCTTCACCTCTTTGGTCATTCCCCCCGCAGCAATGATTTCTGCAATCATGCTGTCGTCTAAAATGTTCATCACTTCATAATCAGGAATCACGTCCTTCATCAGATCCGAAAGCGGTTTGACCAACGCTGCTCCGGTATAGATCGCTGCTATCTTGTGTTTCGCCATATTCACCTCACTTAAACATTCGACATCTGACGTCTTATGTTTCTACTTTGAGGCATGATGTTGAATCTGTCAAGTTTTTTCTACAAAAATTTTGTTGATTGTGTGTGGGGCTACCGATGCGACGGGAGCGATGGGCGCGACGGGCGCGTGAATTTTTATCACGGATTTCTGGCGAGGACTCCTACGGTTTTTCACGCTGGAGTTTTGCAAATCCCTGGACAGATTAGAATAACATTGCCTTGCGAAGCAAAGGGCTATTTAATGTTTTTATATTGAATTATTAAAGAGTCCTCTGAAAAAAGGGGCTCAGAGACGACATAAAATTTTTTAAGTCTCTATATTATAATAATTTAAAAACACCATTTCCCCGCATTTCGACCTTTTTTCAGAGGACTCATTTAGAGGAGTATTCTTCTGTCTAGCCGCTGGTGATATCCGCAGCACTCCGCATCACTGGGGTTCGGCAAGAACGATCCTATGGTCAAGAAAAGCGTCACTTTCTTTGACCGTCTGAAGGCTGAGGGCAGTGAAATAGGTTTATTGAACCAGAGCATGAGACTGATGCCGTCGAAAGCATATGTTCCCGGCAGCCCACTACTGCCGGGACAAGCAGAAGCGGGCTCGCCGGAGGCCGTCTTTCTCTATGACAAACTCTATAACGGTCTCTATGGTGACGGCGGCCGACCCCTAGGTTATCGAATCCAGCGCTTTTTTCAAATACTCCACCGTCCGATCGATGTTTTTCATTTTATCCAGCCCGAAAAGGCCGAGCCGGAAGGTGCTGAAACCTTCGGGTTCACCGCATTTCAGGGGGACCCCCGCAGCAACCTGGAGCCCCTCTCGGGCAAACTTTTTGCCGGTACGGATCTCTTCGTCGTCGGTGTAACTAACTACAACTCCGGGGGCTTCAAATCCGGAGGCGGCCACACTGGGAAACCCTCGTTCAGCCAGAAGGGATCGTACCTTTGTACCGAGTTCCAGCTGAGCTTTCCTTGCGTTTTCCAGACCAAAGGCCTCAACCTCACGGATGGTATCACGCAGGCCGCGTAAAGAGTCGGTCGGCATAGTTGCGTGGTAGGCATGTCCACCCTTCTCATACGCGTCCATAATTCGCAGCCACGCTCCAAGGTCACAAGCAAAGCTGCTGCTTTTAGCAGCGTCTGCCCGGGCACGTGCCCGCTCATTAAGCATGACCATACCCGCACTTGGGGAGGATGACCAGCCTTTTTGGGGGGCGGTAATAAGTACATCCACCATAGAGGCTTCCATATCCACCCAGACTGCACCAGAGGCTACACAGTCCAGGATGAACAGCCCGTCTACTTCCCGGGTAGCCTTACCAATAGCCTCAAGATACTCCTTCGGCAACATGATACCCGAAGAGGTGTCTACATGGGGCACACATACCACAGCCGGTTGGTGCTCGTGAATTGAGGCGACAATTTCCTCCAGCGGAGCAGGAGCCCAAGGAGCTTTAGCTTCATCCACTGTACGTTTGGCTTGTAGAATGGTCTGTTGGTCGGAAATACCACCGGTGTCCAGTATCTGGGACCATCGAAAACTGAACAATCCGTTCCTGACTATCAAAACTGAGGCATCAGCGGCAAATTGCCGTGCCGTCGCCTCCATAGCGTAGGTACCCCCGCCGGGTACCAGAGCTACCGAATGGGCATTGTACACCCTTTTCATTGAGGACGATATGTCCCTCATCACCTGCTGAAAGGCTTGAGACATGTGGTTAAGAGACCGATCGGTAAATACTACTGAATATTCCAGTAGACCATCAGGATCCACTTCAGGGTTAAGACCCGCCATAACTTACCTCCTACTGCGGTTTACTTCATTGTTATCAAAATCCATGGTCCAATAATATCAGCGGCACTAGTTACCTGCAAGATGTCTAT
>CAZDFY010000110.1:7914-10429 GCA_964504785.1 uncultured Sediminispirochaeta sp. | reverse complement strand
TCCAGCTCTTTCATTTTTAAGAAGCCACCCTTTGAAAATTTCTCTAAAACAGGAAGAGTCATATTATTAAAAATGTTTTTTTTCAGATTCAACCCCTCCTGACGTCGATCTTCTCCTACATATACGATCCCATGGTTAACCATATATTCAGGGGAGATTTTTGATAAATTTATATTTTCTCCATACAGTGATATTCTTCCCTCTTGAATTTTTTGTATGCCAAACAGTACATGTGAAAGAGTCCGTTGTCCGGCTCCGACAAGTCCACCGACCCCAAGGATCTCGCCCTTGTGTAATGAAAAACCGATATCTGTCAGTTCTTGTGTGGAAATATTCTTTACTTCCAGTACTTCATTTCCAGATTTTCCTACTGATTTTGGATACATCTTATTCAGCTCCCGGCCGATCATCAGAGATACAACTTCCTTACTGCTTGCCCCCGCAGGAAGGCTGCCTGCAAGCAGTCCGTCACGCATCACCATAACCCTATCTGCTATAACACCGATTTCATCGACTCTATGGGAGATGTACACTACACTCTTCTGATTCTTCAGCAAAGAGCGTATTACATTAAAAAGTCTTTCAACTTCAGCAGGTGCAAGGGAGGATGTCGGTTCATCCAATATTACAAGCTCTGCGTTCTGAGAAAGTCCCTTTGCAATTTCGACCAGCTGCTGTTCAGAAGCACTAATTCTCGACATTGGTGTACCAACATCAATGTCCAGTCCCAATTCATTCAGCAGTTCTTCAGATCTTTGCTTTTGGTTTTTCTTTCGTATAAACCCATTTTTTGATTTTTCCCGTCCGAGAAATATATTTTGTGCAACACTCAATTCCGGGACAAATATTAGCTCTTGATGAACAAGACATATCCCCATTTCATCGGCTTGTCTAGGGTTTGATATACTTGTCTCCACACCGTCTATCAGTATTGAACCTTTATCCGGCTGTTCAACTCCAGCAAGTATTTTCATCAAAGTACTTTTACCTGCCCCGTTTTCTCCAACAACTGCAAGACACTCTCCAGGAGCAATATTAAAACTTACTCCTTTTAAAGCTTGAACGGCACCGAAGCTTTTACTTATTTTTTTTATTTCCAAAGGTAAAACACTCATCTTATTTATCCTTTCAGTATCATCAGGTAGTATTTTTATATAGGGAGTGACCGATTAGCTGGTGTTTAAGTACCATAACCAATCGGCCCCTCCCATTAAAAAAGGATTATTTGCATTTTCTTATTCGTAACAGCTTTCCCAATACCTGTCCTCATCACCGATGGCTCTAAGGAGTGAATCCGCCTGATCTACATTTTCAGATGTTATTAAAAGGCCTTGTTCTTCGATACGTTCACACACATCTTTTCCATTCAAATATTCAACTGCTGTTTGGGTGATCATATAGCCCTGAAGAAATGGAGGAAGCGCATAGGTGGCGGCCATATCACCATTTTTAATAGCCGTAAGTGCATCTCCCATACCATCTGTACCCACAACAAACATTTCCTTCTGTCGATCGGCTTCTTTGATAGCCTGGACGGCACCTATTGCCATCTCATCGTTTGCAGCCCACACAACATCGATATTTGATTGAGATTGAAGAATAGCTTCCATTACACTTAGTCCTTTAGTCCTATCAAAATCAGCAGGTTGTTTTGCAACTATAGTGCATTTTGGAGAAAGTTCTTTCAGACGTGTTTCAAATCCTTCCTGTCTATTTCTTGCTGTTTCGGCACCCTGTATACCTAAGAGCATGACTACATTGATATCCTTGTTCCCGCCGATTCTCTCAACTACATATTCAGCTGCAGCGCGGCCGGTATTAATTTCATTGAATACTGCCGACGTTACAACTTCACCACCTGCAGGTGATTCACCCGGGGTAAATACTGGGATACCGGCATTGTTGGCTTCTTTGATAGCAACAACGACACCTGCTGTATCAACTGCTTGTAGAATTATTGCATCAACACCCTGGGCAATGAAGTCCTCAACAAGTTTAACCTGCCGGCTTACATCATTTTCCCCACTTACATGAATAACTTTTGCTCCAAAGTCTTCACCTGCTTTGTTTGAGCCGGCTTGTTGATCAACAAAAAACGGATTGTTGAGTGTCGGATACACGAATCCTATTCTAGTTTCATCTGAGTTTTCACTTTCCTGATCTCCTGCGGCAAAGGAAAAAGATAAAACTGCAAAAAACAATACTGCAACCAGCAAAATGCTTTTTTTCATAGCTTTCCTCCTGAAATTAAATTGTATGTATAAATGTTACAACGAGTGGGTAAATTAACAAGGTAGATATTTTTGTAGTTTAGGATGAAATTTTTAACAAATAAAAAGGGCTGTCAAAAAAGTTGACAGCCCAGAAAATATTTTTCTGTCACAACTCAATAAAAAATGTCAGTCCAGCATCTGCACTAATTTATCGGCGACTATTTCTGCAAGCTTCCGGTGGGTCTCCTTTGTGAAATGCACTTGATCCGGTCCATCGGTCTCAATCAACTCACCCAAATCGA
>CAZDFY010000110.1:0-7814 GCA_964504785.1 uncultured Sediminispirochaeta sp. | reverse complement strand
TATCTTCACCGAGGGGAGGAGGTGCCAGTAGCAGGACCTTCGGTGCCGGTGTTCCGACCACGATCCCACCTGTACTGTTGTTCACGATGTCGATCAGTTTTCCCGCACCTATTGCAATACGAAATGCAGACCTGTTCAGGTAGGGTTTGACGTCATTGGTCCCCAGCATAATTACGACCACATCGAGGGGAACATGGGAACCAACCGCCGCCGGCAAATCCTCAGCACCGCTGAAGTCTTCATTTTCACAAAAAGGAAATACAGACTGAGGATCGGCTGCATCGGTTGTACGGCCGGAAAAACCTTCCTCGATGACTTTGACATCCGGACCGAGCAATTCCTGTAACACACCAGGCCACCGTTCGTCGGCAGGATAGCGCCGTGATGGAAATTCCAGCACTGGATAAAATCCGTAGGTGTTTGAGTCTCCATAGACCATAACGCGCTTCGATGCATTGAAATTCGAAACATTTTGCTCCGAATCAGATACAGTTTCCTTCGCTCCGCCGGCAAAGACTGACGGTATTAAACACATAGAAAGAATAAGAAATATCGCCACCTTAGCGTAGCTTGATTTTACCATAATAATCCTCCATTCGTTTTAATTCGTGCTGTCATTCTTCCAGCATCTGCTCTAATTTTTCGGCGACTATTTCTGCAAGCTTTCGGTGAGTCTCTTTTGTGAAATGCACTTGATCCGGTCCATCGGTCTCAATCAACTCACCCAAATCGATAAACTCAGCATTGCCGGCTTCAGCTACCTTTTTATACAGCGGCCCCAGCTTTTTGGACTTTTCTAAACCACCGGGTGTGTAGAGCGCTCCCATGGTTGGAGAGTTCGCAATATCTTCACCGAGGGGAGGAGGTGCCAGTAGCAGGACCTTCGGTGCCGGTGTTCCTACCACGATCCCACCTGTACTGTTGTTCACGATATCGATCAATTTTGCTGCTCCAAGGGCAATTCGGAACGCAGACCTGTTCAGGTAGGGCTTGACGTCATTGGTCCCCAGCATAATCACGACCACATCGAGGGGAACATGAGAGCCAACCGCCGCCGGCAAATCCTCAGCACCGCTAAAGTCTTCATTTTCACAAAATGGAAATACAGACTGAGGATCGGCTGCATCGGTTGTACGACCGGAAAACCCTTCCTCGATGACTTCGACATCCGGACCGAGCAATTCCTGTAACACACCAGGCCACCGTTCGTCGGCAGGATAGCGCCGTGATGGAAATTCCAGCACTGGATAAAATCCGTAGGTGTTTGAGTCTCCATAGACCATAACCCGGCTCTCTGCATCCAGGTCGACGCTATACACACTCTGAGAGATTAGAGCAATAAAAAATATAAGGATAACTATCTTATTCAAACCCTTCTCAAGTATTTGTTTCATTAACTTCTCCTTCATTGAATTAACATGGCATTTGCACCATGCCGATTTAAGATTGTGCAGTAAACTCGAAGACTGCACCCGATTATTATAGAAGCAGTATTTCCATAGTACCTCCTATTTTGCGAATGATCCGCTTTCAACGACCGCTTTACCGCCTACCTTTTTTTTCCGGCGGAGAAAAGGAAGGCCAGTGTTACTGTCAAGTATCACTGCAATTAGGATGAGAAGCCCCTTTGCAAGGATTGTTATATAAGGGTTAACGCGATTGATGGTAAGGCCGTTACTGATTGTTCCTACCAGCAGGGTTCCCAGGATCGTACCGAAAACTGTTCCTTTTCCTCCAAAAAGGGAGGTGCCACCAATGACTACAGCTGCAATTACATCAAGTTCTATGCCGTTACCGGCATCAGGTCTGGCTTGATCCATTCTGGCCATTGTTATAATTCCGGTCATCGCAGCCATAATTCCAGTATAGACGTACACGAGTACCGAAGTTTTAAATACATTTATACCTGAAACCCTTGCAGCTTTTGGGTTGCCCCCGATGGCTACGATGTGACGTCCGAATCTTGTACGATTCAGCACAAACGACGTTAGAAGTGCTACAACAAGCATCAATATAACCGGTACTGGAATAAAACCTATATAACCTGTTCCTAAAAAAAGAAAACTTTCGTCGAACTCGAATATTTGGGGACCCCCGCTATACAACCATGATATTCCACGATAAACCTGCATAAACGCGAGAGTTGCAATAAAGGGAGCAATTTTGAAATAATTTGTTATAGTACCAGTAATCAATCCCATAACTGCGCCTGAAGCAAGAGCTGCGAGAACCGCCCATAGAGGAGAGACTCCCATTTTCATCAGTTTTGCCGCCACCAGGGCTGATACAGCCAATACTGAGCCAATAGACAGATCTATACCTCCTGAGATAAGCATCAGTGTAAAACCCACCGCAACAATAGCAGTAACGCTTATCTGTCTCAGGATGTTTATCAAATTCCTACTTGTAAGAAAGATATCAGATGTAAACGACAGTACAATCACAAGTAATGCCAAAATAATGATTATTTTATTCTGAAGAATAAAAATTTTTATCCAATTTAAAAACTTTATAATTTGCTGAGTAGCTGTGGTTTTAATTTCTACCATAATTATTATCCCTCCAATCGGCGTTTATTTTTTCCTGGGTATTCTCCGCAGACTGGCCAAAAGCGTATCCCATTATGAGATGTTGGTTTGCCTGTTCACGGGAGCATTCGAAGACCATACGTCCATCGCGAATTACAAGGATACGGTCGCTCATAGCGAGAATTTCGGGCATCTCCGATGAAATCATGATGATTCCCAGCCCCTGACTGGTCAGTTCGTTCATCTGTTGATATATCTCTGTTTTTGAACCAACATCGATTCCCCTTGTCGGTTCATCAAGGATTAGTATACGTGGATGTGTGAGCAACCATTTTGAAAGAACTACCTTCTGCTGATTTCCTCCACTCAATTGATTTACCGGTTGATGATAATTTGAGACTTTAATTTTCTGGCTCTTTATAAGTTTTTTACTTAGTGTATTTTCCTTTGATTGATTAAGAATCCCACCAGTTCTACTCAGTTGCTTTAGAATTGTGAGAGTAATGTTGTGACTGACCGACATACCAAGTACCAGTCCTGATTGACTTCGGTCTTCAGTAACCATTGCCATACCACAATCAATTGCATCTGAAGGCGAATTGATATGAACTTCTTCCCCACCAATAAAAATTCTGCCTTCTGTTTTTTCGTCTATTCCAAAAATAGATTGCACAATTTCCGAACGTCCAGCCCCTACTAAACCAGCGATACCAAGAACTTCCCCCTGACACAACTCAAAATTTATATTGGAAAATACCCCTTCTCTGGAGAGATTTTGTACTTTTAATACCTCATCACCAATTTTTGACTGTTCCTTTTGAAAAAAATTATCCAAATCTCTTCCCACCATCATAGATACCAAGTGTGAAGCTTTCGTTTCTTTAGTAGGAACTGTATCGATATACTTCGAATCGCGCATGACTGTTATCCTGTCGCAAATTTGAAGTAGTTCTTCAATTTTATGGGAAATGAAGATGAATGAAACCTGTAACTCCTTTAATCTTCGTACCAATGAATATAAGATTTCCACTTCACGGGTAGTAAGGGAGGATGTCGGTTCATCCATAATAATTATGTCGGATTTGTAGGAGACAGCTCTAAGTATTTCTGTGAGCTGCATTTCCGCCACATTCAACGATGAAACAGTACGGTTGGGGTTTATATTTATTCCAAACTGGTTCATGAGCTCTATAGTAGCTGTGGTCAATAATTTTCTATTTATTCCTCCGAAACGGGAAAACTTCTTTTCTCTCCCAATCCAGATATTTTCAGCAACCGTTAATTCCGGAATCAGCTCAATTTCCTGGTGAATCATGGAAATACCCATGGAAAGTGCATCGTGAGGTTTTTTAAAAGAAACTTCCTCCCCACCTACATAAATATTTCCCTTGTCCGGTCTGAAAACCCCGGATAAAATATTCATGAGAGTGCTTTTACCAGCACCATTTTCGCCGATAAGGCCGTGGACCTCTCCTTTTTCAAGATGCAACTCTACATCAGTGAGAGCCTGCACTCCCGGAAAAGATTTATAGATATGCTTCATTTCAATTATACATGACACTTATTAGATCTCCTCCTATAAGTACCGTCCGAAAGGTAAACCTTCCGAACAGTACTTTTAATTGAAGCTATGAATTTTACTCGTTATATTGAAAATTGCTCACATGGTTGGCATTTTCTTTTGTAATAATAAGTGGCGGTATAAGATTGAACTTTTTTTCATATGTTTTTCCCTCAATGAGCCCTACTGCTGTTTCAATTGCAGTTTTACCCCATACATTAGGTTGCATGAGACAAGTCATTGACATATTTCCTTCTTTTATGGCTGATATTGCAGGGTCTTCTCCATCAACTCCAATAATAAGTACTTCTCCTGCACGATCTGCAGCGATGACAGCCTGCATAGCAGCAACAGCTGTACCATCATTCTGACCAACTATGGCATTCATCTCAGGAAATGCTTGCATCCAGTCTTCCGCAGACTTGAGAGATGAAGAATAGTCTCCCGTTGCAAGACCGTCTGCATCTGCTATAATTTCAAACCTTCCATCTTTAATATACGGATCAAGATATTCAATGAGTCCTTCATATCGTGCCTTATCGAGGGGGGAACCTAATAAAATCCTTAAATAACCTGCTTTAAGATTTACATCAGGATTTTCATCGAGATAATTTGCAATGTATTCACCTTGACTCCTTGCAATTATATTATCGTTTGCACCTACGAAAACATCGAAGTTTTCATTCACTGTCGGTGTTGAAGATTCTACAAGAGGAATACCCTCCGCCTTGATCTCATTGACCGAAACTCCAAGCGCATTAGAATCTACAGGTAGAAGGATAAACGCATCTGGTTCTGCAGCCAAAAGGTTTTCAACATCTGTTACCTGTTTTTCTGCATCCCCTTGAGCATCTACCATCATGAGCTCAATGTTGTTCTCTTCCGCGTATTCTTCTATAGCGGCGTAGAATACTTTGTGAAAGTTGTTATAGTAGTTGATAGATACCGCAATAAGAATGCCGTCATCCTCTTTTTCCGCTTCACTGCTTCCTGCAGCGAAAAGCATGGTGAAAGAAAATAGGAGAAGCAATAAAACTAAAAAATGTTTTTTCATAACTCAAACCTCCGAAAAATGTTTTCTTAATTATAAGATCCCTGTATGAATGAACAAGGTTAATAAAATTGTTATATTCGGGTAATTATTTTTACTTTTATCAAAATAACTTGACAATTTATAAAAGTAGACGACTATAATTGATTAGTAAGGATTATGTATAGAATTTTAATTGTTGATGATGAGGAAATGATAAGGGAAGGACTGACTCAGATTATCGATTGGAAGGAGATCGGATTCGAAATCGCGGGAACCGCTAGAAACGGATATAAGGCAATAGAAATAATTCAGAAGGAATCTCTTGATGTTGTTATACTTGACATCAAAATGCCGAAAATGAATGGCCTTGAAGTCAGCCGGTATCTTTATGAGAATTTTCCGTCAATTAAGATCATCATTCTCAGTGGTTATGCAGAGTTTGAATATGCACAGAAAACAATCAGTTACAATGTTTTTTCTTACCTTTTGAAACCCTCAAGGAAAGATAACATCAGGGAACTGTTCCTTAGACTTAAGAAAGAAATAGACAGTGAGAAAGTCGATTCAAATCTACAATTGAAAGGAGAGTACATTGAGATAAAAGAACTTATCAATAATTTAATCGGAACATCAGGTTTTAAAAAAAATAGGACTTTGGCCGAGGTACAGCAAAGGTGGCTTAAAATTCATAGTGTAGAGGAAAATGATGATTTCTTCTCAAGTATTCTTTTGTGTAGGCGATCAGACTGCAGGGCAGTTCAAGAACTAGATGATAGTAATTCAAGTGAGTTTAGTGAGCTTGATGCACTAAATAAGGAACTTATCAAGATATATGGTTTTGATAAGGATATCTTTTCTTTCATCGATAATGATCACAGCCTTTGTATTTTTATACAAAAGAGAACGAGTGAATTCTCAATCTTTGTAAGTGAGCTTTTTGTATTTTTACAGGAATACATTAAAAATAAAAAGGCTAATCCAATAAAATACAGTTTAGGGAAAAAAGTAACTGCGTTGGAATACCTGAATGAATCATATAAAGAAGCTAAGGAGATACTTTCGAATTCATTTGAAGCACACTTTAATAAAATAATAACAAAAGAAAGTATAGGACACTTAGAAAAAGCTCCTTTGAAAATAGATATGCATAAGGTAGCAGAGGAAATACTAAGAGGACTGAAAAAAAACAACAGGGATTTAATAGATAGTAATATAGATAATTTATTATCCATATTGATAAATAGCGGCATTAAAAACAAGAACATAATTCACAACAATGTGAATGAATTAATTATTTCCCTTATTGAACAAACAATTGAGAATCAAACAAAAATTGTTTTTCCAATAAAAATTAGTAATATATTGGGAAGTTTGGAATCAATAGATTCCTTTGAATGTCTAAACAGTTTCTTGCATCTCTTATTTGAAAGAACAAAAATTACTTCGAACTATGATGATAACGATATAGATAATGTACTTATTAAGATTGCAATGGATAAGATAAATAGTGATCTTGGAAAACCACATTCACTGGATTCTATCTCAGAATCTCTCGATATTACATCGAGCTATCTCAGCAAATTGTTTAAGACTGAAACAGGAATAAATTTTAAGGACTATCTAATGAATAGAAGACTTAAAAAAGCACAACAGCTATTAAAGGGAACAAAGTATAAGATTCATGAAATTTCAAAGATGATTGGTTTTAATGACTCACACTATTTCAGTAAGGTCTTTAAGAAACAGACAGGATATTACCCCTCTGACTATAGAATGAATAGAAAAACATGAATTTTAGTATAACCCAAAAAATAAGCTACTCTTTTTTTGGTATATTTATCATCATACTTCTCACAACATTTATTATAAATAACATCATTATAAAAAAGGCAATTGACGATTCTATAATTACAAATCTTAATAGTACAACAGACTTAATTTCAAAGATTGTAAAGAGAAATGTTATTGCACGGGAGAGCCTTGTAAAAAAAGATTTGATAATTTCAGAGCAATACATTAAAAACAATATCAGTGTAGATAAAACTAATTATTTTGAATATAAAGCAATAGATCCGATTACAGAAGAAATTATTCCAATAAGAATGCCCGCTTTTTACTACAAGGAAATTCTTATTTCTAAATCTCCCCACATAGTAGAAGAAATAGGTAATTTAACAGAGAGTGTAGTAAGTATTTTTCAATATGATGAAGAGTACGGATTTGTATCAGTCTCAACAACTAAAGAAAATCAGGATGGAGAGAGAAAAACAGGGAGGTACATACCGATAGGTTCGCCGGTATTTAAGCTTCTTATGAATGATGGAACTCATCTTCAACGTGAGTATTTTGAAAATCAATGGTATTTTGCAGCATTTAAACTCTTATATCAAAAAGATAAAATAGTTGGTGCAATATATGTGGCAATAGATCAAGTAGATCTGAACACATTGAGAAATGACATGATTGATATTGTTATCGGAAAGACAGGATACCCCTATATAATCGGCAATGTAGGTCAGGTTATAATTCACCCTAACCTCGAAGGTGAAAATATCTATCACCATCCCTATATTAAAGATATTGTTTTTAAAAAAAACGGAAGAATCGAATACTACGAATCAGTTGATGGAGAGAAAAAGAAGAAAATTGCATTCTACAGATATTTACCGGCAATGGATTGGATCCTTATAGC
>CAZDFY010000109.1:0-10464 GCA_964504785.1 uncultured Sediminispirochaeta sp. | reverse complement strand
GCGTAGGTCTCCTGCAGCATACGGTAAGAGGTGAACAAGACCAGCGCGCTGCCCTCCGAAATCTGAAGCCCCTCAGTTACAAAAGTACTCACATACTCCTGGTATCCCTCCTGATTGGGCTGAGGGATATCATCAGGGATAGCCAGAAGGACCTGTTTTCGATACTGAAAGGGAGACTCAAGATACAGCGTAGAGAGCCGGTCCTTAAACATACCGTTCAGCCCCACCCGGCTGAGCCAGTAGTTGAACTGTTTTCTCACCGTCAGCGTAGCCGATGTTGCTACCACGGTTTTATGTGGTTCATACACCGCCTCCCGCATCAGCTCTGAAATCTGAAGGGGCGTACGGATAAGGTGAGAGAAGGCTTCCCTTTTGGAGGTAAAGCCCTTCTCCATCCAGCAAATTGCATCCTCCTGCTCATTGTATCGCTCGATAGAGCCCAATACCGCCGCCAGGGAAGCAAGCCTCTCCATCACTATCTCCGTTTCAAAGACCTCCGACTCCTGGGCATACTTATCTTCAATTTTGTTCATCCCCTGCTCAAGTGCCGAAAGCAGCTTGTTGAGGGCGGTACGCATATGGCGGATCGGGTCCAGCACCGGCTCAAGCTGCCGGGCATCGGTGCTCTCCTTGATCCAAAAGTTGTTGGAAGTATCGAGGAACGACAAGAGCTGGGCATCCAATTTGTCCGCCTCGCTGTGCAGCTCCTGAACAAGCGAGGGGATCTTCTGGAACACCTCCTGGTTGTCGGAGTATTTCTGCAGCTGCAGGGCCAAACCGAAGGCACTGTTCCGCCTTCGGGTATACAAGCGCCGAAGCTGCTTTAAGAGGGAAAACTTGTTATAGCGGTCGGAAAAAAAACTGGTAGCACTTTTTTCCAGGGAATGCGCCTCGTCAAATATAAGATGCTCCGCCGGCGGCAGTACCGCCGTACTATCGAAGCCTGCTCCGTCAACCCTCGCCGCAAGATCCGAAAAAAGAAGGTGGTGGTTCACTACCAAGAGCTTAGAAGCGGCGGCTTCACGGCGTGAGCGAATTACGAAACACTTCTCCCGATAGGGACATCGCAGCCCCATACACGCATCTGACTCCGAACACACCCGACCCCACAGTTCAGGGGAAGGGAAAAACGATAAATCCTCCCGGCTTCCTGTCTCTGTAACCTCCACCCATTTTTTTATTGCTTCGAGCTCACTTTCATTCTGACTGAACAAGGCCATTTCTTCCAGGGTATCTTCAAGCCGGCGCAGACAGATATAGTTCCCCCGCCCCTTTACCAGCTTTGCATGTACCTCGGTACCAAGCAGACTCTCCGCCAGGGGGATGTCCTTATCGATCAACTGCTGCTGAAGGTTGATAGTTGCGGTTGAGACAATTACCCTTTCCCGGTTCTGAAGCGCCCATGAGATAGCCGGAAGCAGATATGCCAAGGACTTTCCGACCCCGGTCCCCGCTTCAATCACCGCCAGCTGCCGGCTGTTAAAGGCGGTACCCACCGCCTCAAGCATCTCGATTTGAGGTTCCCGGGACTCGTAGGATGGAAAATTGGTGCTCATGACACCACCGGGCCTGATAATATCTGATAAAACAGAAACATTCAGAGGGGTTTTCGGTTCCTGCCCCACCGGCTCGCTTACGCAGTATACACTGCGGACCCTGTTATCAACTATATAGAAACCGATCCCCTGGTTCCCAAGCCGTGAAGCCACCTGGAGGTCGGCATCACTCGGGCGCAGCACACCGGAAGGATGGTTATGAATTACTACATCCCCGCTTTCCATATAAGGAAACAGGGCGGGTGCCGCCGACTCATTTCCCCGGCCGGCAGCATCTATTTCATGAACCACACCTTCTCCATTGACTTTTCCATAGAAAAGGACCTCCTGCCCCTCCGCATCCTCGATGGCCTCTACTATTGTGTGAATTACCTCAGATGTAAATCGTTCTCCACTTTTCATGCCGTGATTATAGCCTCTTATCGATTTTTTTTGTATGATATACAGTATGGAATTCGGATTCTATAAATTATTTATTGCTAACCACGATTATATATTAATCAACGCATTCAGCAATAAGATATCAAAAGAAGATAATATCACCCACCTCGTACAGCGATTATGCAATCGTCGCGAAGGTATCGGGGGTATGGGGGTTATTTTTATTTCCCCTTCCAGCGAGCAGAGTGCCTCCCTTTCCTACTATTCAGGGGAGGGAGAGGAATTGTCTCCGCCAATAGAGGTACTGATGTGCGCCGGCCGTTATGCCTTCGATTTCGGATTGGTACAGCGGGGTGAACTTGTATTCGATACCCGTACAGCCACGGAACGGCTTCAATGCATCGACAGTTCACACTTCAGTTACCGTATCGGTGAGCCCTATTGCGACCCGGAGGTACAAATTGTACCGGGAAGTTCCATTGATTACCAGGTAAGCCTTCAGTCCCACACTCACACTATCCAATCTACCCCGGTTATTTTTCACAACCCCTATGCGGCGGTATATTCAAGCGCCGACTCTTCACAGGACACTGGAAATGCCCCTCGCAGCGTGCCTATCGCCGGAAGGGCGCACACAATCGTTCTTTATCAGGTACACAGCAGTGAAGAAATTCATCTTACCGTACCCAATTCTCTTGAAGAGCTCCCCGACATCGTGGAAGCGGCGGCAGCAGCCGGAGTTGCCGCCGTCGCCAACGGGTTCTGTGACCGGGACCTGGTAATAAGGCTGTCCTCCGGGGGAAGGTTCTTTTTTGAGTGGAATGAACGCAGCAATACGGTATATTTGGCGGGAACTCCGCACTATGCCTTCAGCGGTTCCTACTCATCTGAAGATGAAGAGGACCAGCAGTTTTTCGACGGAGAGAATTATGGACCCTCTATTTGAACGATTCCATCGTCTTGTGCGCTCCTACATCCGTTTTGGGGCCCCCTCCGATGAGTGGTTTGAACAACACAAAGTAGATAACGACTATCAGGAAGCCTGGGAGGAGCTGAATGATTTCCTGCGGTCCGGCAGCGGTACTTATACCAGCGGCGCTTATAGAAACAGCAGCGGTACCGCAGGGCGAGGTGCCTCCGACTCCGCACCACCCCTGCCTCCGGAGGAGCTGCGCAAGGATTATGTACTTTTGGGGGTCGAATTCGGCGCCGGCTTTCAGGAAGTCCGCACCGCCTACCGCAGCCTGATGCGAAGCCACCATCCGGACCTCCATGCCGGCAACCAGGCAAAGCAGCAGGAAGCTACCCTCAAAACCCAGGAGTTAAACACCGCCTACCAGCGTATTAAAGCCTGGGAAGCGGCCAAACGCGGCGCATAACCTCAGTAGGGCTCACTCCTCCAGCTTATACTCCTGTATCTTCCGGTGCAGGGTTTTCCGGCCGATGCCCAATACGTCCGCCGTCCGTGACTTGTTGCCGTTTTCTCTATGAAGGGTGGCACGAATCATCTCACGTTCTGCATCTTCCAGGGAGTTGCCGACTTCGATTTTAACATAGTCGGCCTCCGAACCGGAGGTAACGGTAGGGGGCAGATCATCATAGGAAATAATGTTTCCTTTAGTCATTACCACCGCACTCTCAATACAGTTTCGCAATTCTCTGATGTTTCCCGGCCAGTGATAGTTATAAAGGGCTAAGCGGGCCCTCGGATCAATGCCTTCGATATTCTTTTGGTTTTCTTCGCTGAACTCTTGTAAAAAGGCGGAAACAAGCAGGGGAATATCATCTTTTCTCTCTCGCAGGGGGGGCACATGAATGTTTACTACATTTAAGCGGTAGAAGAGATCCTCCCGGAACCGTCCCTCCTCTATCTCACTTTTCAGTTCTCGGTTCGTGGCGGAGACAACGCGCACATCCACCTCCTGGGTGTGTTCGCCTCCTACCCGCTCAAACTTCTTATCCTGAAGAACCCTCAGGATTTTTATTTGTACCTGCTGATTTATCTCTCCTATTTCATCAAGAAAGATGGTACCCGTATGGGCAAGCTCAAAACGACCGCGTTTCATAGAAACTGCACCTGTAAAAGCGCCCTTCTCATGGCCGAACAATTCACTCTCCAACAAGCTTTCAGCCAGGGCGGCACAGTGGACTTTGATATAAGGATTGTCTTTACGGTTGGAAAGAGTATGAATCGCATCGGCCACAAGCTCTTTTCCCACACCGCTTTCACCGGTAATCAGCACACTCGCCCGGGTGGCGGCCACCTGCTCGATCATCTGCATGACCTTTTGCATATGAGTGCTTTTTCCGATAATCTCCCCGGTTTCGCGGCGGCTTTTCAGCCGTTCGACCTCTTCCTTCAGGGTGCGATGCTGCAGAACCAGCTCTCTGTTTGACAGTGCCCGCTTGACCAGTAAAGACAGACGGTCAAGATTGACCGGTTTTGTCACAAAGTCAAATGCACCGTTGCGCATTGCCTCTACCGCCGATTCGATGGTGCCGTGTCCGGTAAGGATAATTACCGGTATGGTAGGATAAGAGGAGCTGATGCGCTTCAGTAAGTCCTCACCCGACATTTCCGGCATCTTCAAATCGGCGATCACCAGGTCGACATGTTCCTCGTTGACCAGACTCCAGCCCTTCTTTCCGTCCTCCGCCAGCAGCACCTCGTATCCGTCCATCTCCAGTGATTTTCCAAGGCCTTCACGGATGTTCTTTTCATCATCTACAATGAGAATCGAAAATTTCATTCCTCCTCCCCCTTCCAGTCAAGCAATCTTTTTTCGCTATCCGGTATCGGCAAACTAATGGTAAAAGTGGTCCCCTGTTCTTCCCGGGAATGGACGGAAACCTCCCCGTTGTGTTCCCGTACCACCTTATATACTACTGTCAATCCCAAACCGGAGCCGAATTCCTTTGTCGTGTAATAGGGCTCAAAGATCTTTGACAGCTGTTCTTCGTTCATTCCGATTCCACTGTCGCTTATATCAATATGCACGTAACCGTGGTCTTCCCGTGTTACAATTGTAAGGGACCCGCCCTCATTCATTGCAGCTACTCCGTTTTTAATAATATTGATAAGCGCCTGCTTCATGTATTTCTCATCCAGATCGATCTTTGGAAGGTTTTGGTCCAGTTTAGTTTTAAGCTTTACCTGATTCTCTTCCAGCTCGTACTTAATAAATTCAATTATTTCTTCCACCACTACATTGACGGTGGTACGCTTCATGCTGGTGTCCATCGGGCGCACCGCAAACAGGAAATCAACCACAATGCTGTTGAGGCGCTCTATCTCTTCTGTAATAATTTCAAGATACCGGCCCGCCGTCTCTTCATCGAGGCATTGGTTCTGTTTTAGGGCCTTTTGAATAAGCTGTATATGAATTCCGATAGAACCAAGGGGATTCTTAATTTCGTGGGCAACCCCTGCCGCCAGGGTCGTTAAGGATGCTAAACTTTCCGCCCGCCGCAGCCGTGCCTCCCGCTTTCTACGTTCGGTGATATCGGAGACAAGCACTAGGCTCCCCCGGTGTTCACCCTCTTTGACAATAGGTACCAGGGAGAAGGAAAGAGTACGACCCGCACCGCTTCCCTCGAGGGTAAACTCTTCTTCTTCTATTCGCTTCTGTTCCTGCACACCCTCACGGAGAAAAGTGCTTATTTCTTCGTCGGCAATTGCTTCCCACAACAGATGTTCCTCCGGATCGCTGCGAAGAATCGGCAGCAAAGAACGCACTCCCTGATTCACAAAACTTATCTTATGCTCAAGATCGGTAACCAATATTCCGTCGGTCATAGAATTAAGAACCATCTCAAGCATTTCATTTTCCGATGCCAAATCAAATAGCAATGCCCGAATCTGTTCTTCATCTAGTTTAGAAAGTTTGTTGAGCGCCCTCTGGATAAATTTTCTCATACCATCTCCTTCATCGAGTACAGCAAGCCTTCCAATAGCAGGTCCGGAGCTTGATTGTAGTGCTCAAAATTGATCAGCGCTGTTTTAATCTTGCGGCTCCACAGTTCTAAAACCTCATAGCTCACCGGTAAAGGGCGATCGGGATCAGTCATATATTCGGACAGGGCTTCACTCAGTTCCTTGAGAAAAGGGACAAAATATACCTTTAGCTGCGGGTCGGCAAGGAACTCATCAAGCTTCTCCGGTTCCCACTCCGATTCACCCCATACATAACTGAAGAAGTGTTCCGAATGGGCCCTTAATTTTTCTACGGGCACCCCGCGCCAGGCAAGGAAAAAAGAGCGCAAATCACGATACTCAGGGGTGTCTATTCGAAAAATTTTCTGCAGTACCCTATGCTCGGTCTCCGTATCTCTTTGGGGAAAATAGTACTGTCTGACCCTTGAAAGAATAGTAGGGAGTATACGGCCCTTCCGTGCGGAAAGGAGGATAAAATACGTAGCCTCCGGGGGCTCTTCGAGTGTTTTGAGCAGGGCATTCCGGGAGGAATCGCCCATCTTGTCGGCATTTTCAAGAATGATAATCTTAGACTGGTTGGAGCTGGTAGTGTGTACCCAGGAGTTTACCGATCGTATTTGATCAATCGGGATAGTGTCACGGGGGGCCACTTTCTCCAGCTCCTTGCAATAAGTACTTACCTTCTTCAGTATCTTTTCCAGCTTATTTTCTTCCGCAAGTGCTACCTCCGGATAAAAATTTTCCAATTCATCTTCAAGCTTTGTAATCGGGTCCTGGATCTTTTTCAGTTTTTGTTCATTTCCCTCCCACAACATTGGGTCAAATCGACGGGTCAGTTTTCTGACCGCCCGAATAAAGAGGAACCGGGCCCCTTCACTCCGACTGTGTAAAAGGGTATTGCCTGCGGCGGCTATTTCTTCGCTGAAATAACGCGAACCAAGCATTAAAATATAGGGATGATCCAGTACGCGGTGCTGTCTACAGGAGCTGCAGTTGCAACTCCAGGCCCCCTGCTGTTTACAGGTAAGCACCCGGGCCAGTTCCAGAGCTGTTGAAAGCTTTCCGGTATAGGCTTCACCATAAAACAACAGCCCCCCGGGCAGCGTTCGATGTGCAATTTCCTGTGAAAGTTGAGATATGATCCGATTCTGTCCGAGAATATTTTCAAACACTGTAATTCTGCAACCTTTCTTCTAAAAATTGTGCCCCCACGGGAATTATTTGCTGAAGGAACCGGGCCAAAAAGCTCTCTTCTAAGAACGGTCCGATTTCTACCACGGACTGCAACTGGAGCACAAACACCAGTAAAGCCAATAAAAGAAAACCTTCAACTACACCGAGGAAAAATCCCAAGGCCTGATCGAGCTTTTCCAGCTGCACTCGCTCTATGATACGGTAAAGGGTTGATTCAATAATTTTTATCAACACATAGCCTAAGAGAAAAATCAAAAGAAAAGAGACAATCGGCGTCCATATAGTCTCACCAAGATAGGGCGCTAAAAGGGGAGACAGGGCTGATGTAAAAATGAGCGCCGCCGCCAGACCGGTGATTATCGCCAGGGCCGATAAAAACTCCGCTACAAAACCGCGAAAGGCACATCGTACGCCCCCCGCCAGAAGAATAAGAATTCCGATTATATCAAATACAGCTAAATTCATTCGCCCTCTGCTCCTCTTTTCGCAGGTATTTGTGCATATATAAGCCTGGCGATCTGCCCCGCGGCATCCGACGGACATAACTCCCCGGCTGAACGCCCCATGTTCTCCCGTTCCTGCTTATCCAGCAGAAGCCGTTCAGTAGTGTGCAGTAATACTTCGGGGGTGAGAGAGGCGCCTTGCAGTACCACGGCACCTCCCCGCTGGGCAAACAGCTCCGCATTTCTCACTTGATCCCCCCGGGAGCTTTCACCTCCCAGGGGGACAAGAATTGATGCCTTGCCTAATACCCCTGATTCCCAGAGGGTTCCCGCCCCGGCCCTTGAAATCACAAGGTCCGCCGCGGCTAAAATATGGGAAAATTCAGAATGAAACAGCGGGGTGGTAATATAACGCGGATTATCAGAGGGCCGGTAGTCCAGCTCGCCCATCTGATGGACCACCACCGCCTTCTCTAAGAGTCGGGGTAAAATCGCCCCCAGCAACTGGTTTATTTGTCGGGCCCCCTGGCTTCCGCCGAGCACTAATAGGATCGGCTCTTCCGGAGGGACATTCAGCAACTCCCGTCCATGAGCAAAATCTCCGGAAAAAAGCTCTTCCCTCACCGGATTTCCCGTCACTAGGGCCCGCTCTTTTTGATCTGAATAATACTCACGCAGTGTCGCTTCGTAGGGCAAAAGAACAAAATCGGCATAACGGGCTGCTATGCGAGTAGCCAGGCCGGGGTCCCGGTCCGACTCATGGGTGAGAATCGGTATTCTGAGAAGCCGAGCCGCTAGAACAGGAGCAACTGCGACATACCCCCCCTTAGAAAAAAGCACTTCCGCCCTTAACTTTTTCAAAAGATACAGCGAAGAAAAAAAGCCGGCAATAAGCCTGAACACATCCAGAAAATTCTGGAGTGAAAAATACCGCCTGAGCTTTCCCGAGGGGACCGAGTAGTAGGGAACATCGAAACGGGCGGTTATACTCCTTTCAATCTCTTTCCCTGAACCTATCCACACAATTTCCAGCTGATGGGAAGTGTCCATTTTTTTAAGTTGTTCGATTACCGCTATTCCCGGAAACACATGACCGCCGGTACCTCCACCAGTACACGCTATTGTGGTCGACACAGTTACTTACCTTCCCGGCACTTTAACTTCAAAATCGTTGCCTTTGCTTGTATTTTCGTAACACTCAGCATATCATAACCATAGATGGTATTCAATCTTAGGTGATAAAACTGAAGAATTGACTGAATTAACACGTTTCTAACATTTTTTTAATAGTAACTTGACCTAAATTTCTTGTTATACTTTCATGAGATTGCGGCTATTTTAAAAGGAGAAGTACATTGGAAGTACCACGACATCGTTTTTCCGAAGCTATAAACCACCTCAATAAGGATATCCTGAAAATGGGTATGCTTGTTGAAGAGGCGATGCAAAACGCGATGCATGCGCTTAAGGAAAAGGACTACGAGCTTGCTAAAAAAACTATTGAAGAAGACACAAAAATCAATCAGCTCGAACTGGAAATACAGGACAAGTTAACTATCCTGATTGCAACGGAACAACCGGTAGCCCGGGACCTTCGTCATATCGTCACCAGCCTCAAGGTTGTTACACAATTGGAAAGAATGGGCGACCATGCGGTCCATATTGCAAAATCTGCATTTCGCCTAAAAAACGAGGAGTACATAAAACCTCTCATTGATCTTCCTAAGATGAGTGAAATCGGGGTTCAAATGCTCAACGAGGTGCTCACGGCCTTTGTCGAGTGTGATGATACACGGGCACGGCAAATCGCCGAAATGGATGATCAAATCGACAATTTGAATGATCAGGTATGGCGCGAGCTGATTACCTATATGATGGAAGACACATCACTCATTCGACAGGCAACATCCCTTTTATTTGTCTGTCGCTGGCTTGAACGGTTTGGAGACCATATAACCAATATCAGTGAATGGATTGTATACGATGCAACCGGGACCCATACCGAGCTAAACTTATAATTTTATAATGCAGGCGGAAACTACAGATGTCCAATAAAACAATATTAGTAGTAGATGATGAAGCGGATATACTCCAGTTGATTCAATACAATCTTGAAAAAGAGGGGTATAACAGCCTGACTGCTGCTTCCGGTGAAGAGGCAATTCGTGAGGCCCACCGGCGTTTACCGAACCTGATTATTTTGGATTTAATGCTCCCCGGACTTGACGGAATTGAAGTATGCAAACAGCTCCGCAGTACCGAAGACACAAAGTATATACCTATTCTTATGGTCACCGCCAAAAGTGAAGAGTCGGATATTATTACCGGCCTTGAGGTAGGTGCCGACGATTATATTACCAAACCCTTCAGCCCGAAGGTACTAATTGCCAGGATCAGGGCCATTCTGCGGCGCAGTCGGCGAAACCCGATAAAAGAAGGCCGTGAGCCTTACATCAAAATTCATGAGATCCAGATTGATACCAGCAAACACGAGGTAATCAGCTCTGGAACCCCGCTTTTACTCAGTGTAACCGAATTTGCTATCCTCGAGTTTCTTGCCAGGAACCCCGGCTGGGTTTTTTCGCGGAATCAGATCATCGGCGCGGTAAAAGGAGAAGACTACCCGGTGACCGAACGCTCGGTGGATGTACAAATACTGGGGCTGCGCAAAAAGCTTGGAAACCAGGGGCATATGATAGAGACGGTGCGCGGCATCGGCTACCGGATGAAAGAAGAGTAATGGTACTAACCTTGTGGTCTTACAAGGCTTGCCGCCATATCTACAGCACCCAATCTCAACACCCCTTGACACTTCCAGGGGCCCTTAGTATTTTGTAATTAATGTCGTGGGGTGGTTCGTCGAAGGACGAGCCTGAGAACATACCCGTCGAACCTGAATCTGGATAATACCAGCGCAGGGATCAGGACAGACCAGGCTGTTCCCCCTCAGACAGAA
>CAZDFY010000108.1:2266-10762 GCA_964504785.1 uncultured Sediminispirochaeta sp. | reverse complement strand
TATGTAGTGAAGAACTCGGGGATTGTTGTTCTTGAAGCAAATCGCAAAATTCTTGTAAGCGAAATAAAGCAGAAAACAATGCGTGCTAACATTTCTGATGTCATTGTCATCATTTATAAGGGGAGGGGATAGTGAGGTATGGAAGCCCTAATATTAGAAAAAGAACTTATTGGAGAAAGCACTTGGGAGAATCTGCACCCGCATGGTGACTGTGCCGATTTTAGGCGGCAGGTATCTATTTTCCTCGATTTTCGACTTGACGCCTCAAATCATTTTTCCTATCGTTAATGCATACTGCGGAGGAGGGTGCGACGAGCATGAGAACAGGTCACACAACGTACTCGCGGGAGGGTAGTATGAAGAAAGGTATGATTATTGCGATTGTTGCGGTTCTGATTATCGGGGTTATAGCGCTTGCTGCCGGAGTTCTCTTGCGTGATCGTGGCCAGGATGTTGCGGCCGACGCAGAACCGGAGGAGGAAGTGCTTCGCATTGGGCTTCGAAAGCTCACCACTATAGATCCGGCACTCGGTGCAAACGACCCGGAGGTCATGTTCAACAGCCTCCAGTACGACTATCTCATCGACATTCTTCCGGATGGCGACCTCTCGCCAAACCTGGCGACCGGCTGGGAGATCAGTGATGACGGACTCGTCTATACATTCACGCTCCGAGAAGGCGTTACGTTTGAGGATGGAACACCGTTTACCGCGGAGGATGTTGTGTTCACCTTTGAACGCTTGGTGAGTGCCGGCTCGTCCATCGTTGCCCTGCTCGGCCAGCGGCAGGTCGGTGAGACCGAGGCAGGTGATCCAATTCTTGAGCCCACCTGGAGTGTCGAGGCGGTTGATGATCTGACCGCGCGATTCACGCTCGAAGAACCAAACGCCGACTTCCTCTACGGCGTGGCGAGTCGTTTTGCCCTGATTCTCCAGGAGGGCAGCGATAATGTGAACGTGCTCGCCGACGGCGCAGATCCGTACGTCAACTTCAATGGAACCGGCCCGTTTATTCTCACCGACTACCAGCCCGACCAGAGGGCCACATACGTAGCGAACGAAAACTACTGGATGGACGGGGCGCCGGCGCTCGACGGAATCGAGCTCATCTTCTTCGATGACGATCAGTCGCAGCTCGACGCGCTGCAGAGCAGCGCAATTGACTTTGTGATCAAGGTTCCCGATGACCTGCTAGACACGCTCGAGAGCATTCCAGCCGTGACAAGCATCACGCGACCGACCAATACTCACCCGGTCGTTCGCCTCCGGGCAGATGAAGGATCGATTGGTGAGGATGTTCGCATGCGACAGGCCTTTAAGTTTGCTACAGACCGCGAGCTCATTAATCTTGACGTGCTCGACGGTGCCGGAACCGTCGGCAATAACGACCCGATTGGTCCTACCTACGGCGCGCTTTACAATGAGATGCCGAACCGAGACTACGATCCGGAGGCTGCAAAAGAGCTCATAGCCGAGGTCTACGAGGATGGTGCCGGAAACGGATTTATTGAGGTTGTAGACGGAGAGCCCCGCGTACAGGTGCCGTTCTACGTTGGTGCGACCTTCGAGTATCCCCTCGTGGCCGAGTTCCTGCAGCAGCAGTGGGCGGAGGCAGGGATCGATGTTGAACTCAACGTGGTGCCTGAGAACGTCTACTACGCAGAAGGCGAGAACAACTGGATCAATACCCAGCTGGGGATGACCGCCTGGGGAACCCGTCCAACGCCGCAGGAGTACCTCAGCGTTGCCTACACCACCGGCGCACCCTTCAACGAGTCGGCCTGGTCGAAGGCAGAACTCGACCGACTGGCGGCTGAAGCTGCCCAGGAGGCGGATATTGATGAACGTGCTGCACTCTACAAGCAGATCAGTACCATCTTTCTGGAGTCCGGACCCATCATCATCCCGTACTTCCGACCGGTAGTGGGCGGATATCGGGACGTTGTTGAAGGGCTGGACATGCACAACTTCCCCGGGCGGACCGACTTCCGAACAGTTTCTCTGGCCGAATAGGCCGGCTGTCACAAATGAGTTCAAACGGCAGCGGCCGACCCCCGCGGTCGGCCGGGTCCGCACGACCCGGCCGGGACGGATTTCTTCGTCGTATGGGGCGCTATCCGCTCTCACTTGTAGGGCTGATATTTGTTCTTTTTTTCCTCTTTATAGCGCTCTTCGGTCCGCTGCTGGCGCCGTATCCCTACGATCAGATCATCCGTGGAACGGACGTGGGGCTTGAGACCCGGCGGGCGCTTACCGGGGAGCCGCCTTCGAATAGCTTTCCGCTCGGAACCGATCAGCGCGGCCGGGACATTCTGAGCCGCATGCTCTGGGGTGCCCGAGAGACAATCGGCCTGCCGCTGACGGCTACGCTCATCGCCGTCGTGATTGGCGCATTCATAGGTCTCTTGATCGGCTATCTCGGTGGCGCGGTAGATACCATTGTCTCGCGCTTCCTCGACAGTATCATCTCCATACCCATCATGGTGCTCGCCCTGGTGATGATCTCCACAATCGTGCCGCTGCTCTCCGCGAGTGAACTGGCGGTTGTCCAGCGGCTCGGACCCGGCAAAATCAGCCTCACCATTGTCGTGGTCATCATATATATCCCGATCATTGCCCGCGTGGTACGCAGTGCTACCTTGGGTGTTCGCAGCGCCGGCTACATTGAAGAGGCGCAGCTGCGAGGTGAGTCGCTCATCTACATTCTGATTCGGGAAGTGCTGCCGAGTGTTATGCCGGCGTTGGTGGTTGAGGCGTCGCTTCGCCTTTCCTATGCCATCATTATCGTCGCCTCACTCGGTTTCCTCGGTCTCGGCGTGCAGCCGCCGAGCCCGGAGTGGGGAAGGATGGTGCTGGATGCGCGGCCGCGGATGATGCAGGAGCCCTGGATGATCTGGTCTCCGGTCCTCGGCATTGCACTCCTGATTGTCAGTCTCAATCTCATGTCTGATGGACTGCGGCACGTGCTGCGGGGAGCTGATGCCGATGAGTAGCTCTGCTGTTATTCACGCTAAACACCTTACAATTGAGTACCGGATCCAGAAGCAGTGGAGGAATGTCGTCAATGGTGTCGATCTTACCATCAATCCGGGGGAGATCCACGGACTGGTCGGCGAAAGCGGCAGCGGGAAGTCCACGCTGGCATTCGGTCTCATGCGGTTTCTCGCGTCGAATGCTCGCATTAGCGATGGCTCTATCACCTTTGCCGGCAGCGATCTGCTTGCCGTGCCGCAGTCGGAGCTATCACGCTTCTGGGGCGGCGGTATGACCATGGTACCGCAGAGTCCCATGGATTCGCTCAACCCCTCCATCCGGATTGGGAAGCAACTGGCCGAAGCAACGCAACACCATCTCGGTCTTAGTGCGGAACAGGCGCGCTCGCAGGCCGAACAATCGCTGGCTACTGTACAGATTGCCGATCCCGACCGTGTTCTTACCAGGTACCCGCACCAGCTCAGCGGCGGGATGCTGCAGCGCGTCATGATTGCGCTGGCGCTCAGTACCCGGCCACAGCTCGTTGTGCTCGACGAACCGACCACCGCGCTCGATGTGACTACCCAGGCGGTGATTCTTACCCTCGTTCGTGATCTCGTGCACGAAGAGCAGGCGGCGGGTCTCTACGTCTCGCATGACCTGGGAACCATCGCCCAGGTGAGCGACCGGGTGACCGTGCTCTACGCCGGCGAGGTGATGGAGAGTGCGGATGTCTCATCGCTCTTCCATGCGCCGCGCCACCCGTATACGTTCGCGTTGCTTGCCTGCCTACCCTCACACGCCGAGCGCGGGGGGCGGCATTTGGCCACCATCCCAGGTTTTGCTCCCTCACTCTTCGGCCGTTCGGCGGCATGCGTCTTTGCAGATCGCTGTCCCGTCGCTACCGAGCAGTGCCGAACTACTAAGCCGCCGCTCGAACAGAGCGATGACGGACGGCTGGTTCGGTGCTGGCGTTGGAGGGAGATCGATGACGGTTCGCTTGGCGTGGCCCGTGTGCTCGCCGACTACACTGACAAGAGCGCGCCGGCTGCCAATGCTGAATCCGCCGGCGCCGGCGAGCCGGACGTAGCAGATGCGGAATCCGTTCTTACGGTATCCGGTCTCTCCAAGCGCTTTGGCGAGGTGCGTATTTTTGACCGGCTGCTCGGGAAGCAGCCTGAGTACGTACAGGCAGTGGACGATGTGTCGATCTCCCTGCTCAAGCAGAAGACGCTCGGGCTCGTAGGCGAGAGCGGCAGCGGTAAGACAACGCTTGCCCGGGCGATCGTCGGGTTGAATCCTGCAGACGAAGGAGAGATGCAGTTGCTCGATTTCCAGCTCTCCCCCTCGCTCTCCGATCGCCGTCACGACGCACTGCAGAGGATTCGGATGGTGTTTCAGAACCCGAGTGACGCACTCAATCCGCACCATACCGTGGGAGAAACCATCGGGCGCACCATCCGCAAACTCGGGGCAGTTTCGGGGCGCCGGATCGAGGAGGCGGTTGAGCAACAACTCGAGAGTGTGGGGCTTCCCGGGGTGTACCGGCATCGGTTGCCGTCGCAGCTCAGCGGTGGCGAGAAGCAACGGGTGGCGATTGCGAGAGCCTTTGCCGCGGAACCGGCGGTTGTGGTGGCCGACGAACCCACCTCGGCACTCGATGTCTCGGTCCAGGCAGTCATTCTCAACCTCTTGAAGGAGCTGCGCTCAACGAACGGCTCGAGCTATCTCTTCATTTCGCATGATCTCGAGGTGATAGCCTACCTTGCCGACTGGATTGCGGTGATGTATCTCGGCTCGGTGGTGGAACAGGGGAGCAACAGCGACGTTTTGCAGCCGCCCTGGCATCCCTATACCGAGGCGCTGCTCAAAGCATCGCCGATACCCGATCCGGATGCCGCGGTTGAGCGGGTCGGACTCGAGGGTGAAGTCCCGAGCCCTCGGAACAAACCCTCCGGCTGTCCGTTTCACACCCGTTGCCCGCGGTTTATCGGCGATATCTGCGTGAACAAAGCGCCTCTGCTGCGCGAGAGCGCAGATGGGCACCAGATTCGATGTCACCACCCGCTCGATGAGCTTGAGAAGATGCAGGGGGAATCCAAATGACCCGCTACGTGATCCGCCGCCTCTTGCTCTTGCTGCTCACCATTCTGCTCACCTCCTTTGTGATCTTTGCACTCACCGAGCTTCTGCCCGGTGATGTAGCCCGGCTGGTGCTCGGGCGGGACGCATCCCCGACCGCAATTGCCAACTTCAACGAGGAGTTCGGGCTTGACGACCCCGCCTTACAACGCTACCTGAACTGGCTCGGCGGCTTCGTCACCGCCGACTGGGGGCTTTCCTACACCGCGGGACGTCCACCGGTGCGTCCTCTGGTAATGGAACGGCTGGGCAACTCCCTGCGGCTGGCCTTTGCCACGCTTCTTCTCACAATTCCTCTAGGGGTCCTGCTGGGGGTGATCGCTGCACTCCGGGAAGGCAGCTGGGTTGATTCCTCAATCTCCTTTGTTTCACTCTCAATTGTGGGTCTACCGGAGTTTATTGCCGGCATCATTCTTATAAACGTCTTTGCGCTCGGGCTCGGCTGGTTCAACGCAGCCTCCCTCGTCACCAAAGGGATGGGGTTCGGCGGCTGGATTCGAACGCTCACCCTGCCGGCGGTGACCGCGAGCTTTGTGCTGGTCGGCTACATCATCCGAATGACCCGGGCGGGAATGCTCGAGGAACTGCGCAAGCCCTACGTGCGTACGGCGCAGCTGAAGGGCCTTCAACCGCGGGTGGTGATCGTGCGACACGTCCTTAGAAATGCGCTGATGCCCACAATCACAGTGATTGCCATCAGCATCGGCTGGCTGATGGGCGGTCTGGTTGTCATTGAGAATGTGTTCAACTTCCCGGGAATGGGGTCGCTGCTGGTAACGGCGGTCACGCAAAAGAACCTGCCGGTGTTGCAGGCGATCAGCGTGATTATCGTCTTTTTCTTTTCCTTCTCTAACCTCGTTGCCGACCTGCTCTACGCCGTGCTCAACCCGCGCATCCGCCTCGGCGAGTAGTCGCGGACATTGTCGTGAAGGCCGAGATAGGTACTCGATTAGTCGCTATTTACCTGTTCAATGAGTTCTTCAATTAATTGGGAACGCAAATCTAATAAGTGCCCACGCGTTATCTGAAAGAGAACTCCACTTTATCAAAGTTTTTATTGCAACAGCGAGTTCTTTCTGCGAGATATCCATGGGTTTCAAAAACTCCTCGAGTAGCATCTTTCGTGCGGCGTGTGTAATTACACCGCGCTTTTCTTGGTGTTATACCGAACTTGTTTTCCCGTAGCCTGTTCATAGAGGGCTTCCGGGGCAATATCAACCTCGCCGTCTCCCCATACGAGCGTTCCATATTCAATGTGAAAACCCTTGAATTATTCTTTATCACTAAATGTCTCGAATACCGTATCTGGTTTTATGATTTTTAGCCAGATTCCACTCTTGCACGAGTTCCTGTTGATGAAGCTTGGCCCATTCGATTACCAGTCCCAAGGCCTTTGCCGGTAGAACTCCTTAGAGTAAGCTGAAGTCATGAATACTTCACTCATTTTTCCAAATGAGTACTATTCGGATAACAGAATAAATGTGGAAAAATCTACTCTATTCCTGACGCCCACTACCCATTCAGGTTTGAACTTGGTACACCCTAGGGCACGGAGTTTATCAAAGTTGTTGCTTCTACCCATCAGTTTAAAGAGATAGAGAAGCCCTTCAGCGTCACCGGCAATATCAAGCAACTTTCTTCTAAAACTATCAGCATACCAGGTAATCTTGATCACCGGAGAGTCGATATCATATTTGAATGCTTCGAACAGGAAGAATGAAATACACATCAGATAGTAGAACCACGCTTTTTCGCCCTTTTTGTATTCCCGGAAGGATTTTGCCGGGCAGAGATATACTGTGCCGACATACAGGTTTGCGAACTAATAGTGTATTTTATATACTTTTTATATCTAACAAAATAGGTGGGTCGTTATCAGGGAGGCTTATGTCGAAAAAAGTATTATTAGTTGATGATGAAGCCCTCATCGCAATGTCGCAAGCCAAGCTGCTCGAAACACATGAGTATGAAGCGGTAACCGCTTACAGCGGAAAAAAGGCAATTGAAGTTGTAGACTCAGACCCGGAAATTTCTCTCATTTTGATGGACATTGACCTTGGAAAAGACAGAGACGGCACCGAAGTTGCCCAGAAGATACTCGAAAAACATGACATTCCTATAGTATTCCTTACCAGTCATGCAGAGAAGGACTATGTAGATAAGGTAAAGAAGATTACCGGTTATGGCTACGTGCTAAAGAACAGTGGAGAGTTTGTTCTTATTGAAGCTATCCGAATGGCCTACCAACTATTTGATTCGCATAAGAAACTTCATGAGAAAGAAGCGCAACTGAATTTGGCTCTAGATGCAGAGGAACATGGATATTGGGATTGGAACTTAGATACTGATGAAATCTATTTTAGCCCGAAATACTGTCAGATGCTTGGATATGAACCTGATGAATTGCCAAAGCATTACAAGACATGGGAAAAACTCCTGCACCCGGAGGATAGAGAGAATGCAGTAGAAGCGATAAAGGAGAAAATTGAACTGGTTCACCCCTTCGATCTTGAGTTTCGCTTAAGATGTAAATCCGGCAAATGGAAATGGATAAAGGGGAAAGGGCACTTATACAATAAAGACAAAAACGGTATACCCCATCGTTTTGTTGGCACCCACGAGGATATTACCGAACGAAAGCAAGCTGAACAGAGGATACAGGAAAGTGAGAAGAAGTATAAATCTCTTTTCCACCAATCACCGGTTTCTATTACAATACACGACAAAGATACAGGTGAAGTTATCGATGCAAATCAAGTAGCCTTTAAAGTATATGGCCTCAACAGTATCTCAGAATTTAAAGAAAACAATTTCTGGATGGAGCCGCCTTATTCCTTCAATGAGGCCCTGGAGTTGATTCATAGGGCAGCTACTGAGGGTTTACAAGAATTTGAATGGAAAAATAGAAACACTTTGGGTGATGTTTTCTGGGAATATGTTACGTTAAGACTGATTACTATCAATGATGAAGAGCGAGTTTTGTCAACAGCTGTTAACATTTCTAAACAAAAGAAAGCAGAAACTACTCTTCGTGAAAAGACAGAAATCTTGAATAATACAATAGAGAACATTTCTGATTTTGTTGTGTTAACCGATTTGTATGGGTGTATTACTTTCCATAGTAATTTTAACGATACATTAGGCTATGAACAAGATTCTCTAATAGGGAGAAATGTACTTGAATTCGTACACCCGGAGGACTTCTCTGAAATTGAATATAGCTTCAGAGAATTTATAGGTAAAAGTAAAGATACAAAAAGGGTTGAGTATAGATTTAGATGTGCAAACGAAAGTTATATCTGGATGGAGACCGACGGAAAAACAATTAAAGATGAAGAAGGAAATATAAAGAAGGTGCTCTTTAGCGCAAGAGATATTACAG
>CAZDFY010000108.1:0-2166 GCA_964504785.1 uncultured Sediminispirochaeta sp. | reverse complement strand
GATATTACAGAAATAAGAAAACTTGAACAGGTGAGTAACGAGAGGAGACAGCTACTTGAAGCATTATTAGAGGCAGCTCCAAATGCGATTATCACATTCGATTCCCTGAATAAAATAAATGAGTGGAATCGGGGTGCAGAGGAGCTTTTCCATTACTCAAGGGAAGAAGTTCTCGGACATGATATCGATGAGATAGTAAGCCGACAACAGGATGTTACAGTCCATGAGGAAGCACTCTCTTTTACTCAGAAAGCTGTAACAGGTAAAAGCGTACCGCCTACTGAAACCATTCGTTTTACAAAGGAGGGAGAAGCACTTCCGTTAATTGTTGCCGGGTCATCCATAATGGTTGATGGGGATTTTAAAGGAGTAGTAGCTACCTATACTGATATCTCACAGCTCAAAAAGAAAGAAAAAGAAGTGGAAATACTTTTAGAGGAAAAAGAGCATCTGCTGCATGAAGTCCATCACCGCATTAAAAACCACATGAGTACAATATCGAGCATTATCTCATTGCGTGCAAGCCATATTGATAAACCGCAAATAAGGGATGTTCTTGAAGAAGTACAGGACAAAGTAAGCCTTATGCAAAACATCTATCAGTCCCTCTACACCGGAGAGGATGTAGGAACTATACGTATCTCCTCTTATTTAGGACCTGTCCTCCACGATATCCAGTATGCCTATATCGACAGCCAGTCTATAACAATAACCACCGATATTGAAGAGATAGAGGTTACTTCAAAACAGTCCCTTCCTATTGGTATAATAATAACCGAGCTCTTAACCAACTCTATTAAATATGCGTTTCAGGGGAGCGATGGAGGAGAAATTCATGTAACAATGCACAAAGATAAAGAGAATACGGGTTTTCTTTGCATCGAGGTTTCTGATAATGGAAAAGGCATGCCCCCTGAAATACTAAAGAATGGGGAATACGGCTTTGGGCTTACCCTTGTCGAGGGGTATACAAAACAGTTTGACGGCACCATGAGTATAAGCACCACCGGCGGAACAAAGGTGCGTGTGGTGTTAGAATTGGAATAGGTATACAACTAGAACAGAGAGGGATGCCGGAAGGATCCGGCCCGGTTGATAAGGAGACCGTTATATAAGGAGAGGGGTAAATTGAAAATTCCAACTGCTTTATCCCTTATTTTTTGTTTTTATGGTAGAATCTGCAATATGATGGAAGAGGTACAGGGATTATCCGAGTTAATAGAATTTTTTCGAGGCGAAGGAATAAAATCGTGTGTGCTCTACGGTTCAGCTGCCGGCGGAAGGCTTCGTTCAGATAGCGACATCGACCTTGCGATAGCTGCTGATGGTGAGCTTTCTGCCGAGACACTTATGAAATACTATCTTAAAGCAACGTCTCTTTTAACTAGAGAGGTCGATCTTCGTGACCTGCGCAGGGCAAAAGGGCTTTATCTCAAGGAAATTCTCAGCAAAGGTATTATCCTGCTCAACGAAGATCCGCAGTTTCTCGGAGCAAAGGCAATTGAAATGATGGACTATCAAAGTGACTTAGCACCCCAGGTCAATGCAATTCGGGAAATACAAATCGAGAGGATGCTCAATGAAAAATGACATTATTCTAAAAAAAATGACATCCCTTAAGCACTGTCTCGATCGTCTAGATAAAAAACGGCCAGAAAAATGGGATTATTTCTTGGAAGATTACGACCTTCAGGATATCATCTCGGTAAATCTGGAAAGGGCGGTGCAATTGACCGTCGATATTGGTTTGCAAACTTTGTTGGAACTCAACATTCAACCTCCCGAATCGATGGGAGAGGTCTTTTCCTGTTTGAGCAGAGAAAAAATAATTTCAGAGGAACTATCTAAACACCTTAAAAGTGCAGTAGGTTTTCGTAATATTGCAGTACACGAATACGAAGATATAGACTGGAAAATAGTCCATGCTATTCTCGTACATAATATTGACGATTTTCATCATTTTATGAAAAACATCCTCACATATCAAGCATAGTTACACTGCCGCAGGTATCTACATCTCGTATATGTTCCGAAACTATTTTTGACAATTTTACAAGGACCTTATCTCCAATATCATGGCCGTATGTATCGTTCACATACTTGAAGTGATCGATGTCGAGAATGATAAGGGAAAATTCTTCTCCGTATCTTTTCGCTTTCTTGTGT
>CAZDFY010000107.1:0-10949 GCA_964504785.1 uncultured Sediminispirochaeta sp. | reverse complement strand
CAGATGCCGTGATCATCGGCTCACCGGTGTATTTTTCCGATATCACCGCTGAAACCAAAGCGATGATCGACCGGGCGGGCTATGCAATTCGCGGTAGCGGGGGCGGAAATCCTCTCAGCCGGAAGGTTGGCGCGGGAATTGCCGTTGCCCGGAGGGCGGGGACTGTCCATGCCCTGGAATCGATCAACCAGTTTTTCTTTATTAATGATATGATAGTGCCCGGTTCAAGTTACTGGAATATGTCCCTCGCCCGGGCGGAGGGGGACGGAGAAAAAGATGAAGAAGGGATTAACACTATGCGGCGACTTGGTGAAAATATCGCATGGCTGCTAAAAAAACTCAATAATTAGCAATTTCGGTTGATAGACCGACTAATAGGGGGTACATTTTTAGTGTGAGTGAGCTTGAAAAGCAGATCACCGGGGACTGGTACGAGGTCCGCAGTGCTCTTGATGAGCCCGATACATTAGTAGACTTCCTCAATATTGCGCCCTCCGAGTTTACTCGTGCGGCGGAACAGTTGCGTTTTGCGGTGGAGGAGGGGGTTGTCGAATACAAGCGGGGTCTGCTGCACTCAATTATGTACCCCCTCAAATCGCTCAAGTGGGACAGCAAGGCCATCACCGACTTAAACCCACCCCTGCGCGAGGCTGCCCTCGGGGTGCTGACCCCCGCCGTCCAGCGCCTCTTCGCCCTGGGGCTGCTGCGCCTCTATTCAACAAAAACTCCCGAAAAAGATGCAGCCAATGCAGACAGTGCCGCCAAAGCCCCTTCGGAGGCCGGTACATCCGCTCCGGCCCAGTCCTCCGGATCCGGATCTCGCTCCCCCGCCGGCCATGCTGGGCGCACTGGGCGCACAGATAGTATAGGAGATACAGGGTCCGTTCCAAAGGGCCCGCGCACTTCACCAAGTTCCGAGCAAAGTGGTGAGGATCCGCCTGATATTAAGTCGGTGGTCCAAGAAGTAAAGAATATGCTGAAGGACAAACCTGAACTCCGAAACCATCAGGAAGTGAAGAAGATCATGCTCCAGCTTAAGTACTACAACACCGAGCTGGAAAAAATGAGGTCCCTGGCCCCAAATATCCCTCCTGAAAAAGCTGAAGGTTTCAAGCGCAACTTTCAAACCACCTTCAACGAGATAGCCCAGAAGATTGCCGCCTCCTACACCACATTAATAAATGAGGAGATGGAACGGAACCGGCCTAAGGAGCAGCTGCCGATCCTGAAGCGTTACGATTTTGAGACTATGGACAAGTTGTTCCGTGAACAAATTGCCAATGGGGCAAGGATTTTCTCCACCATCCGTCATGCGGAACAGGAAAAATACCAAATGCGCGAAATTCTGGTGGAACTGTCCGCCGGCGAACCCTACTACGCCGGGTTCTTCGATCGTGAACTTAAAAATTATAAGCAAATTGCCCCTTTCGACGATGATTACCTCAAAATAAGCCGCGCCTTCGGCACCCAGGTGCTGCGCTACTACGAACGCTACGCCGAGTGGATTGCCCGCTGAGCACGGCCCCGCCGCAGCTCAGGCGGGCAGGGACCCACAAAACTACAGCAGATCCTTCCGGCCCCGCTCCTTCAGTTCGTTGACCACCTGTTTTACCTGTTGCCCCGCCCCTTTTTTGGCGATTAGTACCGCTCCGTTTTTTACCACAACCATTAGATCTTCAACTCCGCAGAGGGCGACGGGTTGATCGGAATACACAAAATTGCCCTCCGACTCAATGGCTATGAGCTCTTCATCTCCGCCGTTGGTGTTGTTGCCGACGGCGGCCCGGCTGCCCTCATTAGTCCCGCGGCCCTCAGCCTGCTTTTCATCGAATAGGGCGGCCATCTCCTCCCAACTGCCGATATCGTTCCAGTCAAAGGAGGCCTTTACCATGGCCGAGCTGGTGCTCTTTTCCATCACCGCATAGTCTATGGAATCCTTCGGGCTTGCCTGGTATATCTTTTCCACCTCCGGGCCCTCCATGACCACCTCGATCTCCCCAGCCCGGCGGGATTCCCCCTTCGGTCCGATTCCGGAAAAGATGTTCCCGATCTCCGGAGTCAGGGCAGTTAATTCTTCAAGGTAACGTTCTACCTTGAAGGCGAACATGCCGGAGTTCCAGAAGTAGTTGCCCGCCTCAACAAAACTGCGGGCGGTGGGCTCATCGGGTTTCTCCCGGAACGAGGCTACCCGGTGTCCCGGCGGGAGCTCTTCAGCTGTTTCTATATAGCCGTAGCCGGTTTCCGGCCGCGTGGGGGGAATGCCAAAGGTCACCAATTTGCCCTGCCGGGCCAGCTGATCGGCGGCCCGCACGTTCTCGGCAAACCTCTCAATCGGCGTAATCAGATGGTCGGCGGTCAGCACCACAACGGTCTCCCCAGCGCCGGCTCCAACGCCGTCTTCGCTGCTTCTTCTGCCGTCTCCGCTGCCGGACTGGGCTTTTAGATATTCGGAGGCAATCGCTATTGCCGGGGCGGTATTTCTTGCCGCCGGCTCGGGAATTATCTTGATTTTGTTACGTCCTTCGCCGATTTTATCGCATTCGGCGATAATCGGCTCAAGCTGCTCCTTTAGGGTAATAATAATAACATTCCCTTTAATACCAAGGGCCAGCGCCCGTTCTATCGTCAGCTGGAGGAGACTTTTTCCATCCTGTACCGGCAAAAACTGTTTCGGCATCTTCGAATTGGAAGCCGGCCACAGTCGCGTACCCGAGCCCCCTGCAAGTATCAATACATGATCTACCATACCTTCCTCCTAATGTACCTTTCTCTACAAATAATAAACGAAACCGGCGGCTTTCGCAAAGCCGGTTTTTTATTCAAGGTCTTTACACTAATAAAAACCCTTTACACTTATTCACGGCTTTTGCACTTTATACACAGGGCGCACACAGGGTTATAACACCATGCTTCCGAGGGGGAGGCGGGAGGGGTGCTTAAAGCTTTTTTCCTTAACAACACTCAGCGTGCAACCGGCACACAGACATCGAACCTTGCACCTCCCAGGCTGCTGTGTCCGGCGGTTATACTCCCGCCGTGCGCCTCTACTATCGATTTGACCGAGGTAAGCCCCAGACCAAACCCCTTAGTATTGCGGCTTCGATCACCGCGATAGAAGGGTTCAAACACCAGAGGAAGCTCTTTGTTTGTAATTCCCGGACCTGAGTCTTCAAGCATAATTTGAACATAGTTGTCCCCTTCTGAAAGACACACATGCAATTCAAGCCGGCCACCTCGTCCTGCATAGGTAATTCCATTATCAAGCAGGTTCTCCAGAGCACGGGCCAACATCTTAGCATCGCCGTGTAACTTGGTTTCACCCGGGATATCAATTGCAGCTTTGAAGGACACCCCCCTTACTTGGGCTTCCAGTTTATGCCGCTTCATCAGGTCTTGAAAAAATGGAGCTAAGGCAAAGTTGGTAAACTGCGCTCTCCAGTTCACCGTTTCCATCCGGGAGAATTCTATAAGCTCACTTATGCGCTCTTCCAGTAGCTCTGTTTTCGATTTGAGGATTTCATAATAGCGCTGCTTTTTCTCCTCACTGTCGACTATTCCTTCTTCCAGGGCCTCAACAAATCCCTTGATGCTGGTGAGAGGGGTTTTCAAATCGTGAGAAATAGCCATCAGAAAGCGTGCCCGTTGATCGTTGTTCTCTTTGAGCTGCTTGCGCATGCTCTCGAAGGTTTCAAAAACCGGCTGTAAAGTAGGATCGGAATGGGCATCCACCGGCGTAGAGAAATCATTTTGCATTATTCGAGAAGCTCCCTGCTCAAGGCTGAGGAGGGATCGGCGTAGGGAAAGCAAAAAGCGACCGCTGAAAAAAGCCGGAACCAATACAAATAAAAACAAAAACAGAATAGTAAATGCCACCGGATGCCGGTACATCTGGGTAAACGGGTTAGGCGGAACAAACTGATAAAAGACGATGCCCGATGTATCCTGATGACTGAATAGCAGCGAACCGATAAGCGTTTCCCCTGAGAGTTTGTGCAGACTAATCAGCCCCAGCCACTGCTGCTGCATCTCTCGGACCGTCAAATTACTGTCTTCCAGTTCACCCCGGTATCCGACGCCAATTTCCCGGTTCACATAGATCGGCCCCTCTTTACCTAAAAGGACTACCAGAATTCGGGGGTCTGCTGTTTCTCTATAGTCCCAACGCTGCTCAATTACTTTGGGAAGCTCCTCCAGTACAAAGCCGGGGGCACGGTTGGCCGTTTCCACCTCAGTCTCCGGCTGGTTCGCCTTAAAAACCAGATACCCCGACAGGGGTATAAGAATCGGGATGAGCAGTACGAATATCAGAATGATCATAAACCTCGCCCGTAAGGTCACCTTCACTTTTCCTCCCTCTCCGCAAGGTAATAGCCGAAGCCGTGTGAGGTTTTTATGTACACCGGATCGGAGGGATTCTCTTCTATTTTTTTGCGTACTCTTTGTATATGAACTGAAACGGTTGCAATATCACCATAAGAATTTCCCCAAACCTCTTCATACAACTCCTCCGTGCTGCTGGCATTCCCCTTTTTCTTCGCGAGAGCAATCAAAAGGTCTGCCTCTTTCGGACTAAGACGCACAATCTCACCTTCACGTTTGAGGACCCGAGCCTCTGTATCCAACTGGAAGGGACCAAACCGGACAGCGGCGGGTGTCCGGGCATAATCTACCGCCCGCCGGAGATGGGCTCGCACCCGGGCTGCCAGCACCTTTGGGCTAAAAGGCTTCTGTACAAAATCATCGGCTCCATACCCGAAACCGAGGATCATGTCAGCGTCATCTGTTCGGGCCGATACAATTATCACCGGTACCATAGAGGTACGACGAAGCTCCTGCAAAACCTGGTACCCATCTATTCCCGGCAGATTCAAGTCAAGTACCAGTAAATCGGCGTCACCGGCGGAAAGGGTCTGAAGCCCCTCCTCGCCGTTGGCACAGGCGACCGTTTCAATGCCCTCCTTTGAGAGGTAGAGTTCAATCAATTCGCTGATCTCCGGTTCATCTTCAATTATTACCACTTTCGCTTGCATACGTCCTCTATTTTATCTTATCCACAGCCGCAACACCAGAGTTTATATCAGCTCCTCAGCATGTGGTACAAAGAATGCGGAAATACCGTTGGAAGGGTGCTTTTTGCGCATTGTTCGGATGATACACCTCAGCTTTTCAAGCATATTTTCTTCAACGTAGAGTATAAAAAGTGAGTTCTCTTCAGGCCACACATGGGTTCCCATCCTTGGCCCGGAGAGTCCGTCTCCTTTTGCTTCACTGACCAGGGTATATGGAATGGCGGCGGCTGCTGTCGATGGGGCGGTGCTTTTTTGCGCAGCTTTTTTATCCGCAGCTTCCATTTTTAGTTCAGCTACATAATCGAGAAAGATATCCTCTACAGTTCTGTCCATTATAATTTCAAGGCGTATCACCTCTGTGCCTCCTTTCTGAATATGATTGAGTACACCACTGGAACAAATACCAATGTGATGAGAGTGTTGATGGTCAAACCGCCGACAACGGTAATGGCCAGCGGCTGCATCTGCTCACTGCCTTCTCCGGCGAAGAAGGCCAGAGGGGTCATTGCAAGAACGGTGGTGAGTGTGGTCATAAGGATCGGTCGCAGACGGCCGGCCCCTGCGTTAAGGCAGGCCTCACGCAGCCCCTGCCCACGTCTGCGCAGGAGCGTAATATAATCAACCAGAACTATACCGTTGTTTACTACGATACCCACCAGCATTACCACTCCAATGAGTGAAATCATACTGAAGGTCTCGCCCATCAATAGGTAGATTCCTATAACTCCTATTGCCAACATCGGCATCGCCGTTATGATAATAATCGGTGCTTTGAGTGACTCGAACTGGCTGACCAGCACGCCGAAAACCAGAAGTACGGCAAAAACCAAGACCTTAATAAGACCTCCTCCGCTCTCGCGGATATTTTCCATTTCTCCTCCATAGTTCAGACTCAGGCCCGGCTCTGCCGGCAGTTGTTCATCGACAACTTTACGGACCTTCTGCTCGATCATATTGGCCCCAACGCCGCTTACGATATCACCGCTGAGGGTAACTGCCCGTTGTTCATCTACATGATTTATAGTTTCAGGGCCGGTGTTCATTTTGACCGAGGCAATGCTGGCCACCGAGACCTTCTGTCCCATAGGGTTTATCACAAAAATACGTTCTAAATCGGGAATACTCTTCCGGTCCGGTTCCTGCAGCTGTACTACTACGTCATAAGTATCTCCGTCTTCATTCGTCAAAGTGGTAGCGGTTGTTCCGGCCAGTTGACTGCGGATTTCCGAGGCGACAGCCCCCGAGTTCAGTCCAAGATCATAGAGTTTTGCCCGATCTATTTCGATATCCCATTGCGGCAGGCCGGAGTTGGTATTCAAACTCAATTCGTTTAGTTCCGGTACCTCCTTGGCCAGTACTTCCTTCAGCTGTTCACTGTATTCAATCAGCTGTGCAAGGCTTTCCCCTTGGATTTCAACGGTAAAATCTCCTCCTCCCATCGGGCCCATACGGCCGCCGCCGAAGGTAAAGCTTACATCCGGAAAAAATTCAAAATAGGTTCGCAGCTCTTTTTTCATTTCTGTAATCGACATCGGACGTTTGCCCAAATCGGGTAGTACAATCTCCATCTGGCCGGCGTTGGCCTGATCGCCGCCGACACGTTGGGAAATATGGGTGTACCCGTGCAGATTCTCCTCTGCGATTTCCTGTAACTGGTCCATCACCGCCTCGGTGGCCGAAAGCGAACTTCCAAGAGGCAGCTCGGCGTTCAGTACTACCGACTCTTCCGGTTGAGGCGGGGTAAAGCTCAGTCCCAGTTTTGGTATTTGCATCAGACTGACAGCCAGCAGGAGCAGGGCAGTCCCAATGGTAACCACTTTGTATCTCAGGGCAACTTCAAGCAGAGAAAGATAGGCCCTGGTTAGCCCCTGAATTGCCGATTCTATGCCCCGGTCTACTCCGCGGAACAAGCGGCTTTTAATGGGCCGTTCATTTCGGGTGTGTATGCTGAGGTAATGTGCCGAAAGCACAGGGACCAGCAGTATAGCAACCACCAATGATGCCACCAAAGCCATGATTACCGTAAAGGCCATATCGTTCATGATTGCACCAATTGCCCCAAGATCATCGCCAAACAACAGGATTGGCAAAAACACAAAGATGGTGGTGAGGGTTGAAGCGGTAATCGAGGTTGTCATCTCTACGGTCCCGAATCGGCTGGCCGACAGGAGCCGGACTCCCTGCTGGCGGTGGCTGTAGATGTTTTCTAAAATAACAATCGAGTTATCGACAATCATACCAACTCCGAGGGTCAAACCGGTCAATGCCACCGTATTAAAGGTTTTATCACCCAGACTCATGCCGATTATAGTGATTAAAATCGAAATCGGTATGGTAATTGCAATAATAAGAGTGGTTCGCATCTGTCGTAGAAACAGAAGCAGTACAAAGATACTGAACAGTATGCCGTAGGCGGCAGCTTCCAGAACAGAACTGAGAGACTGTTCGATGATCTCTGATTCGTCGCTCAGGACTGATAATTGTATACCCTGGGGAAGTCCGGCGGCTGCCTCATCAGCCACCGTACGGATTTCCTCGGCTACATCTACCGTATTGGAACCGGTCTTTTTATACACCTCAATGTGAACTGCCGGCTGCCCGTTCATCAGGACTCGGCTGGTTTTATCCTCATAATCGTAGCTAACCTGTGCCACATCACGCACATAGATTTTGTGCCGCACACCCGAATCATTCAGTGAGGTGACCATGGTGTTATTTATTTGATCGATGTTCTGGTATTCGCCGCTGGTGCGTACCAGAAACTCGTTTCCCTTCACATCCACCGAACCGGCCCCGAGGGTCATATTCTGAGCTGCCAGCACATGTGCCAGGTCCGTAACTGTCAATCCGTAGGCATCCAAGCGGTCGGTGGATACCGCAACCCTCACAATCTCTTCACGCCCTCCGGTGATCTCCACCTTTGAAATGTCGGGTACCTGTTCTATTTCCGGTTTAAGAAGCTCATCGGCGAGGGTGTAAAGGTCCTCTACATCTCTTTCTCCCTGCAGAGTTAAGGAGACAGTTGGTGTAGAATTCGGGTCAAACTCGTAGAGCACCGGCTTATGGGCATCCTCCGGAAGTCGGTTTTCCAAAATATCCAACTCATCCCGAATATCCTGTTTTTTCTTGTCCCCATCATCTCCCCAACTGAACTCAAGGAGGATTCCCGACATACCCTCCGAGGAGGTCGAAGTCATTCCCTCCAGTCCCTCGAGGGTATACAGCTGCTCCTCCAGCACATCGGTAACATCTTCCTCAATCTCTTCCGGGCCTGCAGCCTGGTAGGAAGTAGCTACATAGATATACGGCGGGTCCATATCCGGCATAAGATCCACTGGCAAATCGAAAACCATAAAAATGCCGATAATAGTGAGCAGTACAAAAACCGTGAGGACAGCTAAGGGTCGCTGAAGTATAGTTTTAATCATATTATTCCTCCCGGTTCACCACTTTTACCGGTGCCCCGTCGGCAAGCCTCGTACCGCCGGACACCACAATCTGTTCTCCGGTCTCTACACCGGAGATAATCTCAACCTTTCCTTCACTGCGAATGCCACTTTCTATCGCCCGCATGCTAACTCTGCCCGTCTGCACTACAAACACGTACTCTTTACCATGCCGTTCGAAAATCGATTCTTCAGATGTCAACACTACCTCGGACTTCTTCTCAATGACTAAGGTAACCTCAGCCAGCATTCCCGCTTTCACTCCTACGGTGGATGAATCGAAGGAAAGGGTTACTTCCATAGTACGGGTATTTTCGTTTACCACCGGCGAGATTTCGCTGACCCGGGCCTGTAAAGTCGTGTCCGGAAGGGCCGCCAGTTTTATACGGGCCCGCTGACCGAGTTCAACCCGGTTCACATAGCGCTCGGAAACAAAGGTTTGAATCTCGAGGCTGTTCAACTGCCCGATTTGTACGATGGGAACCGATGAAGATACCGTCTCGCCTACCTCAGCCAATACATCGGTGACTGTACCGGCTATCGGAGAGGTCACAGGACTGAGGGTGTAAGTTACCCCGGGGCGGGATGGATCAACCTTTGCAAGGGTTGCATTTTTCTGTACATAATCGCCGGGACGTACATTCAAAACAGTCACTTCTCCGGCAGCATCCGGCATTACATTTACTGTAGAGGCCGCTTGCACATTCCCGCTTATTCGGATGTAGTCTTCGATCTCACCTACAGAGGCCTGGACGGTTTTTACCGGCAAAACCTTCTCCTCTGCAGCTGACGTGCCGGATGCCTGACCGGGGCCGCGGCCTGAAAGGGGGCCAGGTGCACCTTGCGGCCCGGTGAGCAGGAAAAACACGACCGAGCCTGCTACCAGCAGGATAAAAATGAGTATTCCAAAAATCTTTTTCATTCATGTGCTCCTTTCAATATGGTCTCAGTACTTGTATTCAATGCATATTCAAGATCAAACAGTGCTGTTAAAAAATTGAGTTTCTCTTCTAAGAGATTCTTCTTGGCGGTATTGAGCTCATCCTCCGCCTGCTGCAGAGCTAAAAAATCCTGGGCTCCGGATTGGTAGGCATCCTCACTCAATTCATAGTTTCGAGCAGCAACTTCCCGGTTCAATTCGAGTGATTCGATATTAGTAAGTGAATCATTCAAGGCGCATAACAGGGTCTGTACCTCGTTTGAAGCTACCCTGAGCTGCTGCTGATACTGTGCTCGGAGATTGGTCAAGCTGCTTTCTATGGAAGCAATTTTCGTTTTAGATCCGGAACCGGGGAACCATCCGTCTACCGGCAGACTTACACTCACGCTCACCGATCCCTGATCAGTCCAGGGGTCGGAGAAAGAGCCTTCCCAGGTACTGGCGGAAAACGGCTCCCGCATCATTGGCATCCAGCTTGCGCTAATGTTGAGAGATGGGTAAAAACCGCTATGCCGTTGACTATCGAGGTTTGTTTTCATCTGCTCAATTGAGATCTGGGCAGTCTGCAGATCGAAGCGCCCGCCCAATTCATCTTGTATCTGCAATGGATTTTTTTCAGACCAAATTGCGGTTTTGAGGGATTCTGCCGGTGCAGGAAGCTCGATCTCACCCTCGAGTTCCGGCGGAGTGCTCGGATCCAGCCCGATCAATAGACAGAAGCGGGCCAGCGCCTCCCGATAGGTGGACTGCAGCGAGGCCAGCTGGGGTTCCATATTTTTATATGCAACTTTCGTGTTCAGCATATTCAACTCTGAGACTCTCCCGTTCTGATAGTCGATGCGGGCCTGCTCGTATTGGGCTCGCATGGTATCCATGCTCTCCTTCAGCAAGGCGATTGATTCCTCGAGATAGATCAGATTGTAGAAGCTCTGCTTCACATCCCTGCGAAGAGTCTTTTCGGCCTCCTCCCGGTCAACTGCCGCTTTTGTATACTCATGTTCCAGCGCCGCAAGCCCGTCGAGCATGGATGGAGAGAGGACCAGGTTGCCCTGTACGCCGACACTCAGGCTGTATGGTGAAAGTTCCTGCAGTCCGACCGTCGGCGCCTCGTTCACCCGGCTGAGGGTACTGCTGATTTGTATTCCGGGATACAGGACATTCGCCCTGTTTTTGTATTCTGTTCGGGCCGATTCAAGCTTATTCTGTGATGTGAAAATAGAAGTGTTTTGCCTCAGGGCAATATCAATAGCTCCATCAACGGTAAGCGTATCTGAATATGCCTGACTGCTCATGACTGTAAACATACATATTAGCAACCCGGTCTGCAGCTTCCTCTTCATCTGCTACCTCCATTCACTTGATATTCAGAAGATAACAGGTACATTGCCGTGAATACATAAACAGCGCCATAAATGAATCTAAACGAATTGTTTAGAAGACTGTTACAAATCACGAATTGCTGTTCACTATATCAAACTTTTTCTCTTGACCGTG
>CAZDFY010000106.1:3651-11113 GCA_964504785.1 uncultured Sediminispirochaeta sp. | reverse complement strand
TATGAAAACAAGAGCAGAACTTCAAACATACAGCAAAGTCCCCTTGGAATTAGCGGAAAAAGTAGTAAAAATACTCCATGAAATAACCGGAAACAAAGTTAACTTCATGGGATCCGACGGAATCATCCTCGCCTCCGCCCAGCCCGAGAGGGTTGGGACCATCCATGAAGGCGGAAAGATCATAATGAGCGGACAGAAGAATGAAATAGCAATTACCCGGGAAATGGCCGAAACAATGGAAGGAGCGTTACACGGGTATAACGGAGCTATAAAGTATCAGGGTGAGCGTGTAGGCTGTATCGGCATTGGTGGAGAACCGGAGCAAGTAAAACCGCTGCAGCAACTGGCTGAACTCATTATCATTGAAGAGCTTGAAAGAAACAATGATCAAACCGAGCGAAGCACTATCATCCGTAACATTATTGATAATGTGAAGGATATCTCCGACCGTATGGGTGTCCTGTCCCTCAACGGTTCTATTCAGGCGGCCAGGCTCGGGGAAAAGGGTGGTCCCTTTAAGGTGGTAGCCCACGAAATGCAGGGTCTTGCCCGCGAAATTTCGGACCTCATAGTGCAGATAGAAGATCAAACTGTGGATAAAAAATCGAAAGGCCGGAACATTTAAGAACGCAACTACTTTTTACTGCTATTTTTCATCTTGCGAACTGCTGATCTCTTGCACTTCACACTGGATAGAGATTAGTAATATAGTTAGAATAACCCTTTCCAGTAGTTGAAAAGGAGGCACATATGCCCGCCATTCGAGTATTAATCTCAGAAACTTATGATCCCTGGTTCAACCTCGCCACCGAGGACTACATCTTCCAGGAAATGGAACCGGACCACCACATCCTTTTCCTGTGGCGCAATGAGAACACCGTGGTAATCGGCCGTTACCAGAACCCCTGGGCTGAATGCAACATCGCCAATATGGAGCGGGACAATGCGAAGCTTGCCCGTCGCCAGAGTGGCGGGGGAGCGGTCTACCAAGACCTCGGCAACACCAACTTCACCTTCATGTCCAGCCGGCAAAATTACAGTAAAGAGCGCAACACCGACATCATCGTCCGCGCCCTCGATCGCTTCGGCATCAAAGCTCAGGCCTCCGGCCGCAACGACATCACCGTCGAAGAGCGAAAAATCTCCGGCAGTGCCTTCAAGCTCAGCAGCGACCGGGCTTTTCACCACGGCACCCTTCTTATTGATACGGACCTGACCAAAATATCAAACTACCTGACGCCGGATAAAAAGAAACTACAGTCCAAGGGCATCAAATCAGTCAAATCCCGGGTAGCCAACCTCAGCGAGTTCAACCCCAACATCAACCACAAAGAACTCTGCGAAGCGATCATAGAGGAGTTCTACACAACCTATGGTGAAAAATGTCCGGTCGAAATTCTAGACCACGAGCAGCTGAAGGAGATCCCCCATCTGCAGAATTACTTCGATCAAATGAGCGACTGGAACTGGCGCTTCGGTAAAACCCCCGACTTCGCCCACCACATGGCCGAACGCTTTGATTGGGGCCGGATGGAAGTGTATATCGACACCAAGGCCGGCAAAATCAACGACCTACAGATCTACTCCGACAGCCTGGTCCCTGAAATGGTCGCACAGCTGATGACCGACCTGAAGGGGATACATTACGACCCCAAATCTATTGAACAGGCTCTGGAACGGACCAAGCAGCAGATCCCTCAGGATTCCGAGCAGCTGGACCAATTCGGAAGGTGGCTGCAGGGCCAAATTCATTAATCTGGACGATTCATACCTATTGCTCTACAATAGTGGGTATGAGTAATAAACGTGTGTTATACGCGGAGGATGAACGTACCAACCGCAAGCTGATTCAAATTCGATTAAAGGATGAAGGAATTGAATGTGTAGCAGTAGAAGACGGGGTGGAAGCGCTAAGACTTTTTCAGGAATCCCCATTTGATATGATTATTCTGGACCATTACATGCCCAGAATGAATGGAGATGAAGTAGCCAAGGAAATAAGAAAAATCGATTCATCCATTCCGGTTATCGGAATCACCAGTGATGAGCAATCAGTGGAGTATCTGCGAATATGCGGTTTCAACGAAGTTATAGTAAAACCACTGAAAGGATACGCTTCCATCGTACGAATCCTAAATTATATGAGAGAAGATACATGAAACAAACCATACAAAGCAATTATAAATTTACCCTCTATATGATACTCGCCTTTGGAATTCTGCTTTTTCTTTTCACCGGCTGTGCCGGCATCGCTGCCCCACAGCAGGAGGGCCCTGAGTCTACAAAGGAGGGGCAAAAACAGGAGGGGCTTTCGGATGACCCCTCACAAAACTCTGATACACAAAACTCTGATACCCCGCACAACAAAGAGCAGCCCTCCGACACGAAAGATGCAGGAGACCCGGATGAGTTTGTATATGCGATCGAGCCCCCTAAAATCAGTCTTGATCCGATCCACACTTTTACCTCCACCGAAGCCCAGGTATACACTGCCCTATTCGAGGGTTTAGTCACTTATCACCCTTTTACCCTCGAACCCCTTCCGGCGGTTGCAAAGCGCTGGGAGATTTCCTCCGACGGAACAGTATACACCTTCTTTATTAAAGAAAACGCCCAGTATTCAAATGGAGATCCTATTCTTGCCGAGCATCTAAAAGCCTCGTGGCTGACTTTGATAGATCCCGATGAACAGGCGGAGTACGGTTCTCTTCTTGATATAGTAAAAAATGCCCGTGAATACCGCAGCGGTAAAGTGGAAGACCCGGATAAGGTAGGCATACGAGTAAAAGATCCGCGGACATTGGAGGTTGAACTCACACATCCGGCTTCTCATTTTCTTCGGATTCTCTGCCACCACAGTTTTGCACCGGTCCATCCTTCAATTCTTGAGGAGGTGCCCTCCGACTCTCCAACGGAACTCATTTCCAACGGCCCCTATTTTATTGCAGAGGCTGGAGAAGATTACCTGCTGCTCAAACGCAACAAACTTTACTGGGACTCGGAATCGGTTCGTATCGAAAAGCTGAAACTCATATATCGCAGGGATCCTCAAAAAATTACCACCGAGTTTAACAAAGGTAATATTCAGTGGGTCGATGGAAACGTGAATGTAGATACATTGAATAACCAGGATGCGGTGGTTGTAAATCCGCTTTTTTCAACCTCCTACTTTTTCTTCTCCACCCGGAATACAACCTATGCAGATCCGGGGGTACGCCGGGCCTTGGCCCTGCTGTTTCCCTGGAACAAGATCAGGTCCCAGGAATACATGTACCTGCCTACCAGCAGTCTGGTTCCTTCAATCGGAAACTACCCTGAGTTACAGGGCATAGAGGAACAGAATACTGAAGAAGCACTCCGGATGCTTGAAGAGTATGGGTATCCTGAAGGTGAGGGCCTGCCCGTCATCAAAATTGCCTTGCCCGAGGGGGAAGAATCCCTGCGTATCGGCACTCACATGAAAAAAGCGATAGAAGAGAACTTACTCACAGAGGTAGAACTAGAGCAATACCCCTTTCATAGATACTACGAAATACTCAAGCAGGAGCCTTTTACTATCGGGACCCTCACCTGGATAGGGGATTTTGCCGACCCCCTCACCTTTCTTCAGATGTGGACCTCCGACAGCAGTCTTAACTTGTCTTCCTTTGCCGATCGGAAGTATGATGAGCTCATCGACAAATCCATGGAACAGGAAGAGGATACACGCTTTGAAACCCTTGCAGAGGCGGAAAAACACCTGCTTCAGGGGGCGGTTGTGCTGCCGGTTAAGAACTCTCCGGCCTTCAATGTTATAGATTTAGAGCATGTTGAAGGATGGTTTCCGAACCCCCTGGATATCCATCCCTTTAAATACCTCGGGTATGCGCAGCCTACCCTGCCGGAGGGCGTTGTGATCGGCCCAAATTCACATGCTCCACCTTCACCTTATGTAGCATCACTTCTCACATCACTAGTTCCGGAGCGGGAAGATCTACCATAAAGGCGGCAGAAATCACGCAATCGATAGCCCACACCGTCGTTGAAGGCTTCACTCCTGACCCGCCACGACCAGTTCCCTCCGACGGTGCCCGGTGTATTCATACGGGCATCCTTTCCCAGAGCAAGCGGGTCCTGAAAGGGCACAACGGCATAGCAGGCGGCGGACATAAAGACTATTCTTATTAAATCCCACACTATCTCCTGCCCGCTGCTTCCGGCGTAGCGTCTAATGAGTTCCCGAAGGTCCGCCTCCTGACTTTCGAACCATCCCAGGGTAGTGTCGTTGTCATGGGTCCCGGTGTATGCCACATAATTCGGCAGATGGTTGTGAGGCAGAAAGAGATTATCCGCCTGCAAGCCCCCCTGCCCATCGCGGCTAAAGGCAAACTGCAGAACCTTCATGCCGGGAAAGCCGAACTCCTCCCGCAGGGCCTGCACCTCCGGGGTTATTACTCCAAGGTCTTCCGCGACAATCGGCAGCTCGCCCATCTCCTCTGCTATACGAGTAAAAAGCTCCCGCCCCGGTGCCTTTACCCATCTACCCTTTATTGCCGTCTTTTCTTCCGCAGGAATCTCCCAATATGCCTCAAAGCCTCTGAAATGGTCTATCCGCACCATATCAACTTGCTCAAGGGTCTTCTTGATTCTCGAAATCCACCAGGCAAAGCCGGTCCGACGATGTTCCTCCCACCGGTACAGGGGATTACCCCAACGCTGTCCGTTAGAACTAAAGTAATCCGGCGGCACCCCCGCCACTGAAGTAGGACGATTTTTGTTATCCAGCATAAAAAGCTCGGGATGGGCCCACACATCAGCGCTGTCGGGAGATACAAAAATCGGAATATCTCCAAAGATGGTAACCCCCCTATCGTGAGCATATTTCTTTACCCGCTCCCATTGCCGCATGAAGAAAAACTGCAGCACCTTCTCCACAGCTATCTCATCACTCCATTGCTCACGCCGCCGTTTCAGCTCCTCCGGCGTGCGATCGGCCAACTCAGTCGGCCAGTAGTAGTTCCAGCGGGAATCCTCAATTCCCGCATCTGCAGCCTGCCGGTCGAAAAAGTTTTTGGCGGTAACAAAAAGGGCATAATCTTCAAGCCACCACTCCTCCCGCCGGCAAAATTCGGCAACGTCGTCGCTCTTATCACCGGACCCATTTGCTCCGCCTTTTTCTGCGCTGGCTTTTTTCCCCCCGCCTCTTTGAAGAAAACGCTCAGCGGCCCTTCGAAGAAGAGGAACCTTCCACCGATACACCCTCTCATAGTCAATCCGGTCTAAAGAGAAATCGGGCCGGCCCTCAAGTTCAGAAGATTCCAGCCACCCCTCTTTCTGTAACAGGTCCAGCGAAATAAGCAGTGGATTACCGGCGAAGGATGAAACCGCCGTATAAGGAGAGTTCCCATAGGCAGTTGGTCCCAGGGGAAGAACTTGCCAAAGACCAATTTCCGTTTTTTCAAGAAAATCTATGAACTTAAAAGCGTGGGTCCCAAAATCTCCGATACCATCTTCCGAAGGAAGTGAAACCGGATGAAGGAGTATTCCAGCACTTCTTTTTTGCATTTCCATAGAATGAAAGCTCCTCAAGGCATACTTTAATCACGTACACACCGTGATTAAGAGGTGCAGCCTTTGACTATTTTGCTATTTTCAGGTATTATAGTATTTATGGAATCCATTTCACAAGCACAAACCTCACCAGAATTTCAGGTAAACCAGCATGTAGTATACCCATTGCAGGGTGTTGGTAAAATTACCTCAATCGAAGAAAAACCTTTCAAGGGAAATGATATACTCTACTATGTAATCTACCTTGAAATATCCGACATGACGGTCATGGTACCCGTCGATAAGGCCGAGGGCCTTGGAATACGGAGTATTGTCAGCAAGAAAGAGTCTGAAAAAGCTCTAAAGCATATCGCGGAAGAGCACGAACCTGTAACCGCGGATTGGAAGATGCGTTATCAGATGAACCTTGACTTGCTGAAAGCCGGAAGTGTCATCGACATTGCCACTGTAGTTCGCACGCTGTATCATCGCAGTAAGGTTAAGGAACTGCCTATTCAGGAGCGTAAGCTCTTTGACAACGCCCTAAAGATATTGGTTGATGAAATATCTTTTTCGCTGGACCAGTCAAAGGTTGAAGTAGAAGACCTTATCTTCAACAGCTTAGAATCCGATTAGAGGGCACTTTGCAGCTCTTCTAAGAACTAAAACAAGACTGGAAGTACTGTGGATAAGCCTTCTGCCGGCACACATGCCTATGCTGCACTCATTATTACCGCCGCCGGCTCCAGCAGCCGAATGGGAGAGGGTGAAAAGAAGGAATACCGACCCCTTAACGGAAAGCCGGTCCTCATTCAAACTCTCTTACCCTTTATACAGACGGGACTATTCTCACAGGTAGTAATAACTATTCCCTCAGGGCATAAAGACCGGGTAAAAAAACTCCTCACTCAACTTCCTCAGGAACAGCACCAATGGATTGAGAAGATAATTCTCATAGAAGGCGGGGCCTCACGACAGGAGAGCGTGTACGAGGGCTTAAAAGCATGCAGCAGCAGTACACCTCGTTTTGTACTAATCCATGACGGAGCCCGCCCGTGGACCAGCGCGATGCTTATCCGCCGTGTCCTCTTTGATACTGAAGAGCACGGGGCCAGCATACCAATAGTCCCATCCACCGATGCAATGAAACAGATCAATCCGGCAGGCTACATTGAAGCACACCTCCCGCGACAGCAGACCGTATGCGCCCAAACCCCCCAGGGCTTCTCGTTCAATTCGATTCTCTCGGCACACCGGGAGGCAGAAGGACAGAGGAGCGACTTCCTAGACGACGCGGAAGTATACGCCCATTTTATCGGAGAAGTGCATACGGTTGAAGGTGAGAGGGAAAACATAAAAATCACGTATCCCGGAGATTTTAGTATACCCTTCCGGGCACCACATCCTGAAGGAGCATCTGAATGAAAATTGGTTTCGGTTATGACCTTCACCAACTAGTGACAGAACGGGCTCTAGTCCTTGGCGGAATTAAAATTGAGGCCCCCTTCGGAGAAAGCGGCCATTCCGACGGCGACGTACTCATACACGCAATAATTGACGCCCTCTTCGGTGCGGCGGGGCTTGGTGATATCGGAACCCATTTCCCTCCCTCCGAGCCGAAATGGAAAGATATTGCCTCCACCACGCTGCTCTCCGAGGCCCTGGAAATGGTCCATACCGCCGGCTACCAACTGGTCAATTTGGATACCACGATAGTCCTTCAACAGCCGAAGCTCTCCCCATATATTGCCGCCATACGGGCCAATCTGGCGGAACTGCTGATAACCTCGCCGGATACTATATCAGTAAAAGCAAAAACGAAGGAACAGGTGGATGCAACCGGGGAAGGCCGGGCAATCGAAGCCTATGCGGCGGTCCTGTTGGACACCCCCGATCCCTCCCTCTGGGTTTGAGCCTTGGGGATGATACTTTG
>CAZDFY010000106.1:0-3551 GCA_964504785.1 uncultured Sediminispirochaeta sp. | reverse complement strand
AGCCGGCAGCGCTGAAAGCCAACAGCCAACAAACCAATAGCCAACAAACCAATAGATCCTCTGCAAAAGTTTCAGCCCCTCCGCCCCTTTCAACAGGGCTCTCAACACAACAGGGCGAGTTCGATCAACAGAGACAGGTTTGCTAAGCAAAGCAAAAAAAACCCGATGTCTTCTTTTTACAGAAAACACCGGGCTGATAATTAGAAACGGCAGCAGATACTAATCTTCGGCGATCAATAAAGTTTTGGGATCAAGCTTAAGCTGCATATCACGATTTTCAATCATCTCATGGTCCTTCGATACTTCAAGATGGATGTAATCACCCTCATGTCGCAAGTTTACAATAACATCCAATTTTTCAAGGAGCGCTTCAAGAATTGAAGGAACCCCCTGTTCATTGAACATAGGGCCGTCCCCCTCTTTGAGGGAAACGCTGAACCAAATCTCAAGACCCTGCCGTTCAGCAAACTCTCTAATTTCATCCAGCTCTCCTGCAGTTCGCTCGGTTATATCATATCCATCAAAAATAACCGCATCCGCAGGGAAATTTCCATCTTTTATAAGTGCCTCCAGACTGCTTACAATCTGCTCAATACTTACTCCCTCTTGATTAAAGTTCATAATGACACGATTGTGAATAATCTCATCATGGACCTCAACCGCATGTTCCAAATTACGTTTTTTAGCAATTTCCCGAAAAATATCTTCATACCAATTGATAATATGATCAACATTTGAAGCAAAGGATACATGAATCACATGACGATTCTGGAAAAGTTTGTCCACCGCAATGTGGGTAAGACATGCGGTCTTTCCAACACCCTTTTTTGAAGCCAGCACCCCAAGGTGCCCTTTTCCAACCCCGCCATGGATAGATTTTTCAAAAATCCGCAGCGGGCTTCGTTTTATAAGCTCCGATTTTACCATATTGATTTCTCCTCCTGATCTTCCTCTTACTTACAAGACTATAACACTTACAAGGTTATTACAAAATTTGCGGCCCCGCTATAAAAAAGCGGAATTTCACCGCCTACGGGACCGCTTGTTGAAAAATTATTTCTGTTCTTGTTTCTTCTTTTCTTCAAACTCTTTCATCAGCTCTTCGGAAATACTCTGTGGAACCTTGTCGTATTTCAGGAACTCCATGGTAAACTCGGCCTTCCCCTGGGTTAATGAACGAAGTACAGTAGAGAAACCGAACATTTCACTCATAGGAACTTCAGCCTCCACGTTGAAGAAAACCCCTTCTTCAACAGTACTTACAATCATTCCGCGTCGCTGATTCAAGGTCCCGAAGATGTTCCCCTGAAACTCCGTCGGCCCTTCCACAGAAACCTTCATAATCGGCTCCATAATAATAGGCTTGGCCTTGGGGTAGGTACTCCGGAAAGCTTGAAATGCTGCTGTTTGAAAAGCCATTTCAGAGGAGTCAACAGCGTGAAACTGTCCATCGTTCAATACCACTCTTACCCCTACAACCGGGAACCCGATCAAACTACCCTTTTCCAGGGCTCTCTTGAATCCGGCATCACAGGCAGGAATGTATTCTGTGGGAATCACACCACCCTTTATCTGGTTCACAAACTCGTAGTTTTCTTCGCTTTCTGTAATCGGCTCGATTCTACCGACCACCCGTCCAAACTGTCCGGACCCACCAGTCTGCTTTTTGTGGGTGTAGTCATAATCAGCCGCCTGACTGATGGTTTCACGGTAGGCTACCTGGGGTATTCCCACATCTACCTCAGCCTTGTATTCCCGCTTCATACGGGTAATGTATACATCAAGGTGAAGCTCACCCATACCCTGTACGATGGTCTGGTTCGACTCGGGATCAACGTATGTTCGGAAAGTAGGGTCCTCCTTGGTAAAGCGGTTCAGGGCCTTCGACATACGGTCCGCCGCGCTCTTGTCCTTAGGTGAGATTGCCAGCGAGATAACCGGATTGGGAACAAACATACTAGTCATGGTGTAGTTCAGCCCGCCGCCGGTAAAAGTATCGCCGGAGGCACAATCAATACCAAAGAGCGCAGCTATTTCACCGGCACCGGCATCGTTAATGTCCTCCATATGGTCGGCATGCATCTTGATCAGCCGCCCCACCTTGAAACGCTTACGTGAACGGACATTGTAAAGCTCGTCACCCTTCTTTACCTTACCTTGGTAAATTCTGATATAAGTCAGCTGACCGTACTGTCCCTCTTCAAGCTTGAAGGCCAAGGCCACTGTCGGCTTTTCATCATCCGCGGTCAGTTTTACCGGCTCCTCGTTATTCTCCATATCAAGGGCTTCATTGCTTACCTGGGTCGGATTCGGCAAATAGGCGATTACCGCGTCTAAAAGTGCCTGAACACCCTTATTCTTATATGCAGAGCCCATATACACCGGAGTAATATCCTGGCTGAGAGTTGCGATTCTCACCGCATTATGGATGAGTTCCTCGGTAACATTTTCCTCCATCATCGCTTCCATCAGCTCATCGGAGTACATAGAAACCGCATCCAGCATTACCTCGTGCTTCTCTTCCGCCAGCTGCTTCAGGTCTTCGGGGATCTCTTTTTCAACCATCTCTTCACCGGCGGGGCCTTCGAAGTAGATCGCTTTCATCTTGATCAGATCAACCACACCCTCGTGCTTGTCCTCGAGACCTATCGGGATCTGCATAAGCACCGCATTGTGACCCAGTTTTTCTTCCAGCTGGTCACGAACACGAAGCGGATTTGCACCGGCACGGTCGCACTTGTTGACAAATGCCAGCCGTGGAACCCCGTAACGCTTCATCTGACGGTCTACAGTAATGGACTGACTCTGCACACCACCTACCGAACAAAGTACAAGGACTGCTCCATCAAGCACACGAAGGGCCCGTTCTACCTCAATAGTAAAGTCTACGTGTCCCGGAGTATCGATTATATTAATTGGATGGTCTTTCCATTTTACATTGGTTGCAGCAGATGCAATGGTAATACCACGCTCTTTCTCCAACTCCATGGAGTCCATTGTCGCACCAACACCATCTTTACCTCGGACCTCGTGGATAGCATGAATTCGCTTACAGTAAAAAAGCATGCGTTCGGTCAGGGTCGTTTTACCGGAGTCGATATGCGCACTAATTCCGATATTGCGCAGTTTAGTAATATCCGGAGTACTCATAAATATTCCACCTCTCACTCAATAGAGTTTAGTTTATTCTTATGTTTATACACCCTCATTTTTTTCTTGAAGGCAGTCAAAACTCATGGTATAATTTTCGCTAAGTCTGTCGGGAAGCCTCAAACCTTATGGGCTCATGAGTCTATAGTATATTGTAAATAAAATCAATCCCACAAAACAGAACCACCTGAACAATACGCCGGGATTTCTTGCTCAAAACTTCGAATTAATCTTGAATTAATCACCTTTTCAACCTTCAGCCGAGAACTTCCACCAAATTCCAAATGAATACAGTGAGTGAATGCATTACATAAGGGTATGAATGATTTTCCCTCTGATTTTCTATTCTAACGACTGTCGGCGAAGGCTTGTGGTCTGACTTTTACACAGGCTTGTAGCCT
>CAZDFY010000105.1:0-11133 GCA_964504785.1 uncultured Sediminispirochaeta sp. | reverse complement strand
AATGCCGATGATCCGGAGTATGCGGCTAAATTGACCATATTCAACAATCTCGGGCACAACTCTTGGGACGCCGTGTACCATTCGGCGCACGACGAGCCTACACAAAGCGAGTGGGCGCCGTTCGAGAGCTCTATATATGAATGGATGCTGCAGTTCCGGCGCGTACAGCAGTAATAGATCGCGAAACCAGAAAGCGGTATAACAAATAGGACCAAAGGGACTTTTTATTTATCACGGTTGTTCGGAAATGGCAGGCAGCTTTGCCCCCATTATGATTGCTGTGCTTTGTTTAGCCTGAGGATCTCCCTGCAGAGGCTTTTATACTCTTTAAACTCTTGAGCTGTAAGCTTCCTATAAGAAAACATTGATATTTCGAAAAGTTCGGCTGTTCTTAAAAATTTAGTGGCAGGAAGCGGAAGGTGCTCGGAAAAAAACAGCATACATTCGCGCGGGGCCTTTCCGCGGGTCTTGAATCCCCGGTGATCGCCCCACTTAAGGAGCTTGAGAAACAGTGCAAGTACCCGGTTGCGTTCTCTTTGTTTTTGAACTGTTAGGTTGGCGGACATTGCGCGTTCCTTCTCCGGGACCTTCTGCATATCTATGATTTTACTGCCGGCTGGTGAAGTATTGTTAAAAAAGAGTCTGAAAAAAATTGCGATTCGCGCATAGAGCCCTTTTAAGAAGCGGAGTGGGTGTACTTTATCACGGTAATAGCGCCAAGCGCCGGTGAGGAAGGGTTTCAGAAGAAAGTAGAGAATACCAAGAATTACAATGATTTTTAGAGAATACTGAAGAACATCGAGAATCCACCCCAGATCAAGATTCTGTTCCATCTCAAAAGAGCTTGGATTAAGCTTTTCCCTCGGCTCCTCTGTTAGTAATTCAGGTATATCAATTTCTAGATCTTTATCTAATTTTAATAAAAGGGAAAAGAGAAATAGTAACATCCTTTTCAGAAGAGCCATCGGAAGTAAAGAAAAGTCCGAAGCTAACAGTAATGCTGCCGGGAGGAGGAAAAACAGAAAGAAGAGTCCGGTGCGGACCCGTTTCCGCCTGATAGGCTGCAAAACCCTCAAACCGTATCCGTAAATCCAAATATCTTCCTTGAGCATATTGAAATACAAAATACCGAGGAAAGATGTAAGTAACGTTAAAACGGCAAAAATAAGGAGCAGGCCATTGACCGCTGTGTCCAGAATCCAAAGTAGAGTAAGCGAAAAGAAAATCAAAGCAATAAAAAAAAGAAACATCCTGCGAGTTCGGATTATGGTAGCAAGGACCTCGCTGGTAATGCCACCAATTTCCTTTAGTGTGCTTCTCAGGGAGTTACCCGACCTGGATCCCATAATTTTCAGCAGGTTTTCATGTTCTCTGAAACAGTTATGAAGGATAAATGAAAAGTACCACTGTAAAATAATGAGAAACAGAAAAAGTATCTTGTGTCCTGTGGGATAAAAATTGTGTGGGAAGCTGTTCAAACCGGGCAGGGATAAGAAAAAGTAACTGAGAAGAAGAATAATTACGAGCTCTCTGAAGCGGGCCACTGCATTGGCGTGCTCACGGCTCAAGATATTTCCCAGATACCACTCGCTGAAAGCGGTCAGAAACAGCAGAATATAAAGATATCCCGGTATGGTCACAATCGAGGGAAATATATGGGTGATCAGAAGACTAACAAACACAACTGCACAAAAAGGAACTACTGTAAGAATTATTTCAAACATCAACCAGCTCCTTTTCAGAATCTCTTATTCGAAATACCCTCAATCGGGGAAGACCATGGTAGATTTCCGGTATTTGATCGGTATTTACTGTATATATATCCACATACACTCCAGCCGGTAGTCTGTCGATAAAAGAGAGCAGTTTTAATTTTTCCGGAGGTGGACCGACATACAATACCCGGGATCGGTGCGGAATTTTAATATTTGGGAACTCGAAGCTCCCATCTGAAACCGGTTTCAGTTGAGCAAGTGCTTCAAGTATATAGACGCCTTGATGTGTTCCGCCGTGCGGAAAGATGTCCACTGGCCCCCGGGCACTCCGGCAATAAAATCCTATATCCTGTCCCTTCCGTATTATGTGCGACACCAGTGAAGCCGCTGTCTCGATGGCTCGTTCAATACGGAAGGCCCTCAGATGGCGGCTGTAAGAAAGCATATTTACATTGAGAATGATAATAGAGGGATGGTAGTAAGTTGGAAGGTACTCTCTGCTGTACAGCTCTCCCTTTTGTGCAGAGACTTTCCAATTGATCCTTCGCAGGTCATCGCCTGGAATATACTCCCGCAGAGAACGGTAACGGGTTATATCTTCGTAGAGGGGGTTTTCTATATTTCGGTTTCCAGCGGGTATACCCTGGGGGAATAAAAGCTGTATCGGATAAATATCCGGATACACAATAAGGCAACTGGTATCGGGAAAGTGTTTCTGCCATGGGAAAAGCCCGAAAGGGTCGGATCCGTGAACAAAAAAAGGTCCTGCCTGATACTTTCCACGCCGACTGCAATCGAGAGAATATACAAACTTCTTCTCCCGCCGTGGTCCGATTAAGACCAACCGACGGTCGTTCCCATCGGAACAAAGGAGTCCTGCATGTTCATCCTGAACAAAAAGGTACGTGGTGGAAAAAAATGAGTTATTGCGAATAGTATATCTTATCTCAAGGTTCGAATATTTATATGCCCTGAGAACCTTATCCCTGTGTCGGATAAAAAGGCCGCGGGATACAGACCTGCTATACACAAAGGAGCTCAGAAAAAGAAAAACGGTACACAGGGATATTAGCTGGATGCTGTAGCGTGGAAAAAATAACAGGAAAAACAGGGCTCCGAAAAAAAGAAACCCTAGAGAAGATTTCACCTTTATTCCTCCAAGACAGGCACCGGTAATCCTTCCACTATGGTCTGAATTACATCTTCGGGACGGATTCCCTTCATCTTTTGATCGGTAGTAACAATCAGTCTTTTACACAGCACCGGCACAACCAGTTCCCGGACATCCTCCGGTATTACATAATCTCTACCGTCTATGGCTGCATATGCCTGGGCGCTTTTATAGAGCGCCAGTGAACCGCGGGGGCTGATTCCCAGCAGAACCTGGCCGTCCTCGCGTGTCTTCTGTATAATCGATAAAATGTATTCACGAATTCGCGGCTCCACAAATACATCCAAAACATTGTGTTGCAGTTCAATAATTTCGGAAGGCGATGTGACAGGCTGAACATCATCAACCGGGTGTCCGATCCTCCTCTGGGCTTCCAGAATCTCGCCCTCTGCGATTTTATCGGGATAACCCATTTTCAGACTCATGAAAAAACGGTCTTTCTGTGCTTCCGGTAAGGGAAATGTTCCTTCAAACTCCACCGGGTTTTCTGTTGCAATGAGAAAGAAAAGTTCGGGAAGCGTGCGCTTGTTCCCTTCAATACTAATCTGTCCTTCTGCCATGGCTTCGAGGAGAGCGGACTGAGAACGTGGTGTAGCCCTGTTTATCTCATCAATCAGTACTATATTCCTGTTCAACGGACCTTCGTGAAACCGGAACTCGCCGTTTTTAGGATTATAAATAGAAAAACCGAGTATATCTGCAGGTAGTACATCGGGGGTGCATTGAATACGACTGAAACTCCCGCCGAAGCTAGCCGCTAAGCTTCGTGCCAGCATAGTCTTTCCTGTGCCGGGTACATCCTCCAGCAATACATGACCTCTGCAGAGAATTGCGGTAAGGATCTTCTTAACTATTTCCTCTTTGCCAAGAATAACACTACCTACAGAATTGATAACGCTGTCGGCCCAGTTCTTCACATTTTTCATATTCGAATTCCTATCTTAATAAGCATTGTTATTTACAAAAACGGAACCACCAAATGGTAGGATAATTAATCGACGAACGCAAGCCTGGAGCACAAGCCTGGAACCGGAAAAATTTGAAAATTACCGGAAAAAAACAAAATCAATCCCGCGCATGATAACAACGCCAGGCGACTCAAGTGATTGTTATGTGCACGACAGACGAAGAAACATCGAAGATTTACTTCTTAGAAGGAATTTAAGATAATTATTCAGGAAGACAATGAACACTACAATATACATTAATAGTTTCCCTGCGAGGATTAATATTATTACTTTTATCATGTAAACCTTGCAGGGAGTTGTGCTATGTCCAATGAGAATGAGAATGAGAATGTCTTGTCAAAATCTAATAATCCGTATCTGATACAACATGCGGATAATCCGGTAAACTGGAAAATGTGGGAAGAAGAGACCTTTCAGCTGGCTGCGCAACAGCAAAAACCTCTATTTATTTCAATCGGCTATTCGACATGTCACTGGTGCCACGTAATGGCCAGGGAATCCTTCGAAGATGAGGAGGTTTCCGAACTGCTGAATACACATTTCATTTCTATTAAAGTAGATCGTGAGGAACGACCTGATATCGATAGCTACTATATGGATATTGCCCTGAAATTGAATGGGAGCGGCGGATGGCCGCTTACTGTTGTTGCCACACCGGAGGGGAAGCCGTTTTTCACTGCCACATATCTCCCAAAACATGGACTGCCCCAAAGGGCCGGAATGATGGAAATTCTCCCGGAAATAGATAGGTTGTGGCGATCAGAGCGTGAAAAGGTTCTCAATTCAGCTGACAGCATTGTGAAAGCGGTGCAAAAGTCGCATGAAAACAACAATGTGCAGCCCCTGGGGATTGCATCAACAGAAGAACTGGAGATTCCTAAGCCCGCGGATGTAATTCGGAGCTTGCACAGTTCCTTTGATTGGGACGCAGGAGGTTTTGGTTTAGCACCCAAATTCCCCCAAGCATATCTGTTGAGTTTTCTGTTGCAGCAGGCCGATGCTGCAGAGTCAAAAGATCAGGTGTTACAGATGGTAGAACACACCTTAGATAGAATGCGAGCAGGGGGAATCTACGACCACATCGGGTTTGGATTTCACAGATATGCTACCGACCAATATTGGAAGGTTCCGCATTTCGAAAAAATGCTCTACGATCAGGCAGAACTCGCCTTACTGTATGTAGATGCTTATGCAACAACCCAACATCCCGGCTACGCCCGGACGGTGGAAGAAATCTTTCAGTTTCTTGAAGATAACATGCGTTCTGAGGAGGGGGGATTCTATTCCGCCCTTGATGCTGAGAGCGAAGGAAAGGAGGGGCTTTTTTATCTTTGGAGTTACGAAGAACTACAAGAGCTATTAGAAGAGAATGCGCAGGAGATGCTCAGCAGTTTTCACGTGAAGAAAGAGGGAAATTGGAGCGACCCTGTAAACGGAAAGGCTGAACGAAGCAACATTTTGTATACAGATACTCTGAAAAATGCACTTGAGCCGGCACAAAACTGGCAGCAGCTGCGGAGCAGGCTCTACACACAGCGGAATTTGCGGATACCTCCGACTACTGACGACAAGATTCTCACCAGCTGGAATGCTTTAACGGTTCGCGCGCTGGCCAGGGCCGGAAAAATACTGAACAGTGATGTGTATACCACTAGATCAAAAAAAACTGCGGAGTTTCTATTATCTGCAATGAGACAAGAAAATGGAGCTCTACTCCATAGCTATCGCAACGGAGTAGCACAGGTGGAGGGGCAGCTCGAGGATTACAGTTATTTTATTTCAGCTTTGATTGAGCTGTATGAGACAACCTACATCACAGACTATCTATCCGCATCGTTGAACCTGATGAACATTGCATTAAAGCTGTTTGAAGCCGAAGATGGCGGATTTTATGGGGCAGCGCACAATAATTCGTTCATTGATGATGACCCAGGCTCAAATCCTGCAGCACCTATCAATTTGAGTTTCAAACCTCTGTATGATGGAGCTATTCCCTCCGCCTCTTCAATTATGGTGGAGAACCTTGAATTGCTTTTTCGTTTAACCGGAGAGCCGCACTACAGAAACACTGCTCTCCGGGCTCTGCAAGCACACCAGAGAGAGATCACTGCAACACCTTCAGCCTGCAGTTTAATCATCAGTACACTGGATAGGATGCGGTCGGAGAATACCAGGGAAATAGTGATTGCCGGAGAAGGGCACACGGCCAAGGATATGCTGAAGAGAGTACGCACACTCTCCCTGCCGAACTACATCGTGCATCACAAAACCTCCAAAAATGCAGAAGCCTTGTCGGAACTGGCACCCTTTACCGGGAGTCTTTCACCTGATACACACAGCGGTGCAGCTGCATATGTTTGTAGCGGATTTTCCTGCGATCGGCCTGTGAAGACCGCTAGCGAGTTAGATACAATGCTGCGAAACGCATAGGTTTAAGAATTCAACCATCCGGATCTGCTCCTGCTTCAAGTCTTGCTTCCATTCTTGATTACACCGTAGGCCTAGGTTAACTTGGAATGTCCTGATATCGAAGGAGTGCAGCGGCTCGCTCCCGCATTCTTGTATCGTATATCAAAATAAGCAGGCTAAGAGAACGTTTACAATCGAGGACATAATTACGTGCTTCGTATTGACAGTTATGAAAAAAGAAATAATCCTTAAGTTAATGAAAAAAGAAAATGATATAAGGAAAGTTCTACATACAGCCCGCCGCTGCAGGCACTATGCAATGTGTAAAGTAGATTTTCTGGGAACAGGCCTATGCCCGTCGGGGAAAAAGAACCATTTCGTTTCGTTTTACCCCCAGGGTATGATGGATATAGCCGCTGCGGTATTGGAAAACAGAATTCCCGTTACCACCGGAGTTGTAGAAGTAGCGAATGAATGTAACCTCTGCGGTATCTGCAATACCCAGTGCTATTTTGTCACAGAACTCAGGCCCTTCGTCGTGTTTCAAGCATTAAAGAGTTATCTGGACGATTATCTTCAGTCAAACGATCCTGTAGAGGTGCAATCCGATGAGTTCCTGAATACACTTAGGTCCATAACCGGCAACAAATATGCCACCAACGACCCTGGTCTTTTAATTGCCTATGCACACGATCCATGTCCGATTTCATCCGAGACGATGCCTGGATATGCCGTCGTTCCGGCTGATACGCAGCAAGTGAGCGAAATTGTAAAGCTTTGCCGACGAGAAGGGGTGGAGTACACAATCAGAGGAAATGGTTCCTCCGCAATGGGGTTCGTATTAGGGCCAGGGCTAATAATTGATACCACAAGAATGAAAAAGATGGAGTTTGATACTGGTAACCGTACAGTTACTATTGGTGCGGGTGTAAGTGCCTTTGAGCTTCAGAAGGAGGCCGTATCGCGCGGCTACCGGGTAAATGCTGCTGAGCCATCGGCGCTGTATTGTGCCAACATTATGTGCTCGGGGTTATTTTCATTATTCTCAAGTTCCTACGGAACGGGGACGGACAACCTTATCGATGTGGAATTCGTTTCAAAGGAGGGGGAAGTTTTTGCCCTTTCACAAAGGGACGCTCCCAACTTGTACGGATTCAGTAAAAGTGAACCTCCTATTCAAGAAATATGTACGCAGGCTGTGGTTAAGCTTCATCCAATTGTAGAGGATGAAGCGGCAATAGCGGTACCATTTTCAGATATGCAATCTGCCGTCAGCTACGCGAAAGAGCTTAACAGACGGCATATCGGGCTTGGCATCGGGGTACTTGGGGGAGAATACCTTAGTACGTTTATATCCCCAACCTCTGAACTGGCCGAAACCCTCCGGAATATTTTTCATGAGGAGCTGGGTATAGAATATCTTGTGATGGTTCTGGGAAACACGCATCACCTGGAAGCGGCTAGAGACATGGCTCCGGTAGTTCTTGAGCAGGAGCTTATGCGGGCACTGATACTGGGTATACCTGCGTTGGGCGAGGAAGGGCTCATTCAAATTTTACGAGGAATGGAGGGTGAAGAAAAACCCTATGAAATCTTGGCAAAGCCGGAAATGCTTCCAATTATTGAAACAGCCCTGGATCCCTCTCCCGAACTGCTGTCCGAGGCAGTCGATTCCGATTTAAAGTCCTTTTACCAAAAGCTGTACAGCCGTCCCGAGCTTACCGATATGCTGTGGCTGAATACCTTTAGGATAGTGAGCTCCCGTATGGGTAGAGACGGGCATCTTATAGTTACTATATTATATGTGCCTCTTGATAACCTCCCTCAGGTGGAAGAGATACATAAAGGTTTCAAAGAGTTGACACATAACAGCGGGGTGCGAGGGGAATTCGGCTTTCTTACCCCTATAGACCAGGGAGCGATGGGTATTTTTGAGTGGGACATGTATCTGGATCATGCGGACCCTGAAGAGGTAGCGAAGATGCAGAAAGCCATGGAGAAAGCAGTAACTATGATAGAAGGGTTTTCCCAGCAGGATCCCCGGGTACTCTGGATTGGGGATGTACTAAACAAGGGATTCTCCAGGAAAGAAGCCTATTTGTATCACGGAGCTAGTTTCAGTTGAGTATGATAAATTCACCAATTCTTATTACAGGTGCAACCGGTTTTCTTGGTGGGTTTTTAGCCGGGGAGCTGATAAAACGGGGCCGAAGAACGATCCTCACAGTGCGGCCGAGGGGTAATGAGACTGCCCGGAAGCGGGTAGAGAACCTTCTGAAATTTCTTAATATAGAAGCAAAGCATGCCCCGATAGTTATATCGGCAGAGATTGATACGCCCGGTATGGGTCTCTCGGAAGAGCACCGGCGGATGCTCCGGGAAGTGCCGGAGGTACTCCACTGTGCTGCGGACACTTCCTTTGCAGAGAGAAGAAAAAAGCAGGTTGAAGCAACGAATTTACAAGGGCTGCGGAATGTTTTTGAACTTGTCCCCCACTGTGAAAGATTTTTTCACATGAGCTCAGCGTATTCTGCAGGAACGCAGGAAGGTCTTATTCAGGAAGAAATGTTGCATCCCCCGGGTTTCCATAACCCCTATGAACGGTCAAAAAATGAAGCTGAGAAGCTTATAACAGACCTGTGCAGAGAGAAGGATATCGATCTTACCATTTTCCGCCCATCCATTACTTATGGGGATGCAGACACAGGGGAAAGCCTTCGGTTTAATGCATTGTATTTTCCGGTGCGTACCCTGCTTTTTTTCAGAGATTCACTGAAAAAAGATATTGTAGAAAAATCCGGCACACGGGCGGCCGGCCTCGGCGTTTCGATAAACAGAGATGGAAGTATGCACCTCCCCCTTACATTTCCCGGAAGCGGCCGGTTGAACCTTGTACCGATAAACTTTTTGGTGAAGGCGGTTACCGCACTAATGGACAGCAGTGAAATCGGGATTTTCCATATTGTTAACCCTAAATCCGACAGCATCGGGCAGCTTATACAGCATATCGAGCGGCACTATTCCATTTTTGGCTTGCAGGTGGCCGACGAGGTGGTGCAGGACGGCCCTTTGCAGACTCTTATTAACAGTTATATGGATGTGTACTATCCCTACTTCTGCGATAAAAGAGTTTTTTCCGATTACCGGACAAGGCAGATGCTGGAGCCTTTAGGGATTGAATGCCCTGAGTTAACACCGGCCATATTTAACAGATGCATGGACTATGCCGTAGAAGCAGGCTGGGGTTCGAAGATCAGGATATAGGTCAGTTTATACATTGCCGCCATTTTTATTTCTCCAGCTTGAGCTTCAGAGGATTGATTGTTATCCAAAGGTTGATCGGTAATGACCAAAAATACAAATAACATTCAGTTTATTTCACGCAGTACAGTGCGTTTCTCTATTGCGCTGGTAGTAGCAGTGTTGCTTATTCTTGCCCTTACTGGATACTTTTCCACTCAGATGTTGGATCGGGTTGTAGATTTGAGAAAACAGGAGTTGAAGCGTTTGGTAACCCTGGGCTTACACTCTATTGAACCAATACTTGAACAATATCAATCTGGAGAGTTGAGTAAGAAGGAAGCGTTATTTCAGGTACGAGAACGGGTTCGTCATATGGTCTACGATGATCCTTCTACCCGTAACTATCTGTTTATGAGCGGATATGATGGTACCATGCTGGTTCAGCCCTTTGAACCGGAGCTGGAGGGAACCGATCAATGGAATCTCAAGGACAGTCGTGGTCTCTACATTATTCGTGAGTTAGTAAAAACTGCCCGCAGCGGATCAGGATACGTTGAATATTATTATCCACTACCTGGAAGTGAAGTACCGAGAAAGAAAATATCCTATGTGGTTGATATACCGGAACTTCAGGTGTATTTGGGTACCGGACTGTATCTTAATGATGTACACATCGTACTATTCGGTTTTTTACGGAATGGGGTGATAGCCATTGTATTGGTCTTCTTGTTGTTAGCCCTGGTGCTCTTATTTCTGTTTCGGCCTTTCTACATTGTATATCACACTCTTCAACTTCACTTTAACGCCATCGCACAGAATCCATCAAAAATGCCCGAAGGGATTTACTCCGAAAAGCTTTCTGCAGAGACAAACTCCGAAGTTGGAGTGCTGATGCATAATTTCCGGGCTATGCTTACACAATTACATCAAGCTCAACAGAAACTTGAAAGTTCTCTTAAAGATAAAGATATCCTTCTTAAGGAAGTACATCATCGAGTAAAGAATAATCTGCAGATTGTCTCTTCCCTGCTGAAACTTCAGGCCTCCTATATAGATAACCCGGATCAGCTGTCGGTGCTCAATGAGAGTGTGAATCGTATACATTCGATGTCGCTTATACATCAGATGATTTACTCAAGTGAGGTATTTCATGAGATTGAGCTTTCGAGCTACATCGAGAAGCTGGTGCATTCAGTTTTTCAAAGTTTTCGACCGGAACACAAACACATTGAACTGCAGTTTGACATAGATTCTGATTTGATTGGTACTGATGATGCCATTATATGTGGACTAATCATTACTGAGCTGGTGACAAATACTCTCAAGCATGCCTTTGTTGACCGGGACCACGGTCTGATAACCGTGAGTTATAAGAAAGATGCTGATAGTACTATTTTGCGGATAGAAGATGACGGTTGTGGCGCTGATCCTAACCTGCTTGAGAAAAAACATGATTCCCTTGGGATTAGTCTTATACTCTCGTTGGTGAAACAATTGAGTGGCAGTATAGAGCTAATGGTGCAGAACGGAAGCCATTTCCTAATACGTTTACCTGCACAACTTTAGTGTAAAGATTATTCTACAGGCCCGAGAGAAGGTTCGCTTTAACTGCATTGCTCCCTCTGCT
>CAZDFY010000104.1:0-11137 GCA_964504785.1 uncultured Sediminispirochaeta sp. | reverse complement strand
TGCTCAAATTGCTTCAAACGATCGATAAGATGGGGATGATCATATCTCTGAGTCATTTGTTCAGAACGATGACCTGTAAACTCTCGAAGCATATCCGCTGTAAGTACACCCTTCATTATTGTGTTGTAGGTATGTCTTAGGCTATGAGTTCGAAGATTTCTTCCATCAGTTTTAATCTTCCCTCGCACTAAAGCTTTTGAAAACTCCTTACTTACAATATCCCTATTGATTGGTATTTTCCCACTACTACCGGCGAAGACGAAATCATTCTCCTCTTTGAACGGAGCAATACCTCTCCACCACTGTAAGATCTCAATAGTGCGCGACGGGACAATTATTCCTCGAACTTCATTAGTTTTTGGCGGTCCTATGCTTTGATCGGCCTTAACCGCCTGAGTAACCAATACCGCAGCTTTATCCCAAAGAATGTTCTTCCATATAAGGGCACGCGCTTCTCCACTTCGTATACCTGAAGAGATCATAAGGAAATAGATGACAATGAGATCATCTCTTCTCCAAATCTCTCTCAATTTAGTTGTATCTTTTGGAAATAGTTTCTTAATTTCAGCAATTGAGAGAGAATCGGTTTTCTGATAGTTGGACTTGGATATGCGTTCAACATCATCGACAGGATTCTTTTCTATGATTCCTAACCTCTTGGCTTCATTCATCACGATATTGAAGGTGCTGAGGATGTGGTTCTTAGTATTACTCTTCTTATCGAGGTTCAGAAGCCAATCTTCTATCTCAATAGGCCTTATCTCTGTTACTTTTCTCGAACCGAAAGCATTTAGAATATGATTCTTTAGATGGCCTGCTCGCATAGCAGCCATGGGACGTGTAACTTCATATCCCCGAGCTATCCGTCTCTTAATCCATCGACTTGTTTCATAGTCAAAGAAGTCTTCAGCTAACTCTCGAAGAGTGATAGCCGGGTTTGTAGAAGTTTGTGCAAATTTATCCTCTACATACTCCTCTGCCTGCCATTTTACAGATTTGCCGGTAGATTGGTGCCGACGAACCCCTTTTTCATCATAATACCAATAGTACCATACAACGCCTCGTTTTCTTTTACGCTTAAATAAACCCCACTGATTCCTCATATGTCATAAATTTTGTTGTATATTTGTTGTAATGTAAAGTACTTTTAAAAATAAAAAACCACCCCGTATTTTGGAGTGGTTTATAATTCCTTGTTATCCAAGGTCTTATAGTGCTGCAGAGAGGACTTGAACCTCCACGAGCGCAATGCCCACTAGCCCCTCAAGCTAGCGTGTCTACCAATTCCACCACTGCAGCGTGTGTGATTGATCGAGTGGTAATTTACACGATTGTCCAACTTTTGTCAATTCAGTTTTACGAAGATTGGTGCTCCTACGGTTTATTTAAAATTTGGACTCTGAGGGAGGAGGGATTTGAGCAGATACACAATTCTAAGGGCCCCATTTTGTTGAATAACGTAGTTTTTAGGCGCAGCACCAAGCTTCGAACAACTGTTTTGACAGGGAGGAGAAGTTGATTTATTCTTGCAACATGACAGAGCTTGCTTTAACCACCGATTATGTTCGGTCAACCGGGGACCCCGAGCCCTTTTTGCGGAAAATAGCTGCTGCAGGCTTTACAGCGGTGCATTGGTGCCATAAGTGGCTGGGGGAATACCGTTACAGAGATGGAGAAGTACATCGAATAGCGGGCTTGCTGAGACAGTATGAGCTAAAGCTGATCGACCTGCATGCGGCAGTGGGGCTGTTTTCAGACTGGAGCTCGAAAAACGAGCTTCGAAGGAAAGCCGGGCTTGGACAGATAAAAAATAGAATCCACATGACAGCTGAACTTGGAGGGGATGCGGTGGTACTCCATGTGCCGGAAGGGCGTATTGATGCGCAGGGTGTATGGATGACACCTGTGAGAAGGTCTTTAAATGAACTTGAGAGGGAAGTAAGAAATACGGGAGTGCGAATCGCCCTTGAGAATTTACCGGCAAAGGGGCACATGGAGTCACTGTTGAAGTTGTGTGGGGAGTATTCGCCGGAGTTTTTAGGAATTTGCTACGATTCAGGGCACGGAAATTTGGCGGGAAACGGCTTGGAACTGCTTGAGCAAATGGTAAAAAGAGATGCAAAAGAGGGGCCGGGCAGAATTGCGGCGCTTCATCTACATGATAATGAGGGGGATAGGGATTCCCACTTGCCCCCGTTTAGGGGCACTGTAGATTGGCATCGGCTCATTAGGATACTGAAAACTGGGGGCTACAAAAAGCCTTTGTGCCAGGAGAGTTCGATTCGACACACCGGAGAAAAAAGTGAAGGTGCTTTCTTGAACAAATGCTTTAAAGCCGGTGAGCGGCTTGATTCTATATGGAAGAATAGTGGGACTTACGAGTTTAGGATGGGTGAAAATGGCGAATGAAAAAGACAGTACCTCCTCAAAAGAAGAGCTGCATGGGTTTCCTCCAATTATCGGTGAAGAACCACGGGTCTTAATTCTTGGGAGCATGCCCGGCGTAAGATCGCTGGAGCTGCAGCAGTATTACGGCCATCCCCAAAATCATTTTTGGCGGATTATATGTACGCTTCTCGATCTCCCCTTGCCCCAGGAGTATCAGAAGCGCACGGCGGTGCTTCGGGAAGCGGGGATTGCCCTGTGGGATTCAATAGATAGCTGCCGCCGCGAAGGGAGCCTGGACCAGGCTATTCGGGAGGAGCAGCCGAATGACGTAGTGGGCTTGTTGCGACGCAGGCCGAGCATCAGATTGGTAGTGTTTAACGGGCGTAAGGCGGAGCAGGGGTTTTATCGCGGGATGCGAAGCTTGTACGGAGGTGAGGTGCCGGATGTCATGCAGAGGTGTTCTTTTATCCGCCTGCCTTCAAGCAGTCCGATTCCGACGAAGGGGCACAAAAAATGGCAGGATAAGCTGGCAGAATGGCGAGTCATTTTGGAGTATCTGAATCAATAAAAGACCAATACAAGAGCAAGAGAGGGGAGATAAGATGCGCATTGGTATAATCGGAGCTGGAGCGCTCGGCAGTTATTTGGGATACAAGCTTAATGCAGGGGGCCACGAGGTGGTTTTGCATGACCGGATGAAGCGGGTGAAGGAGATTCGAAGAGACGGATTACGGCTTAAGGATGTAATAAGCGGAGAGATAGTGTCGGCGGATCTTCCGGTTGAGGAGGAACTTATCGGAGATTTTGATGTCCTTATTTCGGCGGTACGGGCGCATCAGCTTGCGGATGTCCTTACGGAGGACAAAGCGGTTGAAACGGCTGAGGGGGACCATGAAGGTGCTGCCGGAGTGCCGCTTTTTTTTATTGGGAGTTATGTAAGCGGTATGGGTGACTGGGCCGAAGCACTGGGGCCGGAGAGGGTGTTGTTCGGCTTTCCCGGGATGTCGGCGGTTTTGGATAAGGACGATCAGGGTGCCCTGGTGAAGTTTTGCGAGCGCGGAGAGAAGGACACCGAGCCCTGGGGGATTACGGTCGGAGCCTTGCGGGGGCCGGTTCCGGAAAAGCAGACCGCGATATGCCGCGGGCTTAATGATTCTGGTATTCCGGTGCATCACGCCGAGTCGATGGAGAGTGTGTTTTTAAGTCAGGCATTGGTCCGCCTGCCGATGTTGGCTGCGCTGGAGTATGCCGGGGGGACTTTGGACCGGCTGTCGGGACGGGGAGATTTGCTGAAGCTGATGATTAAGGCTATTCGGGAGGGGCTGGCGGCAGTGAAGCGCAGTGGGCTGAAGCCGGTCCCAGATTCGCTGGAGATGTACCGGTGGGTGCCGATTTTTATAAGTGCCAACATGATCAAACACCGCCTCGATACGGTCCCCAGTAAAATCGGTATTGAAATGTTTGCCCATCGGGCTGGAGATGAGCTGCGGTTTTTAGGTGGGGAGTTTCTTGAGTTTACAGTTGCCAGTGGGGCAGAGTTTGAGCATTTGGAGTATCTGCTTGGGGGCTTAGAGGAGGAGTAACAGGAAAGCTGAGAACACCGTACAGACTAATTTTCTTTAGTAATTTCAGCCGAGATGATGTGGATTCTGTCCTGGGGATAACGGGATGTACACCGGTATTTGTCAGCAGCGGATTCAAATAATAATGCAAGTGTGTCGGTAAAAATAGTTATTCCTTCCGTCATCGGTGGGGAAGAAATTGTGTTGTAGTGACGGGTATCGTCAAGGAGAAATACCGGTACGGTCCGCCCGTTTGGAAAAGTGAAGATATGATCCGGTGTTTCGTTTAACGGCGACTTGTACACAGAGAGGCGGCTGTTGTTGGTTCTTCCGTAGGACCGGCTGAGTACGATGTGATCGCGGATGAAGGCGGCGCCCTGGACTTCATCGGGTATGGAAATAAAAAAGTCCGGATATACATAGGTTTCATCTATCTGTGACTCATCAATCCGTAAAGGAGATAGTGGATCAGTTGCACCATCAAGTTTGAATGCAGCCATCAGTGCCTGGTTCTGATGGCCGTCTCCACCTGAGAAAGCATGAGATTCTGGTGTCGAGTAGCTGCCGTCACTGCTGCGAAATTCCCCGATATACAGCACTCCTTGCGAATAAGCGGCGGTAGAGCAGGTTACTTCGGTGCTCAGAGGTTTCGGCAGTTTGAGGTCGGCCCCATTTTCGGCGTTCAGGATGTCTGACAACGACATTCGATAGAAATGAGCACTTGAGGCTATCCAGACAGTGCTTTTTGAAACGGCAACCCCGCCCATATGTCCCCTATGCCTGCTCCCATCATGGTTGTATATCCATATTGTTTTGGGACGGGTTTCCTGGGTATCTTCCTGTATTGGCGAGGCGGCGATGAGGGTAAGCGCAGCGGTTCGCCCGTCGAACATATAATTGGAAACCAAAAACCGGTTGGCTTGCGGCAGGTAGGCCAGCCCCTGGGGGATTGCCCCCTGGAATAACCCCGGAATAATCGGACCCGGATGTGCGTAACTGAGATATTCGGCGAATGTCTTAGCTGGCAGCGTTTTCATTGCCGCCTCTATTTCCATTTCTGTTTGGAGGAGAGACGGCGGCCGAGAGGCCGGGGCAGATTTAGCTTCAGATTTATTGTGCTTATGATGGATGCAGCTTAACAGAAGAATGAGGGGAATAAGGAGTAGAAGAAATATTTTTAGCCACTTTTGCATAGGACGTTGTTTCCTAGAAAAATTTGACAAATCCAAAAACTAGGCGTTTAATTAATAGTGTTAGGAATTTGTTAGTTTATTGTTAAACGGCAAATTTATCAATCACAAAAAACTTTCAAAAGGAGAGGCTGTATGAAAAAGGTTACATTGTTCGTAATCGTAGTAGCGCTGCTTGCAGCACCGCTGTTTGCCGGAGGTCAACAGGAGGAAGCTGCCGAAGAAAAGGAGATGGTTGAAATCACCGAACCGGTGACGATTCAGTTCTGGCATGCGATGGGAGGTTCGCGCATAGAACTGATCCAGGGGATTGTAGACGACTTTATGGACGAGAATCCCAACATTACTGTAGAAGTGCAGTACACCGGATCCTACAACGACACGCTCAATAAAGTGAAAGCCGCCTCGAAGGCCGGCAACGCGCCGCATGTATTTCATTTGTATGAAATCGGCACTTTGCAGATGGTGCACAGTGGAATCATCACTCCGATTCATGAGCTTACCGATTGGGAACCCATTAACTGGGACGATTTCTTTTCACCGGCACACAGCTACTACATAGTCGATGGAAAGCACTACTCCATGCCCTTTAACTCTTCGACTCCGCTGCTGTACTACAACAAAAGTATGTTCGAGATGGCTGGACTGGATCCCGAGAAACCGCCGAAGACATTTGCGGAAGTGGTGGAATATGCAAAGACCCTGAAACAGGAAATTCCCGAACTGAAGGCGCCGCTCACCTGGAACCTGCACAGCTGGTACTTCGAGCAGTTCCATTGCCTGATGGATAAGCCGTTTGTGAACAATGACAACGGACGCAAGGGCGTATTGCCGACAGAGGCGGTATTCAACGGCGATGCTGGGCAACAAATCCTCGAGTGGTGGACTGGAATGGAAGAAGACGGTCTTTTCCTCGATGTAGGTCCCGGCTGGCAGAACCACCGTGCCGCATTTGGTTCCGGAGAGGTTGCCATGGTCATGTCTTCCACTTCCGACGTAAACCAACTGACCGGGCTGTTGGCAGAAAAAGGATGGGAAATGGGCACTGGTTTTATCCCGCGACCAGAAGGTGCAGACGGCGGCGTAGCAATCGGTGGTGGATCTCTGTGGATTACCAATAACCAGCCCGACAAAGAGCTGCTGGCAGCTCTGAAGCTGGTGAAATACATCTCCAGCGACGAACCGCAGATGCGCTGGCACAAGGGCACTGGGTATTTTCCTGTCCGAAAAACCGCCATGGAAAAACTCGAGGAAGAAGGGTGGTTCGAAGAGAATCCGAACTTTCGGACTGCATTCGATCAGCTGCTGGAAAGCCCGTACACTGTAAATACTTCAGGCGCTTTGATGGGTGTGTTTCCTGAAGCCCGTAACCTGGTACAAACGGCTATACAGAAAGTGTATGCCGATGAGATGAGTATTGAAGCGGCTCTGGATGAAGCAGCTCAAAAAACCACTGAATCCATGCAGGAGTGGAACGAGCTGGTTGAATAAAAAAACGAATAAGTAACTATTATTACAAAATGAGTGCGGGCGGCATTGTGAGCCGCCCGCTATTTAACAAAGAGGGGAATTGTGATGCGGTCTTATTTTCATGAAAAATGGCTTCCCTACCTACTGCTGTTGCCGACCTTTGTGGTATTGATTATTTTTCTTTTCTATCCCGCTCTGGAGACCTTTCGGCTCAGTTTTTACAAGGTGCACCCGTTTGGTATGAAGAAGATTTTCGCCGGGTTCGGCAACTTTGTGAAACTATTTACCGATGAGGTGTATATCAAGAGTTTTACCTCTTCTTTGGTATTTTCGGTTGCAGTTGTAATTGTGGGGCTCACAATCTCTATGCTGATTGCAGTGCTGCTGAATCAGAATATCAAAGGAATCAAGGTATATCGATCTCTGCTGATCTGGCCATATGCGCTCTCTCCTGCCATCTCAGGCGCAATATTCCGGTTCCTGTTCAATCCTGCGAATGGGTATTTGAACCATTTTTTCGAAGTTATAACTGGTATAAACCCGCCCTGGCTGACAAACGGGACACTGGCCCTTGTAGTGGTCACTGCCGCGGCAACCTGGAAAAATCTTGGGTATAACATCATTTTCTTTTTAGCAGGCTTACAAAACGTACAAAAGGAAGCCCTAGAATCGGCCCAGATCGATGGGGCCGGCGCGGTGAAAAGGTTTATCCACATCACCTTTCCAATGCTCTCGCCGACTACCTTTTTTTTGCTGGTTATGAATATCATCTACTCATATTTCCGCTCGTTCGGTCTAATAGATGTCCTCACCGAGGGCGGACCTGCCAATGCCACCAATATATTGATTTATCAGCTGTACCGAGACTTCTTCGTGAACGCCAAAACCGGATATGCAGCCGCAGAGAGTCTTATACTCTTTACGCTGGTTGTGTTGCTCACCCTCGTTCAGTTTAAGACTACCGGAAAACGGGTCTATTACCAATAGGAGATTGGAATGATTAGATCAAAGAGACAAACTTTTTTTCTTCATACCGCTATAATTCTGGTTATCCTGGTAGTGAGTCTGCCGGTGATTCTCTCCTTTATTATAAGCACCCAGACGCCGGCGCAAGTCTACTCCTCCCCACCCCGGATTCTTCCGGCCGGTCACTTTGCCAACTACGCTACCGCTTGGGAGAGTGTGTCTCTCGGGCGCATGATGCTGAACTCGACAATAATTGCGATTGCAGTTACGGTAGGTAAAATCGCTCTTAGTCTGTTGGCCGCTTTTGCATTTACCCATTTCGAGTTCAAAGGTAAGAACGCACTATTCTTTATCGTTCTTATAACGTTGCTGCTGCCGATCCCAGTGCGAATTGTAGCACTGTTCGAAATAGTAAGCGGCTTCGGCTGGATCGATACTTATTCCGGATTGATATTTCCATTTCTGGCCAGCGCCACTGGTACTTTTTTGTTTGTACAGCGCTTTCGCACCATACCGGTAGAACTGCTCGACTCAGCTAAAATGGACGGCTGCCGTCCCATGCGCTATCTGTTCCAGATTCTCATTCCGCTTTCGAAGAACTCGATCGGTGCGCTGACGGTAATCGAGTTCATCTACATCTGGAACCAGTACTTATGGCCGCTGATGGCCACCAACAGTGAACACATGCGGGTAGTACAGATAGGTGTGAAGATGCTGATTCAGGCCGAGGCTATGAATAACTGGGGCGTTATCATGGCCGGAGTAATGATTACTATGCTGCCGCCGCTGATTGTGTTCTTCGTGATGCAGGAGAGCTTTATGAAGGGCTTTGCCCTCGCTTCGGAGAAGTAGGGCTGCAGCAACCGGCGGAAAGCCTCGGCTTAAAGAGTGTAACCCTAGTCGCGGCCTGAGGCGTGGTACAGAAGGGATATGAGGGCAGCCGGGCGCCGGGTATCAAACCGGCCTCGGCGTTCATAGGACCGCAGGGACCGCCCGCGTGGATGCGGTCCTCACCCTATGCAAATTTTTTATAGAAGTTACATTATTAATTGCTCCAGCTGAGTGAGACGTTCTCTGAAATTCTGCATGGCGGTGCGGATGGGTTCGGGGGAGCTCATATCGACGCCGGCGAGTTGGAGTGACTCAAGGGGGTAGCGGCTGCCGCCGGATTTGAGGAAGGCGAGGTAGTCGTTGCGTTCCTGCGGGCCGCCGGAGGTGACCCGGGTGGAGAGGGAGACGGCGGCGGAGAGGCCGGTGGCGTACTTGTAGACGTAGAAGGCGCGGTAGAAGTGGGGGATGCGCAGGCATTCGATGTCGGCCGGCTCGGGGAGGTGGACGTCCGGGCCGAAGTAACGGGTGAGGAGATCGCGGTACGTGGCACGGATAGAGTCGACGGTGAGGGGGCGGCCCTTTTCTACCATGTGGTGGGCCTGGTGTTCGAATTCGGCGAACATGGTCTGACGAAAAATGGTGGCTACGAAGTCGTCGACGAGCTTGTTGATGATGTAGGCTTGCATGCGCGGGTTGTCGGCGTGCTCGAGGAGGTGGTCGGCCAGGAGCTGTTCGTTGAAGGTGGAGGCAACTTCCGCTTCGAAGATGGTGTAGTTGTAGTGGGGGAAGGGGTTGTTGCGGGCGCTGTACCAGGAGTGCATTGAGTGGCCGCCCTCGTGGGCCAGGGTAAAGACGTCGCGCAGCACATCCTCCTTGTAGTTGAGCAGGATGTAGGGGTCGCCGACGTAACTGCCGGCGGAAAAGGCGCCGGAGCGTTTTCCTTTGTTTTCGTAGCGGTCGACCCAACTGCCGAGCAGGCCTTTGCGGAGGGTGTTTTGGTACTCTTCGCCGAGGGGGTGCAGGGCTTCGATGACGGTGTCCACGGCCTGATCGTAGGGGTAGTTGGTTTTTATTTCGGGTACTATCGGCACGTATACGTCGTAGTGGGATAGTGTGTCGAGTTCCAGCGCGCGGCGGCGCAGGTCATAGTAGCGGTGCAGGGCGGGCAGGTTTTCGTGGACGACATTGATGAGGTTGTCGTAGACGCTCTCGGGTACTTTGTCCGGGAAAAGGGCCATCTGCCGGGCCGACTCGTAGCCCCTCACCCGGGAGCGGTAGATGTCGTCCTGGACGCTGCCGTCGTAGAGGGCTGCCAAGCTGTGTTTGTGGCCGCTGTATACTTCATAGAACCGCTCGTAGGCGGAGCGGCGGACTTGGCGTGAGGGGTTGATCATAAAGGAGCTGAAGGTGGACTGGCTGAGGGGTTTTGGGCCCTCGGGGGTGGTGATGCTGCCGAAGTCGAAATCGACGTTGGTGAGTGACGAGAAGGCCTTTTCCGGGGCCTGCCGGGCTTCGGCTTGGAGGGCCAGCAGTTTTTCTTCTTTTTGACTGAGGATGTGGGGTTTGAAGCGCAGGAGTTTGCGCAGCATGATGTTATAGTTGTCCAGCTCGGGGGCGGCCAGGTACTGTTCCATGGTTTGGTCGGGGATGGATTGAATTTCGGGGGTGAAATAGCTGGTGGCTGCGGAGAGCCGAGTGGCTACCTGCATGTAGCGGGCGAATCGCTCCTGGTGCTCGCTGCTGCCGACGTTTTCGGTGGTACGCAGGTGGGCGTAGTAGCCCAGCCGCTCTTCCAGCTTTTCAGTGTCGTTGAGGTAGTCGAGGCACTGCTTGAGCTGGGCCACGGACTGTTCGAGGGTGCCCTGGAACTGCTGGACCCCTTCGATGCGGGCTTCCAGATCTTTGAGGCCCTTCTCCCACTCCTTGTCGGAGGGGTAGAGCTTGGAGAGATCCCACTTGTATTCGTCGGGGATTTCGTGCCTCTCGAGGATGCGGTCGGCGCTGTTGGAGTTGTTGTCGGCAGCTTTCCCTTTGTCGCTGTTTTTATTTTTTGCGGCAGCATTCGCCTTGTTGGTGTTGGAATTATTGTCGGTGTTGTTGGGTGCCATATAATTTTCCTTTACTTATTTTTTGTCGGTGTGTTCCTCTGGAGTGAGTCCAGCACGGCGCGCAGGCGGATTCCCGCCAGGCCTCGGTGGCTGATTTTATTTTTTTCAGTTTCCGGCAGCTCTGCCACGGTTTTCTGATAGTCGGGCAGGTAGAAGAGCGGGTCGTAGCCGAAGCCCCCTGTTCCCCGGGGGGCGTGGGTGATTGAGCCGGGGAGTGTTTCTTGGGCTATAAAGAAGCGCTCCGGCGAGAGTACCAGCACCATGCAGCAGACGAAAAATGCCCGTCTGTCCTCGATTCCTTCCATTTTGTCGAGGAGGTATTGATTGCGGGCCGAAGTGTCGAGCTTGACTCCTCCGCCGGGGGAGCCATAGCGGGCGCTGTATACGCCGGGTTCGCCTCCCAGGGCGGGGACTACCAGACCGGAGTCGTCGGCGATGGCCGGTTCGCCCGCTTGTTCGAACAGGGCCATTGCCTTACCCTTGGCGTTGGCCAGAAAAGTTGTGCCGGTTTCCTCGAAGCTGTAGTCAATGCCTTTGTCCTTCGGGGTAAGCAGCCTGTGTCCGTCGAATATGACCGACAGCTCCTCCATTTTGTGGGTGTTCTCCGTTGCAACCAGTATTT
>CAZDFY010000103.1:0-11439 GCA_964504785.1 uncultured Sediminispirochaeta sp. | reverse complement strand
CCCAGTTTTTTGAGATTGCGTATTTGTTTTATCAGTCCCGCAGGCTCCAGGTTGGCTGAAGTGCCGGCCTTTTGTGGGTAACGAGCTGGTAATTATTCCCCCACATGAGGAATTCAAGTGCCGTTATCAATAAAATTACTAAAAAAATAGAAGACCCCTCGTAAAAAATATTTTTTCACAAGCCCCTAGAATGTTTAAAAAAAATGGTACTGCCGGGTTTAAAAAAACCGTGGTAGCATCTCACCAATAGAGGAGGCATGCAATGAAGAAAATTATGTGCATTACACTTATTGTGTTTCTTCTTCCTGTACTAGGGATCTTTGCAGGGGGAAGTCAAGAAGGACAGTCGGATGACAAAACCGTGGTAAATGTCTGGACACGAAATCGCCATGATAAGGACTTGATGGTGAGGCAAGTCGAAAAGTTTAATCAGAACGAGGGAAAAGAAAAGGGTATAGAGATTGATTATCAGATTTATGGTGATGATTTTATCGATATTTATACTATCGCTTTCGAATCCGGTAATGGTCCAGATATTATGAATCTTGAAGAATCGATTAGTGCCGGGGTAAACAAAGGAGTAATACAACCCCTGACCAGTTTTGATAATGAAGGATGGGTAGAAAACTTTCCCTTTGATGTAGACATAAATAATGTAACTGCATATCAAGGTGAAGTATATTCTATACCACAATTTGCCTTCACCATGCGTATGGTTTATAACAAAGATCTGTTTGAAGCCGTTGGGCTTGACCCTGAAAAACCACCAAGGACTTATGAAGACATAGTTGAGTATGCAAAGGTAATCACTGATAAATCAGGTGGTAAAAAGTTTGGGGTTGCACTTCCCTTTAAGTGGGGAGAAGGTTTCTGGACATGGGCAGGAACTTATACTGTTGGTGGAGGATTTGGAAGAAGAGAATTTGATTATGCCGAAGGTAAATTTGATTTTTCACCCTTAAAACCATATACCGAAATGATTGTTCAGCTGAAGAAAGATAAAAGTCTATTCCCCGGTGCGGAGGGGCTTGATAATGATACCGCCAGAGCCCAGTTTGCCGAAGGAAACGTTGGAATGATGTTTGCTGTTTCTTGGGATGTTGCTGTATTTAACGATCAATTTCCGGTAAAGATCGATATGGGAATTACTGAAGTTCCGGTTCCTGAGGAGACCGGCTTCAAATATAAGAGTGAACTTGTATCGCAAGGAGAATGGTGGTTGGGAAGTGATATTCCTGATGAAAAGAAAAAAGCAGTATGGGAAGTATACAAATGGCTCAATAGTGACGGTATAGTTACAATGAAGTATGAGGCAGCAAAGAATATTCCGGTTAACCCTACTATTGCGAAAAATGCGAAAGCTCCGGATGTTATGGGTTTTGCAGAGTTTTCAGATGTGACAAACAATAAAGTATACCCTGTGGTTCCGAGCGTAAGAGTAGAAGGAGATACCTTTGATGTGATTTTCTACAATGCAGTTGCCGGTGAATATTCGGTTGATGAGGCGGTAGAAAGAGCGAATAAAGCGTACAATGCGGCACTAGAACAGGCAATAAATGAAGGTGCTTTAGAAATTTCGGATTACCGAATTCAAGATTATAAACCTACCCTCGCAGAATAAGAGTATCAGCCGTCCCTTGCTTAATAAGGGACGGCTGTATTTCATCTTTCAGGAGGCATCTGTGTCGGCTATTCAACAGTATAAAAAGCACAACCGTCAGGCCTTTCTCATGGTTTTACCCTCATTTGCTGGTTTATTAATATTCAGTTTCTATACTATTGGGTATGTGATTGTACTTTCCTTTACAAAAAAGATCGGCGGAGAAACAGTTTTTGTAGGAATAGAAAATTACATAAGGCTTTTCAGCCGTGATCCTAATTATTGGACTGCGGTTGTGAATACTTTCATTATAAGTGCCAAGCTATTAGTTGAATTGCCGGTAGCGCTAATTCTTGCGGTTTTGCTTAACAGTAAAATGAAGTCTGCAAATGTATTTCGGGTTGTGATTTTTATGCCGTATATTCTCAGCCCGGTAATAATTGCACTTATATTTTCGTTTTTATTTGCCTCCTATGAAGGAATAGTAAATAACATCCTAATGATGCTTAATATTAGTGAATCTCAGATTAATTGGTTTGGTACTAGATGGCATTCATTATCGGTAATAATGATTGCATCAGTATGGCAGTGTGTGGGTATAAACATGGTTTTTTTCTTAACAGCATTGCAGAGTATCCCAAACGAACTTTATGAGAGTGCTGCCATAGACGGTGCGAACTCTCAACAACAGTTTTTCCGTATTACATTACCTATCTTGAAAACTATGACGCGGGTTATCACTCTTTTGGCGATTATAGGAACTTTAAAATCTGCTGATCTTGCTCTGGTACTTACAAACGGAGCCCCCGGAGGAAAATCTGAAAACATGATGACCTTTGTGTTTAAATATTTCTTTTCTCAGGGAGCTCGAATTCCGCAGATGGGATACGCTGCTACTGCAGGAAGTGTTTCAGCTCTAATCATTGGTGTGATAACTGTTGTCTACTTAGTGACTACTAAAGAGGGTAACGAGCTGTGAAAAAAATAAACTTGCAAAAAGTTATTATTTTTATATTTCTCATAATGGTTACATCTGTCTTTTTATTTCCATTGCTAATCACCTTTTTTGCTTCTTTTAAAAGCAATATGGAAATACTTACTAGGGGTGCACAGGTTATTCCTGAACGTTTTAATTATGAGAATTATATAAAGGCTTGGAATATTGCTAATTTTCGACGTTATACCCTTAACAGTCTTTACGTGACCGCTTTGACAATTGCAGGTATACTAGTGGTTTCAACTATGTCGGGGTATGCCTTCGCCAGAGGAAAATTTTTAGGTAAAAAGATAATTTTTTCACTTTTTATTGCAACAATGTTTTTAAGTTGGGGACCTATTATGATTTACCCCCAAATTCAAGTTGCAAGATTTTTGAGTATAAATAACTCTCTTTCGGGATATGTGATTTTACGGGTTTTTACCGTTAATATGACCATGATTTTTTTGGCAAAATCCTATATAGACTCTATTCCAAAATCTATTGATGAAGCAGCATTTATGGATGGCTGCAGCTTCTTCAGAATATATTGGAACATAATATTGCCGTTGGTTAAACCCATTCTTGCTACTATTTGTTTACTCACATTTGGAGAGACTTGGAACGACTATCTTTTGCCCTTGGTTTTTACAATGTCAAAACCGGAATTGAAGACCTTAACAGTGGCAGTGGTCGGTCTCAAGACTTCCGGGCAAGTAGCTTCATCCTGGAATCTTATGCTTTCAGGGTCAATGATGTCGATTGTCCCGATGGTTATTCTCTATTTTAGTATGAGTAAATACTTTATTTCAGGATTGACTAAGGGTGCCATCAAAGAATAAATCGTAAGGAGAAAAAAATATGTACAGAATTGGGCAAGAGGAGCTGGAAGCAGTCAAGCGTGTATTTGAGAGTCGTTATCTATTTCGTATAGATGCCCCTTTTAAGGAAGCGGAGCAATTTGAAAAGGAGTGGGCATACACTATTGGAACTAAATACTGTTTGGCCCTTTCCGGAGGTACAAATGCACTTATATCAGCACTGGTTGGCATGGAAGTTGGGCCTGGCGATGAGGTGATCATCCCCTCTTATACCTTTATGGCGACAGGTATTGCCGTTCTTGCGGTAGGGGCTATTCCGGTAGTAGCTGAAATAGATGAAAGTCTAACTATTGATACTGAGAGCATACGAGAGAAAATTTCTCAATATACAAAGGCAATTATACCGGTGCATATCAATGGATTTCCCTGCAATATGGATGAGATCATTCATATTGCCAAAGAACATAATCTTATGGTCCTCGAAGATGCGTGTCAGGCCGATGGCGGGGGATATAATGGAAAAAGACTTGGTTCAATTGGTGATGCAGGTACTTTTAGTTTTAACCATTTCAAAATTCTTTCAGCTGGAGAGGGGGGTGCATTAGTAACTGATAATCGAAATATATACGAACGGGCCCTTATATATCATGACGGAGGCACAGCTTTTAGACCATATGCCTCTGAACTGTCAGTGCCTGTATTTACAGGTAATCAGCACCGTATAAGTGAGATTACAGGTGCTATATTACGTGTGCAACATTCCCGTCTTGAAACTATTTTGTATGATTTACGAGCCAAAAAAAAAGCAATCCAGGATTCTGTTCCTCTTGAAACAATACCTTCATATGACATTGAAGGTGATTGTGGCAGTACCATTTGTTTTCTATTCAATAATGAATCACAAGCTCGTGTCTTTTCTGAAAAAATTGGTCCTTTCGGGTGGCTCCCAATTGATAGTGATAAGCATGTGTATAAGAATTGGACTCCCATACTTAATAAGCGAGGAGGTCCTAGCGATTATTTTAATCCATATCTTATGAAAGAGAATCGAGGCCGCCAAATGGAACTTAAAAGCGACAGTTGTCCAAAAAGCTTGAATCTTCTTTCACGTACTGTGTGTATTAGTGTGAAGCCGGACTGGAGTGAACAGGAGCTTGCAAATATTAGCAGTATTTGTATCAAGTCCGCCGGTGAATTGTCATGAGAGTAGGAGTTATTGGCTGTGGGTCTATTAGTAGCACTTATCTTGAAAACTCAAAGAGGTTTGAAGAGTTCGAGATAGTGGGCTGCGCCGATAAAGATATGAATTCGGCGATAACCCGGTGTGATGAAACTAAGATTGGTAACGCTGTACATATAGAGGAGCTTTTAGCTGATGAGACTATTGATTTGGTAATCAATCTTACTCCCCCAAGTGCTCATGTAAAAGTTTCTACAATGATACTAGAAGCAGGGAAGCACCTGTATTCGGAAAAGCCTATTGCCCTTACGAGTGAGGAGGGCCAAAAACTTATTCAGTTAGCGGAGTGGAAACGCCTAAAAATTGGGTGCGCTCCCGACACATTTCTCGGTGCAGCGTGTCAGACTGCAAAAAAGATAATTGAATCTGGTAAAATAGGTGAGCCGACCTCCTTTATAGCTTCAATGACCTGTCCTGGCCACGAAAGATGGCATCCGAACCCTGAATTTTATTACAAAAAAGGCGGAGGGCCACTGTTTGATATGGGGCCATACTACTTAAGCGCTCTGGTTGAGCTTTTAGGCAAGATAACACATGTGTGTGCTGTAGCAAAAAAAGGTTCTGAAAAACGAATAATTAAGACAGGACCACGTGCCGGAACATCGATTAATGTCGAAGTTGCAACACATGTGCAATCATTATTAACATGTAACCAGAAAATTTTCGGAACAATGTTGATGAGTTTTGATGTGTGGAATACGCACTTACCGCACATAGAGATATATGGGACTCACGGGACGTTGAAGTTACCTGACCCAAACTTTTTTGGAGGACCTCTTGAACTGTATGTCTCCGGGAGGGAGGAATGGGAAGTTGTAGATCCTGTAGGTATATATCAGGATAATAATCGGGGGGTCGGTATAGCCGATATGTGTAAAGGCATTAAAAATGAAACATCCTATAAGGCGGATGCGCATAGGGCTTTACACATTGTAAGGGTTATGGAATCTATTCTAGAATCGTCGAAAAGCGGTGGACAGATTACCCTTCCATAATAATGGAGTAAATATGAAGCGATGGAAGAACAAGAACCAATTCAAATAATTATTGCTGATGATGTGCCTCGTTTGAGACAGTACTTTGAACGCATGCTCGATCAACAGCCGGACATGGAAGTGGTAGCATCATGTTCAAATGGGCGGGAGGCGGTATCTGCAGCACTACAGTACAAACCTGATGTAATGATGCTAGATATACAAATGGAGCAGGATGATGACGGGATTCTTGCGGCTGAGGAAGTCCTCAAAGTTTTTCCACAGATGTGTATTGTAATGCTCACAATTCATAAGGAAGAAGATCTTATATTTAAATCTTTTGAGACCGGTATAGTTGATTATATTCTTAAAACTGAACCTGAAGAGGTTATTGTGCAATCGTTGCGGGATGCATTTAGGGGGAAGGCAACAATGCGGCATGAGGTAGCAACAAAAATGAAGGCCGAATTCGCACGGATAAGAGTACGCCAAAAGCAGGTTAGTTTTATCGTGCACATGATGAGCGCCTTAACAAGGACCGAGCTTGATATACTTACTCTATATGCGGAAGGAAACAGTTACAACGAGATAGCACAAAAGCGTTTTACAGAACGTACAACTATAAGAGCCCATGTGAGTAATATTCTGAAAAAGTTCAAGAAAAATCGCTTAAAGGATGTGATCAAACAATTACAACAGTACCAGGCGATAGATTTACTAAGGGATTTAAATGAGCAGAACAGGGAGGAGCATAATGACTAGTTTTGGGTATCATGAAGCGGATATCACCCCTCCAAATAACCTGCCGTTAGAAGGCTACGAACACAGATTTACTTATGGCGGTGTACCAAGTGGTGTCAATGATAATCTTTACGTAAGAGCACTTTCTCTCGCCGATGATAGTAGTGAGTTTATTTTGATAACTGTTGACTTATGTATATTGAGTAATGAACGGGTGAGGAGAATGCGTGAACGCATCTCCCCTGTGTTAGGTGTTCCTGAAAATCAAATAATCATAAGCGCCTCACATACACACTCTGGTCCGATCACCGAAAACCCCTGGGAAGAGATTTCTAATGATGAAAGCAGTCCATATATACGCTTCCAGCATGAATGTGAAGAGTATATGGAATTCGTGACGAAAATGATGATATCTTCAGCAGGAGAGGCCCATTTAAAAAAAACTCCCTGCGCGTGCTCTTATACTACTGGGTGTACATCGGTAGGATTCAACCGAAGAAGTGTTGATGAACAGGGTGATGTTCGAAATTTTTTCAGTTTATGGGAGCAGCCGGGTGCGACGGTAGATGGCCTGGTGGATGATGAAATACCAGTAGTAATGATAGAGGCGCAGGAGCAACAGTCCTTCGATACATATCTACACCCCTTTAATCCCAGCAGAATTGTTATTTTTAATGTAGCCCTCCATCCTGTTGTGATGGGTAAACACAGCCGTCTTGTCAGTGCCGATTATCCAGGTTATGCCCGCTCAAAAATTGAAGAGACCCTTGGTGATGGGACCCGTGCTATGTTTCTACTTGGAGCATGTGGCGACACCCAACCCCTCATTGCTACTCAGGAGAACATAAAAGCCCTGGATGTAATCGGCGGTGCTGTTGCGTATAGTGTGGTTGCAGCACTTGCACAGCGAACATATAATTCTTCACAGCACATCAGTTATACTAGCACAGAACTAAAAAGTGATCATGCAGATGATGATGACATCCCGATAACTACTTTTACCTGCGGGGAAATTGCATTTGTTGCGGTTGCAGCGGAGTGTTTCACCGAGGCAGGGCTGAGAATACGAGAAAGCTCTCCGTATAAACAGACACTTATTGCTACAAATACAAACGGCTGGGTAGGGTACATACCAACGGAGGAAGCGTATGCGCAGGGAGGTTATGAGGTGGTAGCAGGAAAAGATGATGTAGATGTGAAATACCTCGAAAGAATTGTGCAAGAGGCTAAAAGATTACTGAACTTGTTGATAGAGTGAGATTCTATGTTTTACACCATATTAATACTCCTGCTGTTCTCACTCATTATCATGTTCAAAAATCCAAAACGTCTATACAATTGGCTCCTGTTCTTCGTTGCACTTCTTACCGCTGTAAAAGTAATTTCCGTCACTTTGCTTGTAGCAAAATATGGAGATTATCAGCGGGCCGGTTATTTTTTATTTTTATTTGACTATCAGTTCTCACTCAAAGTTTTTAACTTTAGATACGGCCCATATGAGATCATTAGATTTAATACAATTGTAGATATTCTCTTTATTCTTACCCTTATTCTGTTTGTTTATGTGTATGAACGAAAAGTACCTTCTTTTAGGAATTTATTGGTAGGTGTAGTCCTTCTCTTTTTACATGGAATAGGACACAGTACAGCTGCCCGCTTGAAGCTTTATGTATGGTTTGAACAGCATACAAATTCAATTAGTTTACAAGTTTTTTATGCATTGTGTTTCCTCAATTCCCTCGCACTGCTTTTCTATATTGTGCATCATGTGCTTTTGCTTGTAAAATCAGCCGGAAAAAGCAGGATACGAGCACGACGGTACGAACAAATTTCTTATTTTGCTACAACGGCAAGCTTCACTGGTTTGTTCATTATTTTTTTTATTATTGATCCAATAAAATTGAATTTCATTGCAAAGAGGGATGTGTATGCGCTTATAGACATTTCTCTGCAATATAAACTTCCTCTGTTTTATGTAACAACCCTTCCTCTACTTGTATTAATTATTATGTTACTCAATTTGTTCGCGCTTTTTAGATATTCCCGGGTAGAGCTCAAAGAGCTTATAGTGATTAAATATCAAGAATATAAAATGCAGAAAGTAAATCAAGCAGTTCGCTTTATTTTTCATTCTCTAAAAAATGATTTTTTCTCGTTAACACTGATCTCAAAGGACCTTAAAAAAGAGGTTGAGAAAGTAGCAATAAAAAATCGTGCTCCAATTGTAGACCTAATTAAGGAGCAGGATGAGTTGTACCAATCTTCTTTAGATAAAATTGTACACTTCTTGGACCGTACCACTATTATTGACTTGAATTATATGCTAATCGATATGAATTATCTGGTACAGGAAATAGTATCGCAGCTTTGTCATATATATCCTCAAGTAAACATAGTTTTTCGGTACCCGGACACACATTATTATGCTCAAGTGGATAAAGAGAAGTTTGGTGAAGCAGTGAGAAATTGCTGTATCAATGCCGTACAAGCGTCACTCGGTAATACAAAACGAGAACCGAAAGTAAAAATAGACATTATTGAAGAAAACCCTTGGCTGGCTATAGTAATAGAAGATAGCGGAGAAGGAATTAGCCATAAAGATATCCGATATCTTTTTCGTCCTTTGAACAGCGGTTCTACCAGCATATCTCACTGGGGAATTGGATTAAACTACAGCCATCGGATAATGCGAGCCCACAAAGGCTATATACAAGTGATAACCAGAAAGAAAGGAGGGGCTGTCTTTGAATTGTCAGCTCCGGTACATACCCCTTTATTACAAGAACGAGGAGTACACAATGCAATTAATAAGTGATGCAATAGCTGTGTTCGGCTCACGTATAGGCATGGCTATTCAACCCGGTGCTCAAAAAGCTTATGTTATCAGATTTGGGGAACACCCTGGTATTCCTTTGGATATACAAGCTGGACTACAAATAAATGGTAAGACTTACCTGTTACCATTAAGTAGTACAGGGTTCCCCTTTTCCTTTGTTGAACAGGATATGATGCATACGGCTTTCAATCTGACGGGTATTATTGCAGAGCATGGTATACAAGTTGATTTTACAGTGAGAATTCCCTTTCATCCGGGCGATTTGCTCACCTCAACCCTTCCGGTATTATTTCTTACGATGAAGGTGAAACGACTGAAAGGAGATTTTCGTTGGACCCGACAAAAAGAGGATGAATATATCGCCGGGACTCTGATATTGAAGTTAGGAGGTAGTGCCTTTAATGTCGAGCTCAGCAATGAAAGGACTTATGATATCTGTTATAAGGCTTTTGCGCCTTATCCTGCAGAAGATGGGACATATGCCGAGGATAACCAGCCGGCTATACGGAAATCTGTGTATGTGAAGGATAAACTGCATGTTTCAAGGGGCAACTGCTCAGAAGAAAAAATAAGTTATTCCTTTAACCTCACACAGGGAGAGTCAGTTGTGGGCATAGAAGCTATCTGGGCTTCGTGGGACGAACCACTTATGGCCGTGTATGGGGAATCTGCTTCATTTTGGTATGCAAAGGATTTCACTGATATTGAATCTGTAGTCGCATATGCGGCAAACAACAGAAAAAAACTGTGTGATCTTTCTAAAGAGTTTGATCGTCTGTGTGACGAGCATAAGTTGGGATCAGCTTTCTCCCATCTAAGTGCGTATGCCTTTCATTCATGGTTGATAAATACCTGGATGGTAAGAAGACCAAATGGTGAGCCATGGTATGCCGTATGGGAGGGAAGTTGTTACTTTACCTCTACAGTTGATGTCGAGTACAGTCAAACCCCTTTCTATCTTCTAGTATGGCCCCAACTGCTCAAGTTCGAACTAAAACAATGGAAACACTTTATTCATATTCCTGAAGATACTAGACTTTGCGGTCGTTATCTTTCTCATGACACCGGGCAATTTTTAAATTGTGGTCTTCAATACTATCCTCACCAAATGGAAGTTGAGGAAAATTGTAATTACATACTTATGGCATGTGCCTACTGGAAAAGAACGGGGGACGAGAAGCTTCGCAGTGAATTGAGGGGTATCATAATAAACCTGATGGACTATATTGTCTCTACTGACCTACAAGGTACTGGGGTTCCTTCTACCGGGTGTAGTAATACAATTGATGATGCTTCACCGGCAATTCAGTTTGGTAACCAACAGGTATATCTTGGAATAAAAGCGGTTGCCGCGCTTACTGCCGGGGTGAGCATGATTGATGGTATGAATAGTGATGTGTATAAAGATTTTTGCAATCGAGCCCTGAATACAATAAAAAATAAGGGATGGCTTGAAGATCATTTTGCGGTAAATTGTGCCTCCTCGGCGAAAGGTCTTGTTGATCCATGGACCGGAAAAGAGCTTCATGGAGTTCTCAATGGATGGGACGCCTCTCATATTTTTTCTTCCAACGGCCTTTTTCTATTGGATATGATTGGAATGTCTATTGATATATCGAAAGATATGATTGTGAAGGATATTCAAACAGCTTTAAAACGTACGCTCACGAAATACGGTTCTCGACATACGGACTTTATTAGCTCTGAAGTAGGACAATTGAATGCAGGTCTCACCGGTGCTTCAAATCGAGTAGGATGGCTTTCCATGAACTTTCTTCGCGATTCAGCAGCCCTTTATCGAGGTATTGATCTTCTTCATCTACTACAGCAGTATTGGGATTGGCTGTGTACAGTAAATACACAAGAAATTACCCTGTTTTTTGAAACCTTTTACGGCAATAACCTAAATTTTTATCCACGCGGACTTGCTCTTTTTGCTTTGTATGATGCGGTTGCAGGACACACACTTGATGTTACCAAAGGTATTGAGAAGTGGGAGGGCTTTCACTATACCGGTATTTCAAGGGCAGGATTGAACCGCGGGGGCTATTCTTTTTAGACGAATCCTCTTCCACTTGTCTTGCTTTTATATACCCTTTATACTTAATCAAAACAAGCTGTGGGACTTGTGCGTTGACTCCCTGCGCATTTTTTCACAATTATATCGGCAAAGCGGTACGCCGGCAAAAGGAGTATAGGAGCCAAAAAATGATAGAATTACCAATTCACGGCAGCAATGAAACATATACCG
>CAZDFY010000102.1:2745-11453 GCA_964504785.1 uncultured Sediminispirochaeta sp. | reverse complement strand
AGCAGTACGTACATCCCGCAGACCACTCCATACACCGTATATATTCCGTGGCGCAGTTCAAAGCGGATATCCTGGTGCAGCAGGGCAAAAAAACTTTGGAAGGGGTTTCGGCCTTTGTCGCGCTTCTCCATAAACTTTTTCATGAAAAAATCATTCATACCAGCCCCCTGCCGGTGCTTGCCATAAATACATCCTCCAGGCTCGCCTCCTGGCTGTGGATGGTTTCTATATCCTGTGACTGTAGCAAGCTCAAAAACTCCCGGTTCTCTCCGATTCCCTGCAGGGGGAAATCCTGCTGGTCAAGACTTCCGTTCCGGCGGGTTTCAACCCGCAGGTACTTTTTGCCGTGTTGAATCTTCAGTTCCCGGGGGCTTCCTATGACCGGGATTCGGCCCTCGACCATAAAGGCGACCCTGTCGCACAGTTCGTCGGCTACGGTCATGTTGTGGGTGGTCAGAAATACCGTTTTTCCCCGGCTGCGTTGTGCAAGGATAATCTCCATAACGCGGCGGGCATTCTGCGGGTCCAGACCGGAGGTGGGCTCGTCGAGGAAGAGTATCTCCGGATCGTGCAGCAGGGCGCGGCAGAAGTTAAGCCGCATTTTCATACCCTTGGAAAACTCGGCCACCCGGGTGCGGGCATCCTTCTCGAGGTCAACCATTTTCAGTAGTTCCAGAGAGTCGACGCAGGGCTTGTCATAGAGGCGTGCGAAAAAATCAAGGTTCTCCAGGGCGGTAAATTTGCTGTACAGGTTGGGCAGTTCAAAGCCTACCCCGATATGGCTGTAATAGGCCCTTCCCCAGGCGGAGATCTCCCGGCCTTTGACCAGGCTGCTGCCCCCATAGTTTTGGAGAAGCCCTATCAGCACCTTTTGGGTGGTGCTTTTTCCGGCCCCGCTGGGTCCGAGAAAGCCGAAAATCTCCCCCGGTGCAACCTCAAAACTTATGCCCGCCACCGCTTCGGTTTTTGAGTGGGGATAGCGATAGCGGAGCTCTTGTACGCTAATCACTGTTGGGCCTCCTTATTTGTGTCAGGCCTGTTGTTCAGACCGTTGTTCAGACCAGTGCTCAGGCCGGAGGCGACCACCTGGGCCGTTAGCTCCATTACCTCGTCGAATATGTCCTCGCCTATCTCCCTTTTGTGAAGGGTAAGTAGAAAAATAGCCCGAAACAGGCCGACCACCGCCTCCGGCTTGGCCTGGATGAGCAGCCCTTGCTGTTGAAGGGCTGTGACAAATCCCTTGACTTCTTGCTCGTCCTTGTGCTGGTGGGCTTCCAGGCGCTCTTTGCCCAGTTTCCGCATCAGCTGCGGGTAGGTGTCCTCAATATACAGCTGCTGCAAAAACTCGCTCTGCTCTACAAACTTTAGGCCCCGCGTACACAGCAGCTCGAGGGCGCTACGGGTGTCCGAGGTCTCCTGGTATATTTCTTCTAAGAGCTGGTGACGAAACTCCTCCTCCCGATCAAGCACCGCCATAAACAGATCCTCTTTAGAACTGAAAAAGGCGTAGAAGGAGCCCTTGGCGATGCCGGCGGCGCGGCACAGCTCAGCAATGGCGGTACGTTTGAGCCCGTATTTGGAAAACAGATGTCGTCCTTCTGTAATGAGAGTTTCGAGGATGCGCTGTTTCTCCTGTTCGGTAAACTCTGTCGGCACGATTAAAGCTCCTTCTTTTTGTAGTGAAGTCTTTTGGATCTTTTCAATAGAACCATATGACCAATATATTTATTTGGTCATAATAAAAAATATAGCATGCTTTCTTGTGGACATCAAGCAGCTGCCAGTACTAAAATTGAACAGGGCTAAAAGCAGGGCCAATTATTAAAGAAGTATATCAATGAGGGCCGGGGCGTTCGGCCGCTTTACCTTCCAGGGCGCAGAATATCCGGCAGGCTGCGCCGTTTGACCGGCTCGATGCGCAGGGGCCGACCGTCGATAATCGCCCGGGCGGTCAGCTGCCCGCTATGGACCGCCGGCTCGATACCCTCGCCCATATCGAGGGTGGCAAAACCGGCGGCATCACCGATTAAGAACACATGCCCCTCCGAAACGGCACGGTGCTCCTGGGTGGCCACATCGCTGCTGCGCAGGTAGTAGCTATGGCCCGCCGGAGTTGGGATAGTGCCTGTTGGGAGCGACAGAGGGCCTTCAGCGCCGCTTTCCTGATCGTCGCTTTCTGTCTCGATGTCTTCCGGCCGGTTCTTCCAGGGTTTGCCCTTTACCAGATCGGTGCGGTCCAGGTGTTGGATAAACTTGTCCCAATGCTCACGGATAGTCTCTCCCCGGCGGCTCAGGGCAGCCTGCTTGCCCCCGATACCGATGGTCAGGTAGCCGTCGGCCTTGGGAAAGTACCAGGAATAGCCGACTATGCGATGGTCGAAGAACCGCAGGTAGCACTCCCGGTTTTTGAAGGGGTAGGGAAACTCCGCCTCAAGAGTTACAATCAAACTCTCCCGGGAACGCTTCATTCCGGCGATTTTCCGCTGCCAGGCGGCCACCGGACATCCGGTTCCCCCGGCGCCCACTACATAGCGGCAGGTAAACCTGTCGTCGATCAAAAAACAAGCCTCGGGATGAATTTTCTTTTGCTTTCTGTGAGGCTCTTCGGCCACCTTCAGGCCGCCGTCTACTCGTTCAATCTTGTGAACTTGGTGTTGATACAACTCGGCACCCGAGCGCTGCAGCATCCAGTGGTCAAATTCAATCCGCCGGAGAGCATACTGGCGGGTAGGAACTTTCAGGGGAAAGCCCTTGATTCGAAAGTGCAGGGACCGGTACTCACGCAGGCCTCCGGGGTATTCCGAGGGCTCTATCCCCAGGCGCCGAAAAAGGCTGGGGGGTACCCAGCCGGCGCAGAGCTTGTCCCGGGGAAATTTGGCTTTATCGAGAATTGCCACCTCGTAGCCCGCCCGGGTCAGTTTTCGGGCGCAGCTCGTCCCGGCCGGGCCGGCCCCGACTATTATCACATCCCTATGAACCTTCGAGTTGTCCTTACTCATCGAATCTTACTCCGCAAAGTGTATATGGGCCGCCCCACCCTGCTCAGCTGAATCTGCATTCGGGCTGGGGTCGGCCGCGCTTGGTAAAAACTATCTGCCAAAGCTGAATATTGCGGCCCCGGAAACCTCCGGCGGAACTCAGCAGATAGAAGCGCCACATGCGGTAAAAACGGTCGCCGTATTTATCCCGCAGCTCAGGCCAGGCTGCCTCGAAATTGCGATACCAGGCCATCAGCGTGGGGTCGTAGTGTTCACCAATGTTGTGCAGGTCTTCCAGTACGAACTGTCCCTCCATGGCGCGGCTTATTTGAGAGAGCGAGGGGAGCATACTGTTGGGAAAAATATACTTGTTAGTCCAGGCGTTGGAGGAGCTGGATGAGGAGTTGCTGTTACCGATGCAGTGAATAAAGCCTATTCCATCGTCCTTTAAAGTACGTTTTACCACATCCATGTACTCCCCATAGTTCTTGTAGCCCACGTGCTCCAACAGGCCAATCGACACCACCCGGTCGTAGGTGCCCTTCACCGAGCGGTAGTCCTGAAAAACGAGTTCCGCCGGCAGCCCGGAACATCTCCGGTTGCCCAGCTCCACCTGGTCCTTCGATACTGTCAGGCCGGTGACCTTCGCCCCGTATTTTTCAGCGGCGTACTTGGCAAAGGAGCCCCAGCCGCAGCCCAGGTCCAGCACACTCATCCCCGGCTGAAGGCCGATTTTGCGGCACACCAGGTCAAGCTTGGCCTCCTGGGCTTCGTCGAGGGTTTTCGCATTTTTCCAATAGCCGCAGGTATACACCATCCGCGAGTCGAGCATGCGGGTATACAGGTCGTTGCCCACATCGTAGTGTTGCCGGCCCACCTTGAAGGCCCGGCGGCCCTGCTGCATGTTTATTATCTTGGACAGGAAGGTGCCCCACATGTCCTTGAGTCCCACCCCCACCTGCTCCTCCAGGTAGCCGCGCACCACCCGGGCAATCATCTCATCCAGCTGTTTACAGTCCCACCAGCCGTCCATGTAGGACTCGCCTAAGCCCAGATAGCCCTGGGCCAGAACTCTGCGGTAAAACTTTTCGTTGTGTACTTGAATGTCGAAGGGACGATCGCCGTTGATGCGTACGTCGATAGGTTCAATTAACTTTTGTACAGTCTCTTGTGCGGATGCCATAAAATGCCTCCTTTAAGAGTTACTCTATGGTAGCAGAGCTTGATGGAGCTCTCAAGGTCTGAGGCGGTTTTTGAAGGGCCCTTTTTTGCTATCTTTCACTTCAAGTAAGGACACTTCTTGATCGATTAAGGGGTTCCAATGCCTACGAGTGGACCCGTTACCCGGCTGCAGATAGGTATGTCGAAATGGATACATCTTCTGATTGGACCGAGCTTATCTTTACCGAAGAGACGGACCTTCTGAAAGGCAAGGATGGTTTGGCTTTTTATCACCCGCCGAGGCCTATTCCCAGCCCCAGACTGAGCCACATCGCCAGGGTGTACAAGGCGAAGATCTTGGAGATGCTGCCCATTGAAGGGCCTTTTGTGGCCTGGATAAACCCGCGCCGGTGCATCCGACGGTACTCTATCACCGCAGGTACTGCCGCTGCTGCAATGGCCACTGCGGCCCACCAGGGAAACACCCCGGTCAGCGCCAGGGCAGCGACGCTGCCGTAGCCCAGGGCGCCAAGGACGTACACGGCTATCTCGCCGGCCCGGCGGCCGGCCACGATCGAAAAAGTGTACCGACCGGAGGCCCGGTCACCCTCGATATCACAGGTATTATTTACCGTTAAAATCGATGCGATCAGAAAAAATGAGGGCAGACTGGCCATCAGCGCGTGCACGGCCATATGCCCGGCGAACACGAAAAAGGTAATCAGAAACAGTGCCGTACCGAGAAAGCCGCCGGCGAACAGTTCGCCCACCGGGGTAGTAGAAATAGGCCGCGGCCCGCCGGTGTAGAAAAAGCCGACTGTCATGCACAGCGCACCGGCTGCGGCCACCTGCCAGCCTGTAAGAAAGGCGATGATCAGTCCCAGCACTGCGGCGCCGCCGAAGAGTGCTGCGCCGGTCAGGAAGGCAGTTCCGGGAGCTACCCCTTCATAGACCAGCACTTTTTCCTTTTCGCGTTCATAATCCGCATGGTCGACTCCCCGCAGATAATCAAAATAGATATTAAACGCTGTCGTTCCCATATCTACCATCAACACCGCAGCTGCCATCAGCCCCAGCAGAAGCCATGAAAAACTACCCGTGGCGTATAAAGTGTACAATACCGCAATGGAAAAAGTGGATACGGACACGATTTTGGTGCGTATTTCGACGATTCTAAAGAATTGTTGAAGTGTCATGGGTATAGTCTACTAATTTACTCTGAAAAATTCTATACGCCAATGAGTTAGTGGATTGCTGATGAGGCCATACCGGTCTTGGCAACCTTACTCTCATCGCCTACAATAAGAAAAAAGGAGGCTATCAGTGAAGAACCGAGCACTCATTTTCATTAAACCGCATGCAATCACGGACAAGACAATCAATTTTGTAGAACAGTTTCTCAGTAAACACGGTATACAGCTGAGCGAAGCACGCCGTATCGATGCCAAAAATATTCAGAAACAGGGCATCGTCGACCGCCATTATTTTGCGATTGCGAATACAGCAGTATTTTCAACGCCGGACGAGTACGAAATGGGTGCGGCTGCCAAGAGCAATTTCGCTGGGGCGTTTGGTATCGACTGGGATACCGCTGTGGAACAGGGTAAAGTGTATAATAGTGTCGATGCGCAAAAGCGTCTCGGCGACATATCGGGGATAGATCTCAATGAGCTTTGGAAAAAGTCTGACCAGACCAAATTGGCCCCCGGACTTTACGCGGGGTATTTTAAAGACCAGGATTTTTACGTAGTCAATGGGTTTTATCCCGGGCAGCGCGAGGTCTTTACCAGCAAAGGTGCCGAGGTGGTGCTGTATGAAGCCGAGTTTGATCCTGAGCAGGTAAAATGGGAAAAGTTTCGGCAGGAAATTATCGGTGCAACCGATCCGGCCAAAGCAGTCGAGGGGTCTTTGCGGAACCTGCTGCTTGAACGCTATACCGAGTTGGGACAGACGGTCAAACCTGAGATGAGCCGCAACGGGGTACATGCCAGCGCCGGTCCTCTGGAAGGGTTGCGGGAACGCATGGTATGGCTCGGTACGAAAGTAAAAGATGACCCCTTCGCCCAAAATTTACTAGAGCGTGGTATGAGTCGTAGTCGTCTGGACGAGCTGCTGGAGAACCCGATTGTGCAAATCGACGGACAAACTGACCCGGTTTTTGATCTTACCGAGGACATCGATAGTGATGAGGCTGCAGAAAAACTGATGCAGCTTATATAACCCTCTGCATGTGTAGAATGTAGAATTAACCCTCGGGGCCCGATACCAAAGATCAATATTGATTATCGGCATCGAGCCCTGAGTGATCAACACCAGGAGAGAGGCCAATGAACGCCGCTGCGCGTTTTCCCGAACAACTGAGCTATGATGAAGTACGTCGCGGGCAAAAAATCTTTCGACGCTATATCGGATTCAACGGTATATCAATCGCGTTTTTGCTGAACGATGTGCTGATCCTCTACGGCATACGCAACGGGCTCAGCGACCCTCAACTTGCATTACTGGCCTCATTTATGCATTTAACCATGCCCTTTATGGTCATCGGGAAAATGCTGATACCCAAGTACGGGCTCAGCAAAACCTGGGGGACCGCCTGGTTTTTGCGGTATGTCTCCGGCTCTATTATGATTCTTGCCCCCTTTGTAGACCGGTTCGCCCCTCAATGGGCCGTTTCGGCAACTGTACTCTTAGGGGCATTCGGATTCTCCTTTTGCCGCAGTATCGGGTTGGTGGCCAACTCCCCCCTGACCGGAGAAATTACCACCAGCCGCGACCGCGGCCGCTATATCTCCGGTAACTGGACCCGCGCCCAGATCAACTACCTCATTTCGATGGTCTTTGTTGTGCTTGCAATGCGTTTTTTTGGTGCGGTCTGGGTGTATCAGGTGTTGATCGGCTTCGGCTGCATCATTGGAATGTATGCCTCAACCTTGCTGATGAAAGTGCCCGAAAGCAGCGCCCCCTCCCATTCGGCCCGCACACCTATCAGGGAATCCTTCCAAATTACCTTCGGAAATCCCCGTTACCGCCGCATGCTGGCCGCCTGGTCCGCCGGTATGGCCTCCTTTGTGCTGGTGATTCCCTTCTCGATTGTATTGATAAAAAACGGATACGGCATCTCCGACCATTACGCCCTGATGTTCTCCCTGCTTGTGCTGGCCGGGGGCATTGTGGCCGCTCTGATGAACGCCGGCATCGCCGACAGGGTCGGTCCTCGTCCACTGCTGCTCATCTATATCAGCGGTTTTTTTGTGGTGGCCGTATATTGGGCCCTGGCTCCGGATACCTTTTATCCGGTTATAGTAGGACTCGGGTTCCTTATTGCCGGGTTCTGTAAAACCGGCATTATAGTCGGGGTAAGCCACTACTTCTTGTCGGCGGTGGAGCAGAAAGACCGGGTTGGCACCGCCATGTTTGTCCGCATGTTCAGCGGAGCAGTGGCCGGGCTGGCCGGTTCCGCCGGGGGCGGCACCATCCTGAAACTGCTGCGGGCCGCCGATGTCTCCGGCCTGCCCCTCTACCGCACCTATTTTCAGATTATATTGGCAGTCCTCATCGTATGCATTATCACCATGAGCCGCCTCGACCGGCTGAAGGAGTGGCGGGTGCGCAGCGTCCTGAGTCTGCTGTTTTCGATGCGGGACCTGCGGGCACTGTATGTAATGAACCGCCTCGAACAGAGCGAAGACTGCAGTGAAGATCTGCATCACGTCCGCCGCCTGGAACAAATTGCCTCTTCTCTCTCGGAAAGCACCCTGCGAAGCCTGCTTGATTCCCCCCGACTGCCGGTCCGGGTGCATGCCATGCATGCACTGCGGGAGATCGACTTCGGTGAAAAGACCGCAGAAGTCCTCATAGAAGAGGTGCAGCGAGGGGAGTTTACCTCCGCCTGGGAGGCGACGGCAATACTCGGGGAACACCATGTAAGTGCAGCCGTACCGACCCTGCAGGCCGCGCTGGACTCGGAAGATCCCTTTTTGGTAGGAAAAAGCATGGTCGCATTGGTCCGTCTTGGCGATCAAAGCTCCTACCCCCGCATAATCGATATCTTTCGCCGGGCCTCGAACCCCCGCATTATCATTCACGGGGCCAATGCGATCGTTGAGATGGGAGATCGAAGCACCATCCCCGATCTACTGCAGAGGCTCATCAATGACGACCTTCCCGGCGCCGTACTGGACGAACTCTTGACCGCCCTGGCAACTCTCTGCGGGTGTGAGGACGAGTTTTACCGGGTGCTGCGCGAATACAATCGTGCACCCGCCGAAGCCGAAGCCATGCTCCAGGCCTCCCTGGAAAGCCTGTTAGGCAACGCCCCTTCTCTGTCGGAAGTAGAACCCGCCCGGCTGGCTGCCGCCGCCGGCGATTTGCTGCCGCGGCGCGGCGAGGATGAATGTGCACAGCATATAGTTTCATATTTTACCACCGGCGACACCAATAGCGGCACTATCGGCGGGACCGAATTTAAAAGTGCCCCAACCACCCGCGCCAAGATATCCGCCTGCCTGGCGGTGATCCTGGGCTCGATCGCCCGTGTCGAGACCGAAGCTGCCGGATATGAGCTTTAAA
>CAZDFY010000102.1:0-2645 GCA_964504785.1 uncultured Sediminispirochaeta sp. | reverse complement strand
AGTTCCATGGCCGGTTCTCCCATTACAGGCTAATAGAGCAGGAAAACGCGCCCCTGCTTCAGGCGGCCCTGTGAATTCAAGTGTACGACCAAAACGCCGAATGTGCAAGAAGCTGAGCCCCGGCTTAGGGCAGACCGCTCAGGGGGCTGCCCCAGGGGCTGTCGGCAGGAGGATGGGTAGAATGGAGTGCATTTTTTATAAAAAAAAGAGGGGGCGTGGGCGGGCCGGTCAGGTCCAGAGCTGCGCTGATTAAAAGCGGCGGTATTTTTCGGGGGAGGGCATTTTTACTTCTTCGGTTGGGCCGAAGACCTTGAGCAGGTCGAGGGTAAGCTCCGGCAGTGCAGCGGCTGAGGGGGTGTCGTTGTTGTCGTAGATTTCGGGTTTTCCATAGCTCCCGCCGGCGAGCACGTACTTCCAGAGGAGTTTGTCGGAGGGGTGTGCGATCCAGTATTCCGCGACGCCCTTTTTTTCGTAGATTCGCCGTTTTTTTATTTGGTCGCGGGAGGCCCCCCATGGAGAGACAATTTCAATGACGAGCTCAGGGGGGCCGGTGCACCCCTTTTCACTGAGTTTAGTCTGATCGCAGACTACTGAAATATCCGGCTGAACAACGGTGCTTGTGTCATCTTCAGACTCCTCCGGCTCGGGAAGGAAGACATCGAAGGGGGCGGCGAACACCTCGCAGGGTTTGTCCTCCAGAAAATTGGCGATCTGTCTGTGGATTTCCCCTAAGATTTTTTGATGGGTCATTCCCGGGGCCGGGGACATGTTATAAGGCTCGCCGTCGATAATTTCCCAGCGCTCCTCAGTGGGCCACAGCTTGTAGTCGGCGTAGGTAAAAAAGTCCTTTTCCGAGTGTAAAGAAGACATACACACCTCCATTCTTATCTGTAGTATAACCCCGGGGGGCTTGTTTTACAAAGGGTGTTTTTGAAGGGGGCAAGAGGGGGGGAGTATCCCTTACGACGGTGCAGATACTGTTCCCCTTGGGAAGGACCTGTGGGCGGCTCCTGTTTCAAGCCTGTAGGGCAGTTCTACCTCAGCCAAATACGCCGGCGAGTTTTAGTTGAAAACCTTCGACAACGCTGCTTGAAAACGTGTCTTCCGGACCGTAGACCGCCGGCTTGCTGTAGCTGCCGGTAGTTTTGCTGTCGTCTTCGGTTTCGGTCCCGCCGCTGGTGCCGGTGCCCAGGGGGGCGGTATCCAGAGAGGCGCCGCCTCCGCTTTGGCTATAGACGGACAGGGTTTGGTTGGCTGGGTCGATTATCCAGTATTCCTTTACCCTGAATCGTTCGTATAGTGCAAGCTTCTCGCGTTGGTCTTTGACCGAGGTATATGGTGAGAGAACTTCCACCGCGATGTCCGGGGCTGCCACTGCGCCGGCATCGTCGAGCTTTTCTTCAGAACAGAACACCGAGACATCGGGCTGTACGACATTTACAATTTCATCGTCGGCTGCGTCTTTTTGTGCTGCGAGGCGGACATCGAAGGGGGCAATATATGCTTGGCAGGGTTTGTCCTGCAGGAACTGATATAATTCAACGAAAATTGTTCCCACGATTCCCTGGTGCCTGCGGTTTGGCGCCGGGCTCATATCGTAGGCTGCTCCATCGATAAGTTCCCAGCGCTCCTCATCGGGCCACAGCTTGTAGTCGGCGTAGGTAAAAGCCCTTTCTTCTCTTCGTAGTGGGATTCCCATCTTCTTCATACCTCCCTATTATACTATATATAACAGGGAAAACGGAAACGCTGATTCAGAATTCCGGGAGAATTATAAAAAAGAATTTTCCCAAGGGCTTATTCAGCGAGGAATAGCTTTTGAACGGTGATCCGGATCATTACCGCCTCGGCGAGAGCCTGCATAGCGACGTGCTTGGTGGCGCGGAAATAGCCCCTGGGTTTCATTGTTCCTCCAGCCTGCGGTAATATTCGCTGCGTTCTGCCTCGATTTGAGAGGACATGCTGTAAAATCGATCGGCGCTTCCGGTATTACATTGAAAGTTTGGCCGAACTATTCATCCGAAGTAGTTTAGAACCACTATCAGTAAGCCAATGGCGGTGAAGCCTATACCGATGATCCACTGGCTAAAGGAGGTGCGTTTTTCCATATGGTCGAAGCGTTCATTCATTAACTCACGCTGCACCTCGAATCGTTCATTCATTAACTCGCGATGCGTCTCGAAACGTTCGTCCATTAACTCACGCTGCACCTCGAAACGTTCGTCCATTTTACTGAAGCGCTCCTCCATCACCTCGCGGAGGTTTTTAAGCTCGTCCTCGACCCGTACGACCCGCTCTACAAGATCGAGCTCGCGCCGGCGGAGGGCAAAAGACTCATCTCCTATTTCGCTCAGCTCGGACTTATCGCTGTCGACGCCCTTCGCCGCTCCGGCCACTATATTTGCTCCACTCTCGGCAATCCATTCCTTCAAGTGAGATTTGACGTATTCTCCGATTTTTTTGAACTCTCTTTCGCCGAGTTCCATGTGCGCTTCTCCCATGGAAGCCTCCTTTTGCTTTAGGTCTTTGCTTTCAGTCGCCGGGACTGTATATACCTTACTACTGGCTCAAGAAGGCTTCTGCTTTTAAAATAGCCGAGAAAAATAAAAAACTCAAGTTATTTGCAACAAAAGTCCATTGGGGCT
>CAZDFY010000101.1:0-11576 GCA_964504785.1 uncultured Sediminispirochaeta sp. | reverse complement strand
CAAAAAGGGCGATCCACATAAAGTGAATCGCCCTTTTTGGGCCCACCAGGACTTGAACCTGGGACGCCCTGATTATGAGTCAGGTGCTCTAACCAACTGAGCTATAGGCCCGATAGGGTGCATAATACCGAGAATGGCCCCTGAATGTCAAGATTTTATGAGCTTTTAAATTTGGGGGCGCTCGCACGAGGCTCTCGGGCTTTCGTAACTATGCCGGTCCGCTTGGCTTTTGAAAAAATTTTACGGGGCAAGGGAAAGTACGGAGCAAAAGGGAGGCCAGTTTGACGGGCGGCTTCGTTGGGCCTTAGGGAGGTGTACGCCGATTCTCCGGAGCATTACTACCACCGCACTTGGGACCGGCTTCTGTTAAATTTGGTTGGACAAAAGAGAATTTTGCTTCCCCTAAACTTATGGACTTCCGAATCGCCGATCCAAGTCTGTCAAGAGGTCTTCCGGAAAAACGGCCAGCTCGGCTTCTTCAAGGCGGTGTAGCAGGTCGAGCCAGCCCGGCCGCTCACGAATCAGACCCTCCAGAATTTCGAAAGCTTCATTGCGAAAGTTGGCCTGCAGTAGGGCGACGGCCTTCCAGTAGCGCATTTCGTTGTTTTCAGGGGCCGTTTCGAGGGCTTTGCAGTACTCTTCCATGGCTCCGTTAAAATCCCCGTGCCCCAGTTTCGTGTCGCCCTGCTCCAGCAGTTCGTACCCGTAATACAGGTCGAGCAGGCGGCCAAGCTCTTGCAGCGGTTCCGGGTGATCATCTACCCGCAGGTCTACTACGTACTCGTCGGCAATCCGCCCCTCTGAGACAGTTTTCGCGGTGATAATTGCTGCCGACTGTCTGCCGCGGATGTCCCCGCCCAGGGCCTCGGCTGCATTCAGCGCATCCAGCAGACGGCGGGCCAGAGGCGGCCGGGCTTCAACAGAATCGGTGACAGTTTTTGTCTGGAAAGCCGCTGCCATCGCCTCCGGAACCCCATTGCGGGCCATCATGTTTGCTTGCACACTGAAGCCTTCGCCGATTAGATGGCCTGCCTCACGTATGCACTTTTTACCGGTATACGCGGCAACCCTTCCGTCGGCCGCGAGTACTGCCAGTTGCCGGTAATTGCGGCCGTTGTCCGGCTCGGTCAGCTGTTCAACCACTTCCTGCGGTGAGCTGCCCGTGCGCAGCAGTTCAAGTCCATCCTGTCCGTACTGCCTATTTACCAGGGATTGAGTTGCCACAGCACCGACTCCGGGAATAATCCATGGAACCGCACTTCCGACAGCAAAGAAGTGGGATTGTACACCGATGCCCATTTCTCCGGTTTGTTGATCGATAGCTATAATGGAATAGGTTGTGGCTAAATTCTTGTATAAATGCTGCATACCCTGTTCTCCTTTCCTCTATTCTAACAGAAAAATTGCAGACTGTGAAAACTAAGCTCATATGTCACAACGTATCAGAATTACTGCATATGTCATCTCCTATTTGACCGAGAGCCGGTAGAAGCGTATGATGAAGGTATGGAACATGAGATAAAATGTGTGGTCGACAGTAAATCTGACCTGGGTGAGGGGCCGGTCTGGAGCCATGAGCGGCAGAGACTTTACTGGGTCGATATTGATAAAGGACTCGTTCACTCCTACGATCCGGTCCGAAATGAAAATCGAACCTGGGATGTAGGTTTGAAAGTCGGGGCAGTGGTACCGCGGAAGGAGAGTGCCGGCGGCGGCTTAGTCCTGGCTACTGAAAAGGGGTTTTTCGGCTTCAGTGGAGAAGAGGATTCTCTCGAATATATAGCCAATCCAGAGGCTGATAACCCTGATACCCGCTTCAACGACGGGAAGTGCGATCCGGCGGGCAGGTTCTGGGCCGGAACCATGTCGTATTCCCGGACACGCGGTGCTGCCAATCTGTGGTGTCTGGAAACCGATAAATCCGTATCAAAACGGGTTACGGGGGTGACCGTGTCAAACGGAATTACATGGAGTCTGGATGAAAAAACCATGTATTATATCGATTCGAATGAGTTTGCAGTGGTGGCCTTTGAATACGATCGACAGAGCGGTTCCATCGGCAATCCGCAGCCGGCGGTAGTAGTTCCGCAGGAATTGGGAAAACCCGACGGGATGTGCATAGATTCTGAAGGGATGCTGTGGATTGCGCTCTTTCGCGGGGGCGCGGTAACTCGCTGGAATCCGGCCGACGGCAGCCTCATGGAGCTAATAAAAATGCCGGCTCTGCACGTAACAGCCTGTGCCTTCGGGGGGAAGGATCTCAAGACTCTATTTGTCACCTCCGCTCGGGCCCCGGCCGATGAGCAGCAGCTGAACACGTATCCTCACACGGGATGCCTGTTCGCCCTGCACCCGGAAGTGATAGGTGCGCCTTCCTTTGAATACGGGGCCGACTGAGCCGGCGATTGATTCTATGCAACAGTCTTCTCTGAAAAGTCAGGGATATTATGAGAATCTTTCATATGCATCGCTTCCTGACGTTTCACGGCCAAAAAACTCCATGTAATTCCAGTTATAAGTGTGAGAACTCCGACAATAGACACTCCGGAGATGATTAGTGCAGTTCCTGCGCCCATTAAAGTTAGTCCGTATTTCATTGTATTCCTCCGTGTATGATATGCAACAAATATAACAGAATAGATTTAAAAATCAAGTGATAAGTGCAAAAATAATGTAAAAAATAAGTAAAAACAGTAAAAATTTATTGAAAAATTGATGAATAGCTAAATTTATTTTACAAAGTTTCTGCAAAATCGCACTTAACTCACACGGTGGATAGTTTAAAGGAGAAAAACAGGAATATTGTGAAATTTTTTATCTAAATTGACTAATATAGCAAAAATTAGTATATATTAGTTATCGATATTTATAGCACCGGGAGAGATAATATAATATGTACGATGTAATGGTGATTGGAATGGGACCGGCCGGGATGGCCGTATCGGCTATGGCGGTAAAACTCGGTTTGAGTGTTGTGGGGATTGAAAAGAACAAAGTCGGGGGAGAATGTTTGAACTGCGGGTGCATTCCCAGCAAAGCGCTCTTGAAAGCAGGTGAAATGCGTAAAGTAATCGAAAACCTCGAACACTTCGGGATCCAGACCACTGAAAAACCGGAAGTGAACGATCCGCTCAGGGTAGTTCGTGACAAAGTAGATACTATTAGCGGCCCTAAGACGTTGAAGACCTTTGAGAAGGTAGATCTCGTGCTGGGGAAGGGTGAAGCGGAGTTTGTCGATGCCCATACTGTGCGTGTCGGCGGTAAAGAGTATAAGGGCAAAAAGATTTTTATTGGTACCGGGACCGAACCGATGATCCCGCCCATCGAAGGTTTAGACAGGGTTGATAAGCTCACCAATGTGAACCTTTTTGAGCAGAAGGAGATACCGGAGAGCCTTATGATAATCGGCGGAGGAGCGATCGGATCAGAAATGGCCCAGGCCTTCTCTCGCCTCGGATCAAAAGTTGTGCTGGCGCACATGGATCCACACCTGATTCCGGCGGGTGACAAGGAAGCCGGTGATTTGCTACAGAAGGTATTTGAAGAGGAGAATATCGAAGTCTACAATCAGACTGCTATTTCAAAAGTGGAGCAGGTGGACGGTGAAATTGTTACCCACACTGACAAAGGCGTATTTAAGACAAAGCGAATTTTAGTTGCCGCCGGTCGAAAACCGGTCTTTGATGGATTAAAGCTTGAGAATGCCGGTGTGAAGTATTCGAAACGTGGAATAAAGGTGAATAAGCGGCTGCAAACCAGCAGGCGACATATCTATGCCGTCGGCGACTGCAATGGTCTCTCTCTCTTTTCACACTCCGCTATGCATCAGGGGATGCTGGCCCTCATGAACTCGATGAATCCTACTCCCTTCAAAAAATTCAAGCATTCTGATTTTATGGTTCCCTGGTCGGTATTCACCAAGCCGGAAATTGCTGAAGTGGGAATGTCCGAAGAGCAGGCAAAGGCGGCCGGCATCAATTATAAAATTGTGCGGTCCGAGTATGCGGATTACGGCCGCACAATCGCCGACGGGCAGCCGGAGGGTTTTGTGAAGGTTGTTACAAACGACAAGGGAAAGATCTTCGGAGCCACCGTGGTGGGAGAGTCGGCCAGCGAACTAATCCACGAGTGGACAATGGCAATGCAGTACAATCATTCGCTATTTGACATCATGATGATGCAGCATTCATTTCCCACTATTTCTCTGATGAACAAACGGGTCTCTGAAAACTGGATGATGGAACTGGCCGAAAAGCCCTGGCTGCAAAAGCTGGCTAAGATGTTTATATAGCAATAACATAAAAAAACGGGCGCTCTCACTACATGAGGGCGTCCGGAAAAATAGGGATGTATCAAGTATGGTCAGATATTGTTGCCTTCAACAGGATAGCCGGCATCTATCCAATCCTGCTTTCCTCAAAGCCGTCTTCTAAGGGGTAGGTGCAAAGGGAAGAATTGTCCGCAAATCGTTGTCGGTAAGGCGGATCCCGAGTCCGATAAAATAATCCCGTTCTGCATTATGGAGTGCGTTATCAACTCCCCCGGTTACATACAGCCAGTTAAGAGGGTTGTTGGACTCGGGATCGAATACTGGAAATACTGTCCCGTAGCCGCGCAGGTAGGGCATGTTTTCCTGTCCGAATTCGAACATTTCTGTGGTGAGGGAAATCTGTCGAATAGGCTGGTAATTCAGACCGAATCCAGCGCTGCTTTCGATTATACCCCCTCGCAGGGTCAGTGGACCGAAGGTGCGGGCCATCTGGGCGGAGAGTTTTAGTTCGTTACTGCCTTCGGTTTCGGTAGTAGTGATTTCGCTGCTTTCCGAAGGATCCGTGTGGTTAGTCACAACTGTGTGAGTTTCGGTTGTGCGGCTCAGCTGGTCGGGCGTATCGACCACTCCAAAGCTGTAGTATTTTGGTTTTCCTTCGGGGAGGAGTCGTACCTCCGCATGGGTCTTGGCGGAATTTTGCAGGGCCATATATTCGGACCTAACTCCTACCTGCACCTCAAGGCCCATGGCTGAATTCACAAACTCATCCACATTCTGAGTCACCCGATCGACCCGATTGTAGATCGATTCATCATTTATAAACTTGCCGAGGTTTCCTTCGCCACCCTCGATCCTTTGGGTGACACGATTGAGGTCGGCTAAGGAGGCATTTAACTTATCGACGCTTTCACTTATTGTGGCGATAGAGCTGTTGATGTCTTTATCGCGGTTTTCCAGAAGAGTATCCAGGCGCTCGGCAATTGAAGCGGTGTGGGCAAGGATTTTCGACAGCTCCTTTACATCCTGAGTGCTGCTGGTGTTCAGCCGTTCAGTTATGCGGACCACGTTTTCCATGGATTGGGACAGCAATACAAGGTTCCTTTCTACCAGTTGATTGGTGGTATCAACGGTGTCGCGGGCTAGGGTAAGCATTTCATCGATAGTGTGGTATCCCCCGCCTTCTCCCAAAAATTTATTCAACTCTTGCATGAATTCATTGAGCTGTTGCCCCACCTCTTCAGCTGTCTTAAAGGTACGGTCCATAGCAGTGCTGCTGATCACATTGTAAATGACATCTCCTGATTCTACTTTGGGCTTTTGAGGTGTCCCCGGCTGCAGTGAAACAACCGCGTTACCCAGCATGGACTGCATTGTTTTCTCTACCACCGCATCCTGATACACAGGCACCTCGGAGGAGATTTCCATCAGAAGTTGTGCTTTTCCACGAACTAAATCCACCTCCCGTACTCTTCCGACGGTAACACCGGAAACCCACACTCGGGTGCCGGGCATGAGGCCGCTTGCATCTTCAATCATGGCCTTTACTTGATAAGTGTCCGGCGCATCGATTCTGTCGGCTGTTTGCATTACATAAAAAACACTGCCCGTCCCGGTCAGCAGGACAAATATACCTATTTTAACCAATCGTGTCATAGCAACTCCATATTATCCATTGTTCTGTGGGCCGCGATAAAAGAGTTTTCGAGGAACTTTTGTAAAACAGGATGCGCAACATCGGCTACATTTTCGGGGGTGCCTTCAACTTGAATTTTCCCCTCGTCTAAAAATGCAATTTTGTGGGCCAACTGAAAACTTCCAACTATATCGTGGGTGATGATTATGCACGTCATACCTAGTTCGTGATTTACCCGCTGTATTAAACTGTTAATACTTTCTTCAAGCACGGGATCGAGACCGGTAGTAGGTTCATCAAAAAGAAGAACCTCCGGTTCCCCTGCAAGAGAACGGGCAAGGGCAACTCTTTTTCTCATACCCCCGGAGAGTTCATCGGGATATTTATTCTCTATTCCGGATAACTGTACCCAGTCTAATTTTTCTTGTACAACTTTTCTGATTGCTCTTTGGTCGCGCATATGCAGTACTTCGACCAGGGGAAAGGCAATATTTTCTTCAACGGTCATAGAATCAAACAAAGCTGAATCCTGAAAAAGATAACCGATTTTTCTACGATATTCACGCCGCTGCTTTTCCGGTAAAGGTACTATATTGGTTCCGTCTATTTTTATTTTTCCCCTATCCGGTTCCAGTATTCCGATGATATTTTTCATCAGTACACTTTTACCAGAACCGCTTTTTCCTAAAATAGCGGTTATTTGTTTGCTTTGGAAGGAGATGTTTATGTCATCCAGTACCCCAAAAGTCCCGAAAGACTTTGATAGTTCTTCTATTTCAATTATCGTATCAGTGTTTTGCATTGTACTAGTTATCCAAACATAACTTTAAGAAGGATATCAGTCATGATGAAATCTGCAATAAGGATACTTACTGAGGCTGCCACTACCGAACTTGTAGCAGCATCACCGACGGCCTTAGATCCACCTTTTACATAGTAGCCGTAAAATGATGAAATCAAACCAACTATCAGCCCCAGCACTGCGGCCTTAATGATTCCGGAGTATACATCCTTTGGATTTACCATACGGTAAAGTTCAAAGAGATAAGAAGCCCTATCTACTGATTTGTACCAAACCGATACCGCGTAGCTGCCGGCAATTCCAATGACATTGGCCAAAGCAGTGAGAATAGGAAATACAATTACAGCTGCCCAGACTCTCGGAACTACTAAATACTGGATAGGATGTACCGACATAGTTTCCATTGCATCTATTTGTTCGCTAATGCGCATACTCCCAATTTCAGCGGTAATTGCGGAACCGTTTTTTGCAATGAGCATAAGTGCGGTAATAACAGGGGCGAGCTCCCTGGCCATTGTTATTCCGACTGCTGCGCCGGCTAAGGGCTCTGAGCGAAACAATCCTAATACATTTATCAGTTGAAGCGACATTATCATTCCAATCGCAAAACTGGATAACACAATGATCGGTACTGAGGCTACACCCATATGTTCTATTTGAGCTGTAAGCAGCTGGAATCTTCGGGGACGACGGAAGGTCCATTTGAAAACGTCCACACTGAACACCCAAAAAAGACCAAGCCGCTCTAAGCCATGCATTATTTTTGAGTAAAGGCGAATCATATGTTTTGCTTCTTATAATACCACATTCAACATCACGCACAGTGTAAAATTAAGTCTATTTTTTTATACCCAAAAAGTCAATGAAACTTCGTTCCAAGGTTGTTCCTCCAAGGTTGTTCCGAACAGAAAAAAGCCGCCCCGTGAAAGGGCGGCTGAACTAACTTTATGTAAGCCTGTCTATAATGTCTATAAGACGGGCGTTAAGAACTGCTAGAAGGGCCGGTCGGCAATGTACTTGTACTCCTGCCATTTCCGGTCGACATCCTTTTTGATTTTGCCCAGAAGCTCTTCGGCCCGTTCAGGGTTGGAGCTTCGCAGGGCTTTATAGCGGACCTCATTGTACACGTACTCTTCAATATCGGAAGAGGGGTCTTTACTGTCCAGCTTGAAGGGGTTCTTACCCTGGTCGGCCAGTTCCGGGTTGTACCGGTAAAGGGGCCATAAACCGCTGGTTACCGCTCTGGACTGTTGATCCATTCCCTTCATCATATCAATACCGTGGGCGATACAGTGGCTGTAGGCAATCACGATGGAAGGACCCTTGTAGGCTTCAGCCTCGCGCAGAGCGCGGATAGTCTGGATTCGGTTATAACCCATGGCTACCTTGGCAACGTACACATAGCCGTAGCTCATAGCCATCATGCCGAGGTCTTTTTTACCAATTCCCTTACCGGCGGCGGCAAATTTAGCGATTGCCCCGGTCGGGGTAGCTTTGGACATCTGTCCACCGGTGTTTGAATATACCTCAGTGTCCATTACCAGCACATTTACATCGCGGCCCGAGGCCAGTACGTGGTCAAGACCACCGTAGCCGATGTCGTAGGCCCATCCGTCACCACCGAATATCCATACGGAGCGGCGGACAAGGTAGTCGGCTACCGAGGCGAGCTCTTTCAGCATTGCATTGCTGCTCTTTTCAGCTTTAGCTACTACCTGGTCCTTCCATTTGCGCTGATTTTCAATTTCTTCTTCGGTTCGCTGTTCGTTGTCCCGGAGATTCTTAAGGACTTCAGTATCGATGCCGTCGACGCCTTCTTTGCTAGCGCGATCGAGAAGTTCCTTTGCGTAGGTCATGTTGCGGTCGGTTGCCAGACGCATACCGTATCCAAACTCGGCGGCATCTTCAAATAGAGAGTTGGACCATGTCGGACCGCGTCCGTCGTCACGAGAAGCATAGGGGGTGGTGGGAAGGTTTCCGCCGTAAATGGAGGAACAACCAGTGGCGTTGGCGATAATAGCGCGGTCGCCGAAGAACTGGCTGACCATTTTTACGTACGGGGTTTCACCACAACCGGCACAGGCACCGGAGAACTCGAACAACGGTCGGAGGAGCTGACTGCCGATAGTGGTCTGCAGTTTGAGCTCATTACGGTCGAAATCGGGAATTTCATTGAGAAAGAACTCCCAATTTTCAGCCTCCTGCTCACGCAGCGGAAGCTGCGGTTCGAAGGTCAATGCCTTTTCTTCTGTTTTCTCACCGTTTACTTTCTTGTGGGCCGGGCAAATGTTAATACATGCCCCGCAACCGGTACAATCCTCAGGTGCGATCTGTATAGTAAATTTCTTGCCCTGGAAAATTTTGCTCTTGGCATCGGTGCTCTTGAAGGTTTCAGGGGCTTTGTCGAGGAGGGCCGGATCGTACATCTTCATGCGGATGACGCCGTGGGGACATACCGCAGAACAGTCGCCACACTGAATACAGGTTTCCGGGTCCCACACGGGGATTTTCTCGGCAACATTACGTTTCTCGTATTTAGTGGTTCCGAGGGGGTAGCTGCCGTCGGCAGGCAGTTTCGAGACAGGAATTTCTTCGCCCCGGCCGGCAATAATTTCACCGGTTACGTCTTTCACAAACTGAGGGGCGCTGTCGGGAATGATTTGTACCATGTGGTGATCGCCCTTGGTCTGCTTCGGGTAGTCGACCTTTTCAATCGCTTCGAGGGCCATGTCGATGGTTTTGATGTTTTTATCAACCACATCCTGTCCCTTCTTAGTGTAGGTCTTTTTGATGTATTTTTTGATAAGATCGATGGCCTGATCTTCAGGAAGTACACCGGAGATCTTAAAGAAGGCGGTCTGCATTACTACGTTAATGCGGGTTCCCATTCCGGCGGCTTCGGCAATTTTATATGCATCGATTACATAGAAATCGAGGTCTTTATCAATAATCTTCTGCTGTACTTCTACAGGAATGTTGTTCCATACCTCGTCTTTACCGAAGGGTGAGTTCAGTAGAAATACCCCGCCCTTTTCGGCGTTTTTGAGCATGTCGTAGCGTTCGAGGAAGGTGAACTTGTGACATGCAAGGAAGTTTGCTTTTTGAATAAGGTAGGTGCTCTTAATGAGGTCTTTCCCAAACCGTAGGTGGGAAACCGTGGTTGCACCGGCCTTTTTGGAGTCGTATACAAAGTAACCCTGTGCGTAGTTGTCGGTGGCCTCACCAATAATTTTAATGGAGTTCTTGTTTGCTCCAACGGTACCGTCGGAACCGAGGCCGTAGAACATTGCCCGGGTGACATCTGCACCGGCGGTAGAGAATTCCGCATCCCATTCGAGGCTGGTATTGGTTACATCATCGTGAATACCCACTGTAAAGTGGTTTTTCGGATTTTTTTCACTGAGATTATCGAGGACCGCTTTTGCCATGCCGGGGTTGAACTCGTTGGAACCGAGGCCGTAGCGGCCGCCGACGATGGTGGGGTAGGCTTTAAGCTTGCAGTCGCCGCTTTCCATCATTTCACCGATTGCGGTGCGAACGTCTTCGTACATTGGTTCGCCGAGGGAACCGGATTCCTTGGTACGATCGAGTACTGCAATGGATTTTACCGTTTCCGGCAGAGCGTTCACAAAGTCTTTAGCACTGAAGGGGCGGTAGAGATGCACTTTTAGAACTCCAACCTTTTCACCCTTATTTACCAGGTATTCAACCGTCTCTTCCATGGTTTCGGCGCCGCTGCCCATCAAGACAACTACACGTTCGGCATCGGGAGCACCGACATAGTCAAACAGCTTGTACTGGCGACCGGTCAGCTTGGCAAACTTGTCCATAGCCTTTTGAACAATGGCTGGAGTGGCATCGTAGTATTTATTCACTGTTTCCCGTGCGGCAAAGAACACGTCGGGGTTCTGGCTGGTGCCGCGGATAACCGGTTTTTCAGGGTTCATCGCTCTACTGCGGTGGGCCTGTACCAGTTCAGGGTCGATCATCTCTTTCATTACGTCGTAGGAAATTTCTTCCACCTTCTGGATTTCATGGCTAGAACGGAACCCGTCGAAGAAGTGGAGGAAGGGTACCCGTGCTTCAAGAGTTGCGGCTTGGGCAATCAGGGCGTTGTCCATAACCTCTTGAATGCTGTTGGAGGCCAGTTCGGCAAAGCCTGTTGAACGGGCGGCCATTACATCGGAATGGTCACCGAAGATGGACAGGGCCTGGTTTGCAACTGCCCGAGCGGCGATGTGAAAAACGGTAGAGGTGAGCTCTCCTGCGATTTTAAACATATTCGGAAGCATCAGCAGAAGACCCTGGGAAGCGGTAAAGGTAGTGGTGAGGGCACCGGTTTGCAGTGCACCGTGTACTGAGGCTGAAGCTCCCCCTTCTGATTGAAGCTCGACTACCTCCGGAATAGTCCCCCAAATGTTAGACTTGTTCTGAGCAGAATAGAGGTCTGCTAATTCTCCCATCGGGGAGGAGGGAGTAATCGGGTAAATAGCACAAACTTCGTTTGTTGCGTGGGCAACATACGCTGCGGCGGTATTGCCGTCAATTGTTACCATGTTTTTTTCTGGCATGTCGTATCCTTTCAATTAATATAAATTTATGAGAAATATCGGCAATAGTATACCTTATTTATCGATATCGTACAAGGTGAAGAACGGTTTATGAGAAAAAGCAAATACAGATACTGCTGAAGTAGTGAATTCTTTTACACCGGTTTCACAAAAAACAGGTTTCCGGCACTTCAAGTATCAAAAAAACAAGGGACGAAGATAGTTGAGATGATTAAATGCCTGCAGGACCCTCTGGTGTACCGGGTCTCCAGCTGCCGCCCCGCTTTGCAGCTCGATAGTGGGAGAACCAGATGACCTCCC
>CAZDFY010000100.1:7045-11691 GCA_964504785.1 uncultured Sediminispirochaeta sp. | reverse complement strand
AGGGGTAATCATGCCTCTGTGCTTCAAATCCCACAGGATTTGGACCATTAAATAAATTAAAAGTTCTGGTTTGACCCCGGTTCGGTTTCTATTGTACTCTATATCTTATGAACTCCCTACCCGCATCTTATGAAGTTGCAGATGACGAAACATTAAAAAAGCAACAGGCCCTTATTGAGTCTCAGGATCTTTTGCGGGAGGCCTTCGAAGGAGTCACCGATGGGGTCTTAGTGCTAAACCTACACCGTCAAGTTGTGTATGCAAACACCCCCATAAAGCAGTATGTGCCCTTCAAGACCCCTGATGAAATAGTGGGTCTTCGGCCTGGAAACCTTCTTGGATGTGTCCACGCCTGCGAAAGGGAACATGGCTGCGGTACCACCGCTTTCTGCAAGTACTGCGGGGCGGCTCAAGTAATCCAAGCTACCCTGCACGAAGGGTCGGCCTCGGAAAATTCATCAATAAAAGAGTGCAGAATTAGCCGTTCCGACGGCAGCAGTCTCGACCTTCTTGTAAAGGGCCGGCGAATACATATTGAAGAACAGACCTTCTTGCTCTTTAGTATACGTGATATCAGCGACCATAAACGCCGGAGGGTCCTGGAGAGGGTTTTTTTTCATGATATCCTTAATACCGTGGGGGGTATTCGTAGTCTGGCGGAACTCCAGTTGCAGGAGGAAGAGCCATCAGATTATATGAAGCAGCTTCTGTTTAAACTCGCCAATGATTTGATTTCCGAAATACAGGCACAGCAGGATCTCACCGCAGCGGAAGCGGGCGAATTAACAAGCAATTTTATCTCCTACCCCGCCGATGCGGTGTTGCAGCAGGTTGTTGACCGCTATCGCACTCACCATCTTTCCCAGGAGAAGCATATTCAGTGTGGGAAAAGTTCTTCCGGCCCCATGATAACTACGGATGAGCGTATTCTCAAACGGGTACTCGGCAATATGTTAAGAAACGCCCTTGAAGCTTGCCGGAGCGGAGAAACGGTCCGGGCCGACTTAGAGCCCCTTGAAGGGGCTGTTCGTTTCCGGGTTCACAATGAAAGGGTTATTTCAGAGGATGCTCAAATGCAAATATTTCAGCGTTCCTTTTCGACAAAGGGCTCCCGTCGCGGCCTTGGAACTTACAGTATAAAACTTCTGACTGAAAAATACCTTTACGGGCGGGTAGGTTTTCACAGTTCAGAGAAGGAAGGTACGGTATTTTATGTCGATATTCCTGAAAAAATTGAGGGTAACCAAACTGCTACCTAAAAAAACACTTTTTGGTGGAACCCGCCGAAAATACACTCACAAAGTCGGGCTTCCTCCGGGAACCTTGTTTGAGCCGGAAGAGCACACCGAGCCGGAATATGAAGTTTTTAATTTTAATCCAGGGGAGTACCATGAGAGGAAGGGTAAGGGGATTCCCGAATTCCAGGAGTTTGAGAAAGAATCTACGGTTACCTGGTTAAATATAGTAGGGGTGGAAGATAAGGAGCTGCTTCAGAAAATTGGAGAAAAGTTCCAGGTTCATCCGGTGGTGTTGGAGGATATTCAAAACACGGTACAGCGGCCTAAAATTGAAGACTACGGCTCTTTTATCTTTATTACCCTCCGCATGATGAGATGGAGTGAAGATGAGGAGGAAATTATCAGTGAGCAGTTGAGCCTAATTATCGGACAGCATTTTGTAATTTCCTTTCAGGAACAGCCCGGAGATGTGTTTTATTCGATTCGCAGTCGTATTCGTGAGGGAAAGGGGAGAATCAGACATGAGGGAGCCGATTATCTCGGGTATGCTCTTGTTGATATGGTAGTGGATACCTATTTTTTAATAATGGAACGGCTTGAGGATGTGATGGAGGATATCGAGGAGGGAATTGTCGACGGCGAAGGGCACAAGGTGATGGATAACCTGCGCCTGGTACGAAAAAGGTTTATCTCGATCCGGCGGGCGGTCTGGCCCCTGAGAGAGGTAATGAATCAGATCCAAAAGCAGGAGTTTTCACTTATCGACTCTTCCACCAGGATCTATTTTAAGGACCTCTACGATCATGTGCTACGTATTATCGATACCCTGGAACTTATGAAAGAGACCAGTTCAGCCTTAGCCGATTCATATCAGACCGAGTTGAGTAATGATATGAACAGCGTGATGAAGGTACTTACTATTATCGCAACTATTTTTATACCCTTGACCTTCATAGCCGGGATTTATGGGATGAACTTTGAGCAGATGCCGGAGCTGGCGGTCCCATGGGCTTACCCCGCCGTGTTAAGTGTAATGTTGCTGATAGGCGTAATAATGCTGGTGTTTTTCAAGTATAAAAAGTGGTTGTAAAATTTTACTGAATAAGCAAACTGTAGTATGATCTACATTAGAGTCTAGCTGAGGAGGCCTTACTATGAACGGATTTATTCCTGTAACAGATGATGTATATTATGTTGGTGTAAACGACCGCGAAACCCATCTTTTTGAGAATATGTGGCCCCTGCCGAAGGGGGTAACCTACAATTCCTACGTAATTAAAGATGAAAAAAATGTGCTGATCGATACTGTGAAGGTATCGAAGATGGCCCTTTTCCTGCAAAAACTTCGGGGGCTGTTACAGGGTGGAACTATCGATTATTTGGTGATCAACCATATGGAACCGGACCACTCAGGTGCTATAAAGGAGATCATTCAGAATTATCCCGATGTAAAGATTGTTGGAAACAGCAAAACCTTTGATTTTCTAAAGGGCTTTTACGGAATTGAAGATAATCTGTACGAGGTAAAAGACGGGGATGAAATAAATATTGGAAAGCATACCCTGAAGTTTTATCTGACTCCTATGGTTCACTGGCCCGAAACTATGATGACCTATGATATAAACGACAAGATTCTGTTTGCCGGGGATGCCTTCGGAGGCTTCGGTTCACTGGACGGCGGCGTATTTGATGATGAGGTAAATATTGAATACTACGAGAACGAGATTCGCCGCTATTATTCCAATATTGTAGGAAAATTCGGTCCGATGGTACAAAAGGCCCTGAAAAAGCTTGAAGGGCTTGATATAAAAATTGTGGCATCAACCCATGGCCCGGTCTGGCGCAGCAATCCCCAGCGGATTATCAACAGTTATGACCGCTGGAGCCGCTACGAGGCGGAACCGGGAGTAGTAATTGTGTTTGGTTCTATGTACGGGAACACCGAAAAAATGGCCGACTATGTTGCCCGCAAGCTTGCAGAGTACGGCGTAAAAAATGTGCGGGTCCTCAGCAGCTCCACCACCCACGACTCCTACATTATTAATGAAATCTGGAAGTACAAGGGTGTAATTTTCGGCAGCTGTACCTACAATGTGGGCCTTTTTCCTCCGATGGAAGCACTTATAAAAAACCTGTCCCACAAGGGGATAAAAAACAGAGTTTTTGGCGTGTTTGGTACCTATGGCTGGTCCGGAGGGGGCGTAAAAACAATTATGGAGTATGTGGAAAAGCACAAATGGCCCCTGGTAGCGGAGGCCGTGGAGGTAAAACTTACACCTTCGGAAGAACATTACGCGGAACTTGATAATCTTGCAAAAAAAATGGCCGAGGGCATTAAAGATTAAATCGGGCTCCGCATCTTCCTAGTGCTGATGAGGAGCGCTTGTAGTTATGGCCTGATTTGTGTACATTCTATGGTAATGACACAGTTATGTTTAGTAAGACACGGAGAGACCGACTGGAACTACAGGGGCCTTGTACAGGGTTCTACTGATATACCCCTCAATGAGAAGGGCTATGCACAAGCCGAGGAAACAGGGGCATATCTGGCCAGTGACCATTGGGACCACCTTTATGCCAGCCCTCTTTCACGGGCTTATACTACCGCAGTCACTATAGGACAGAGGATAGGGCTTTCTCAAATACATACCGACCGGCGTCTGCAGGAACGTAATTTCGGCGAGGCTGAAGGAATGGAAGTATCCCTGCGAAAAGAGTATTACCGCGAGCGGCAGATACCGGGGGCGGAGACGTGGGAGGATGTACAAGCACGGGGCCTGGAGGTGATTGAGGAACTTGCGCTTCGTCATCGAGACCGCAGAATTGTGGTGGTCTCCCATGGAGGGTTTATTGCCGGCCTCCTGTTTTTACTCAGTAAGGGAGAAATTGCTCCGGGAAATCCGCCACTGCGAAATACATGTATGAATCTTCTAAGTTACGACGGTACATGGCGTATTGAATGGTATAACCGGGTAGCCTCGGAGTATGAAATAATTGAAAGCAGTAGTTGACTACACCCAGGGGGCCTTTAAAAAAAAGCGGCCGGGACAGTTTTTCCCAGTAGTCGCTGAGAATGAATAGGAGGGCAAATCCTACTTCCGCCCGGACCGCTTGTTTTCTGCGTTTCTGTATGTATCCGGTTAAGAAAAAGGATCTGCGTTCCATTTGTCTTCCGACAAATATTTAAAAATACCACAACCCACGCTTTCCTCCTTTCCAAACACGGGAGGCACAACCGTTTCCAGTTGGACCCTATCGGCTTTTTGCCATACACAACACTTTGTTTAGTGGTGTCCACAGGCAAAAAAGCTCAGAGGTTACAGACTTGAGATGTCTGTATACGTTCTTACATAGTATTATACCCCATTTTTATTCTTCTGACCAACAGAAAAACCTCGGAATCTCGGA
>CAZDFY010000100.1:0-6945 GCA_964504785.1 uncultured Sediminispirochaeta sp. | reverse complement strand
GTATTATACCCCATTTTTATTCTTCTGACCAACAGAAAAACCTCGGAATCTCGGAGTCTCGGAGTCTCGGCCGGGACTCTTGCAAAGGAATTATGGCCGGGAAATTCTAAATTTTTAAAATTTGTAAAACAAGAATAGCTATTCTCGGCCGCATATTTCACAGTTTTCATCCCTCTTTATTTCCATTTCATCGAAGGTGCCGTTTATACCGTCAAAAATAAGCAGACGGTGGGTGAAAAGTTCTCCTATACCGGTGATGATTTTTATCGCTTCCAGGGCCTGCAGGCCTCCGATAATTCCTACAACAGCGCCCAAGGCCGGGGTGGGGGGCTTTTGATCGCTGCCGCCCCGGCTCTCCTCCTGAAAACCGGCAAAGATACACTGCAGACAGGGGGTAGTGCCGGGTAAAATTGTGGTCAATTGGCCGTTAAAACCGTGTATCCCCGCATGTATCAACGGGACTTGGTGGAAAACCGCGAATTTATTCATAATAAAACGAGCGGCATAATTATCAAGACAATCTACCAGTACATCCGAGTCTGCAAGCAGTGTTTTCGCATTTTCAGCGTTGAGTTTAGCTGTTTTCCCGCTTATATTCACTTCAGAATTAAGTGAGGAGAGCTTTTCGGCGGCCCTTTTTGCTTTATCCGATCCAATGTCCTGCTCAGTATAGAGGACCTGTCTATTCAGGTTTGAGAGGGAGACTGAATCATTGTCTACAATATGTAGGTGTCCTACGCCTGCTGCGGTAAGATAGGAGAGGACCGGTGACCCGAGACCGCCGGCTCCCACCACGGTTACCCTCGATGTGTGTAGTTTTTTTTGCTGAGCTTCACCCCATTCGGGGATATGTAATTGGCGAGAATATCTTTCCAGCTCTTTTTTTCTCATACTTAACTTATTTCACCTGCTGTGAACTTCCGGATGAGCCCACCGACATGCCCCCGCTTAAGTTTTTCAGGCGGCACTGGGGGCACATCCTAATAAGTTCCTCCGAGAGCTCTGTCCGATCCCGCATATACTCAATCATGCGCTGGGTAATGTGCGGTCTTCCGCAGGCGGGGCATTTTTCCAGGGGAAACAACTGTCGCCATATGGCCCGTTTGCCCGGCGGTTCTTTCATAGTGATAGCACCGGTCGGGCAAATTGCGGCACAGGATCCGCAGCCGATACAGGCATCGTTGGCCTCATGAAAGGGCGTACTTACCACTTTATGGGCCCCGCGGCCGGTTGTGTGAATGGCCCCTGTTCCCTGGGCGTGGCACACACGGTAGCACAATCCGCATAATATACACTTTTTGTTGTCTACTTCAAGTTCGGTAAAACTTGATTCAATAGCGCGACCGAGAATCTCTTCAAGCACCTCTTTTGCCTGGGGGGCCCGTGCCAGGAGCAATTCTGCGGAGGTAAGGCGGCTGTTCCAAACTTTTTCCGAATCTGTAGAAAACCTCTCTCCGCTGCGCATCAGGGGGTACTCACAGGCGGTGACAAGTTTAGACCATCCGTCTCGAAGCTGTTCTACCACGCAGAGGCGGCAGCCGGCGTACCCCGGTAATGCCTGATGATAACACAAAGTGGGTACGTAAATACCAAGGCCGACACACGCATCTAATAGTCGTGTGCCCTGTTCTGTTTCAATAGACTGACCATTTATTTCAACTTGTATTTTTTCCATAACTATTTTTCCTCTACCACGTAATTGCTTCAAACCTGCAGGCGTTCCGGCATTCTCCGCAGCGGATGCATGTCTCTTGATCGATACTGTACAGCTTATCCTGTACCATGATGGCGTCTACCGGACATACCTTCACACAGAGTCCACAGGCAGTACATTTTTCCCTGTCGATGTGGAAGGAGGTAAGGTCTTTACATACCCCGGCGGTACAATGCTTGTTATCTATGTGGTCTAAGTATTCCTCTTTAAAATATCTGAGGGTGCTCAGCAGGGGATTAGCCGCGCTTTTTCCCAGTCCGCATAGACTGCTTTCGGCCACGTAATTGCCCAGTTCTTCAAGGGTCTTCAGGTCTTTTCTTTCTCCCCTGCCTTCAGTAATCCGGTTCAAAATATCGAGTATCTGCAGCAGACCTTCCCGGCAGGGGGTACATTTACCGCAGGATTCCTCAACTAAAAAACCGGTATAGTAGCGGGCTACCTCAACCATGCAATCGTGATCATCCATAATAATCATGCCGCCGGAGCCCATCATCGAACCCAGCTCTGTAAGTGAGTCAAAATCTACCGGAGTATCTACGTATTCAGCCGGAATGCAGCCGCCGGAGGGGCCTCCGGTCTGGATCGCCTTAAAGGGCCGGTCCCGAAGGATTCCTCCCCCTATATCATAGAGGATAGTGGAAATAGAGGTTCCCAGCTCCACCTCTATTAAACCGGCGTTCTTGATTTTCCCTACTAATGAAAAAATCTTTGTGCCTGGAGATTTTTCGGTTCCCCTTGTGCGGAACTGCTGCGCACCCTCCCGTAGTATAGTTGGGACGGTGGCGAAGGTTTCCACATTGTTCAACACAGTTGGTTTTTCCCAGAGACCCCGTTCGGAGGCATGGATATATTTTTCGTTGGGTTCCCCGATTTTCCCCTCTATAGATCTCATTAGGGCCGAAGATTCTCCGCATACAAACGCCCCGGCTCCGCGTTTAATTTCTATCGTAAAATCGAAGCCGCTGCCGAGAATATTATTGCCGAGCAAGCCCTTTTCTGTAGCGCTTTTTATTGCCCGACGGAGATGGTCAATTGCTATCGGGTACTCATCGCGTACATAGATAAAACCGCGGTGGGCGCCAACCGCATAGGCCCCTATGGTCATTCCTTCTAAAATCATGAAAGGGCAGCCCTGCATGACACTGCGGTCCATAAAAGCGCCCGGATCTCCTTCATCGCCATTACAAATGAGGTAATGGACCGGCTCATGTTCTTCACCTACACTTTTCCATTTCTTCCCGGTCGAAAAACCACCGCCCCCTCGACCGCGAAGCCCGGAAGCTACAATTTCATCAATTATTTCCGAGGGTTCCAGGGTGAGTGCCTTCTTTAGCCCCTGGTAGCCGGAGGCATACTGCCTGTATTCATCGAGCGAAAGCGGGTCTATCTGGCCGTTGACTCCCAATACGATTCGCTTTTGGTGCTGATAAAAGGGAATATCCTGGGCGTAGGATACGTACTTCTTCGATTCTTTGTCGCGGTACAGCCGAGGCTCGTAGACCTTACCCTCTTTGGTGTGTGCAATAAGCTTCGTGACATCCTCTGCTTTCACCTTAAAATACATTATTTGATCGGGGGATACCTCGACCACCGGTCCCTGTGCACAGAGACCTTTGCACCCGGTTGTCTCTATTTCAAACCAGTCTTCCTTCAGCCGTTCAAACTCTTTTAAAAGTTCCAAGCTTCCTGTCCCCTGACACCCAATATCGTTACATATTAAAAAACGTACTTTCTTGGCCTGGGCACTACTCATTGGGGGCCTCCGCGGCTTGGTTTTTTAGGTCATCGATAATTGTTCTGACCTTTGTACGGCTAAGATAACCGTAGAGTTGGTCGTTGATCGATGCAACCGGGGCCATTGCACAGGCACCAAGGCAATTTACAAGTTCAATACTAAAGAGCATATCCTCGGTGGTATCACCGGGTCCGATCCCAAGTTGTTTCTTTAACTCTTCAATAATTTCACCGGACATTTTTAGGTGACAGGCAGTTCCATCACACACTTTTATCACGTAGCGGCCCCTCTCTTTCAAAGAAAAGGCTTTATAAAAGGTTGCAATAGAATAGGCGTATGAATAAGATACGCTGCATTCGGATGCCGCAGTTTTTAGGTTTTCCTTGGAAATATAGCCGTACCGGTTCTGGATATCCTGAAGCGCCTGGATAATAGAGGCGGGGTCTCCATGGTACGGTTCGAGCAGTTGATGTACTGTTTCTGTTTTCATTTTTCTTCTCTTTTTGACCTTTCTGTTAGCAGATATTACCAGCAAATTTCAAAGCGCAACTTTTGCTGCACAGCTTACTACACGTAGTACACAGCTTGCTGTTACAAAGCTTGTTGCAAAGCTTTGAGTGTGAAAGTGCCCCCGGGAGGGATACGCCTAAGCCGCCACGGTACGGCGGCTTAGAGTTAATAGCTTTAAGCTGAAAACTTTATTGAACTCAGGCCGAGTTCTTTTATTTTATCCTTGCTGGGCATGCCGTTTTCATCCCAACCGCGAACTTTGTAGTACTTCGGCAGCATTTCCGGTGCTCTGGCTACTTTACCCTTCATCGGGCCCGCTGGAATTGGGTCATTCAGCAGCCGAGGCGGCAGAATATCGTCGTCCTTTGTGAGGCCGGCTTCGAAGTTAAACATTCGTTCGAGATTGTAGATTCTCTCACCACATTGCATAACCTTGGCCTCGTCATAGTCGACACCGGTAATGGCCTTGAGTTGTTCAGCAACTTCTTTGCCGCCTAGTCCGAAGGTCGTAAAAAGGCAAATTCCAGCGGAGTCTACCGCTGCGGTAAGGTCCTGGAATATTTTCAGCCAGGTTTCCTTATCTTTAATCTCCTGGGGGTCAAGTTTTTGCGGCACCCCGAGTACCTCCGGTGAAATCATGTAACCCCGGACATGACAGCCGCCGCGGTTACTGGTAGAGTATTCAAGGCTCATGCCCTGGATACCCCTCGGGTCGTATGCGGGCATTTCCTGCTTTTTGACCGACATGGAGAGTTCAGGGTGGCCGTATTTTTCAGCCATTCGGTAGCTTCCCTGGGCCATCACTTTTCCAAATCCCTCCGATTTTCCCATCATTTCGGTTAGTTTTACTATTGCATCAGAGCTGCCGAAGGGAATGGGCATGCCTACGTCCTTTTCAGGGAGGTAGCCCTTTTCAAACAGCTCCATTGCGCAGCCCACCGTTGAACCGGCGGAAATCGTATCGATTCCGTATTGGTTGCACAAGTTGTTTGCCTTTATGATTGCTTCCATATCATCAACGCCGCACTGGGCACCGAAGGCCCAGGATGTTTCATATTCCGGCCCTTCGCCGTAGGATTCGTAGGACTTTTTGGTGCTTCGGGTAACACGTCCGCATGCGATTGTACAGCCGAAACAGCCTTTGTTTTTTACTAGCTGGTGTTCGCGCATATATTCGCCGCTGGTTATTTCCGCACCCTCAAATACCGCTTCCTGGAAATTTCGGGTGGGGTATGCACCAGTTTGATTGATAATATTTACCAGAATCGGAGTGCCGAGTGTCGGAAGGCCTTCTCCGGTTACCGGGTGGTCGGCAAGCTGTTTTCTGATTCGGAGAGCCGAGTCTCGAATTCCCGCCGGGTCGGCGGGTTTTACGCTTCCGGATCCGAGTACAACCAGTGCTTTCAGTTTTTTGGAACCCATTACAGCTCCGACTCCTGTACGACCGGTTGCCCGGTCTTTATCATTCATGATACAGGCTATGCGGGCCATGTTTTCGCCCCCGGGGCCGATACAGGCAACTTTTGCATCAGGGTTGGTTTCCTGAACAACAGCATCGGTTGTCTCGTAGGTGCTTTTTCCCCACAGGTGTTCTGCGCTGCGCAGCTCAACCTGGTCATCATTGATGTAGAGATAGACCGGTTTCTTTGAAACCCCGGTAAAGATAACCATGTCGTACCCTGCAAACTTGAGTTCAGGGCCGAACAATCCACCCGAATTGGAACCGGCGATAGTACCGGTAAGCGGGCCCTTGGTGACCACCTCGAAGCGGCCGGTTGAAGTTCCCAGGGAACCGGTGGTGGCTCCTGTGGCGAAAATAAGGTGGTTGTCAGGGCCGAGGGGGTCTACCTTTGGACTAACCTCTTCTATAAAATAGCGGGTTCCAAGGCCTCGTGCTCCGATGTAATCTGCCGCCCATTCTTTATTAAGGGGCTCTTTTTTTATTTCACCCGTGGCGAGGTTTACTCTGAGAATTTGTCCTGTCCATCCGTATGTCATGATGCACCTCCTTCGCTGAACACAGTCTCAAATCGTTTAGTCATCATTTCTTTACGGGCCCGAGTATCCTGATTTGCCGGTACATATTGAATAGCATCGGTTGGGCAGAAGAGTGCGCATTCCGGCTCGCCGCCGCAAAGGTCGCATTTGAGGACCATTTTACTGCTGCGATCGTAGGTGATATTGCCGAAGGGACAGGCTGATACGCACATTCGGCAGCCAATACACTTGTTTTGATCATATTCCACCAAACCAGTGTCCTCATTCTTAGTAAGTGCGTTTACCACACATACTGCTGCACAAGCAGGATCATCACACTGCAGGCAGGTTAAGGGAACAGAAAACCTCAGTGGTGTTTCAAACACCGCGATGCGGGACAATGTCCGACTAAACACTCCCCCATGTTTCAGCGAACATGCAAGTTCGCACGAATGACAGTCGATGCAACTCTCCGGCTGCAACAACAGAACCTTTTCCATATTTGCCCTCCTATTCATATCTCAACCTCCCCCTCCGGGCGGGAACAGGGAGACGGTATCACCGTCGTATGTCACTGTATCCAAGCCGTTGAGATGGAGGATGTTGTGCCCATTTATAAGAATAATGGTACCGGGAATAATTTTTTGTTGAGCATCAAGAAGTTTGTACACAAAGGGTTTTGATGTTCGTGTTTCACATAGCTGTAATAAATGAAGTATAGTTGAAGAGGCGAGGCTGAACTGTAACTCCCTTTGACGGAGTAACACACGCAATGTAGTAAAAAACTTCACGGTAATCATTTTTTCTATCCGTTTAAATGATAGATCGAGTTATTGGAGCTGTCAAATCATTTTTCTGCTTTACCGCTTTATCGTGCCCTCGCTGCCTAGTACTGTCCACTACTTTGCATCTCTTTACTTCACTGGGCGGCGCTAATTGCCGGCTTGAATTGATGCGGAACAGGGGCGGAACAGGGGCGGCCAAAAAAATCGCTTGACCTCAAACAACA
>CAZDFY010000099.1:4818-12063 GCA_964504785.1 uncultured Sediminispirochaeta sp. | reverse complement strand
GCCCGCTTCGCCGGGCAAAAAAAAGCCGCCCCCCGGGGGGACGGCCGTGTACACTACAGCGATTTGTGGCAGAACCACCAGTCGTAGCCTTCGTACTCCTTCAGACGTTTTTCAGCATCCTGTTCGGTAGAGGCAGGCGGAATAATTACCCGATCTCCAATAAGCTCGTTGTTCGGCCAGTTGGCCGGTGTAGCAACTCCGTTTTCATCCGAAACCTGCAGGGCCTTTAATGCCCGAAGGACTTCGTCCATATTTCGTCCGATTTCCTGGGGATAATACAGTACTAAACGGATAAAACCTTTAGGGTCAATCAAAAATACCGCACGGACCGTGTTGGTCCCCTTTCCCGGATGGACCATGCCGATAGTTTGTGCCACCTTGCCCATATCATCGGCGATAATCGGGAAGGGAATCTTCACATCCAGTTTTTCGTTAATCCATTCGGTCCATTTAATATGACTGTGGACCTGGTCGATGGAAAGACCGAGGAGCTCGGCGTTGGCCTTTTTAAACTCATCAGCCTTTTTCGCAAAAGAAACAAACTCTGTGGTACATACCGGGGTAAAATCTCCGGGATGAGAGAAAAGTACTACCCATTTACCCTTGTAATCGTGGGGCAGTTTTTTTACACCGTGGGTGGTCTTCACTTCCATTTCCGGGAATTTGTCTCCTAGTAGGGGCATACTGTTTTCCATTTTCTTTCTCCTTTTCTAAACCTTAGTATATTTATAATAATCGTAACGATTATTATTTGTGACTAAAAAAATAATACCACTATATACTGTGGTACCATGTTGACAGCTCCTGCTGCTAGGAAGCCGCGTTGTTTTCATTTTGCCTTCCGCATGACTCACATATTCCGAAAAAATCGATTTTGTGTCCATGGACACGATGTCCTGAAACCTTTTCAGCAGCAGCTTCAAGGTTTTCCTTCGGTTCGAGGGGCAGATCAAATACTTTGCCGCACTGTGTGCAGATAAAGTGGTAATGCTCATAGGTGTCGGCATCGTAGCGGTCGAAGGTACTCCCGTACTGCAGCCGGTTAACCTGACCCTGGTCCACCAAAATGTTGAGGTTCCTGTAGACTGTACCAAGACTCAGGTTTGGAAACTCATCGCGGATTCCATCATAGATCATCTGAGCAGTGGGGTGGGAATCGGTGTCCCGAAGATACTCTAGGATGTACTGCCGTTGTTTGCTTTTCCTGTATACTGTTTCAGCCATAATAAGAACCCTTTATTCCTTAATCGGAACGATTATTAATATAATAGAAGTTCAATATTATGTCAACCCTGACAACCCCATTATAGTTTTTTTCTCAAACGGCTCTGCTTTATATCATCAAAAACGCCGTACAGACTTGGAATAAACAGCAGGGCAGTGATAGTTGAAAATATGAGTCCGAAGATTATGGTACTTGCCATAGGTCCCCATACTACCGAGCGCCCGCCGATTCCGATAGCGGTGGGAATGAGTCCGGCTATGGTGGTAAAGGAGGTAAGGATAATCGGTCGAAACCTGGTGGTAGAGGCTTTTATCACCGCGTCAAAGGTGCTGTAGTTCTCCTCACGGAGGTTGTTTATAAAGCTGATTAGTACAATTGAATCGTTCACGGCTATGCCGGCCAGCGCCACCCCTGCGTACATTACCGTAGTGGAAAAGGGTGTTCCCGAGAGTACCAGGTAGAGGATTACTCCGGCGAAAGAAAAGGGGACGGAAAAAAGAATCAGGAAGGGCTGTCCGTAGGATTTAAACTGTGTACCGAGGATAATATAAATGAGAAATACACCTATCAAAAAGATCCTTAGAATTTGAATGAGCAGATTGTTGAATTCGGCAAACTCACCTCCCACTATAAAATCCGTACGGGGATTTGCCTGGGCAAAGTTCCGGTTGTAGAATTGCTTCATTTCTGAGTTTATCTGCCGCACCCTCTCTTCATTGTAGGCTTCTGCATTTATCGTCACTTCCCGCTTTCCATCGATCCGTTTTATTGAGGCTATGCCGGAACTCTCCTCAATTTCACAGACCGAGTTAAAGGGAACTAAACTCCCATTAGGGGCTGGTATTTTTATTTGCTGCAGCTGATAGGCTGAATCAATCGTACCGGCGTCGTATTTTACCAGCACATCTATCTCTTTATTATCCTTGAAAACGGTTGTTGCGCTTACTCCGTCTATTGAACTCCGTATATAACGTCCCACCGATGCGGTGGTAAGTCCATACCGGGCCGCCTGGGCCGGGTTTACACGTATTCTCAGTTCCGGTGTTCCGCTTTCAATATTATCCTGTATGTTATACAGCTCCGGATATTCGGTCAGCCTCTCTTGGACTGCCCGGGAAATATCCCTTAGGGCCCTGTAATTGTCCCCTTGAATTCGAAAGGATACCGGCGGGTCGGTGGGCGGCCCGTTTGTGGCTTTTCGGTAACGGACCTTTTCCGGTCCGGGGATGTCCGCGTTTAATTGTTCAACTTCCTTAATAATTGCGGTAATAGAACGGCTGCGTCCGCGGTCCCGTGCTTTAAGATCGACAATGATCTCCGCAACACTGTTTTTGGCGGTGTTTCCTGTTCCCCCCTCGGAAAAGCCTATAGTACTATTTACAGCTAATACCTCTCCCTCACCAATGAGCGGCAGCATACGGTCTTCAAACTTTGCTACTATGTGGTCCGTCTTTTCACGGGGTGTTCCGGCGGGCATCTCGATATCTATGTAAAAGAGTGAAAAATCTTCAGCGCTGAAGAGGTCCTGCTGCACCGTGCCGGTAAGACCCAGTAAGGATACCATTACCACTATCATCACAAGGACCGTGAGTTTTCTTTTCTTAAAGAGGGCCGAGAGAAGAGTCTGGTACCGATTACGGAGGGTTTCAAATACACGCTTTGTTTTTTTCTTTGATTTGCTTGCCCAGTCGGCAAAATGGACCGGGAGAAAGACCAGCGCTTCAAAGGTTGATGCGAAAAGGGCAACCGACACTGTCAGCGGGATAACACGAAGAAACTTACCGATTGTTCCCGGCAATATCATAAGGGGCAAGAATGCTGCAATTGTGGTTGCTGTGGCGGCAATCACCGGCCATACTACCTGGTTGGTCCCTTCGATGGCCGCATCAATTCTAGACAACCCCTCCTGTTGAAGTCGGTAGCTGTTTTCAATGATCACAATTGCATGGTCGACTATCAATCCGAGGACCAATACTAAACCAAACAGGGTGTTTGTGTTAAGACTTTCTCCCATGTATTCGAGGAGCAAAAAGGTAATAGCAAAGGTTACCGGGATTCCAAGTGCTGTGATAAGGGCGTTGCGAAAGCCGATAAAAAGAAACAGAATGAGCACGAGAAGCAGAAAACCGAAGAGAAAGTTATTTAACAGGGTATTTATACTATCTTGAATCTGAATAGTCGAATCGTTGAATATGGTGATAGTCATGCCCTCGGGGAGTTCGCTCTGAAACTCCTGTACCGTCTCTTTCACCCCGCCGGTGACGGTAAGGCTGTCTCCTCCGGATACTTTTGATATTTTGAAATTGATTGACTGAACGCCGTTAAAACGGGCCCGGGTACCTTCTTCATCGTATACTTCGCGAACGGTGGCTACATCGCTCACTTTAACCGTACCTTCCCTGCTGGTACGAACTATAAGCTGATCAAATTCACGGGGTTCTTGTAGTTTTCCTACGGTACGGAGGAGGTAATTCCGGTTTGGGGTTTTGAGGGTGCCCCCGGGTACGGTGGTGTTGCTTTGTCTTACTGAGTTTATAATAGAGTCGAGGGGAATGCCCAGGGCTTCCAGTTTCTGTGCATCCGCCCGAATCAAAATTTGAGGATCACGGCTTCCAACAACCTCTATATTTGATAGATCGGATACATTTTCTAAACGTTCTTCAAGTTCAGTAGCCTTTGCATTCAAAGTCTCGTAATCGACATTCCCGCTTAAAATTACCTCTATCACCGGAAGAAAATCAGCTGCCGAGAAATCGTCGATTTCCGCCGACAGTGTCCCCTCCGGCAGATTTACCTTTGCAAAACGGGTCTGTACTTCCTGAAACAGGGTGTCGAATTCTCTATCTGAGATTCCGTCGTCGAACTCAACACGCACTAAAGAAAGCCCTTCACTGGTAACGGATTGAATTTGTTTCAGGTTTTCAATATCCCGATACTGGTTCTCTATGGGAACAGTGACCGTCTCTTCTACGTCCTCGGCGGAGACCCCCGGATAGGGAACTACAATATTTGCCCAGTAAAAGGGCACCTCTGAAAATTGCTCCTTCGGAAGCCGTACAACGCTGAATACCCCGAGAATTAACAGGGTGACCATGAGAATATTTATCAATACCGGGTTGCGTACCGAAAAAGAACCAATACTCATTTCCAGCTCCCGCTTTTACCTATTGTAGTGGGCTCTACCGGATCTCCTTCACTTAAACTCGTGATACCCGATACAATCAGTAGTTCATCGGTTTCAAGGCCCTCCAGAATTTCTATTCGGTTACCTATCTGCCGGCCGAGTTTTACAGGTCGCAGTTTCGCAGTACCCCCTTCGGACACAAATACTACATTTTGCTCGTTTCTCCTTGCGAGAGCGAGAGTTGGGATGATAAGACTTTCAGGGCCTTCGGCTGGTGTAATCACAGCCTCGGCGGACATGCCTGATTTTATTGAAGGGCCGCACTCATTTTTGAACTCCAGTACTACCGGATAGCTGCCGGTCCCGGGACTGCTTCCCGCTGCAATTGCAATGACCTCGGCGGTATAGCTTTCGCCCTCACAGGCCGCAGGAATTATGACTGAGGCCCGGTTGCCCCCCTGTATTCGACCTATGACCCCTTCGCCCACTGAAATCTGCAGACGCAGGGTTGTAAGATCTACTACTTTGGCCACCTGCATCCCGGGGGAGAGGTAGTTTCCAATAGTGGCACTGGCTGGTTTTTCCGCAATATAACCGGAAATGGGGGCGGTGATAGAGCAGTCTTCAAAGGCCTTTTGTGTCTGTTTGTAACGGGCTTCCGCCCCCCGCAGGGCGCTGCGTGCCCGTAGTACTTCCGCTTGTGAGGCGCCTCCCTTTTCCAGAAGGTTCTGTTTTGTTTGATAATCGATCCGGGCATTTTCAAGTTGTTCCCCCGCCTGCTCCATGTTGAGGCGGGCTATTTCTGAATCTACCTGGACCAGGGTTTCGCCTTTTTCCACCTGAGTCCCCAGTTCAAAGCTCACTTCCTCGATAATTCCCTGGGTTTCGCTGACTACCAACGCTTCTTTTACTCCGGAAATAGTTCCTGATCCAATTATTTCAGTTATTAAATTCCCCTTGCTTACCTCCAGGGCTTCAACTGCAAAAGCCCGGGGCGCGTTCTTACTTTCCCCGTTTTCCGCTTCTGTAATTTCCGCGTCCGAAGGGCGTGAACACCCGCTAATTGTAAGCAGTATGAGTACTGCTGGTATGAATAATGACCATCGTTTCAACATCGGAGGGCCTCCGTTTTTGTACCTTCACTTTTCTTGCTTTCAATAGTAGTGAGAAATTAGTGTGAAGGCAAATAAATTTTGCGTAATGCAAGTTAAACTAGTATTATGGTATTTATACAGAACAAAGGAGAACAAAGAGTATGTGGGATGATGTAAGAGTAACCGCGGACATGGTGAGTCTTGGTGAGCTTCAGCACACGCAGGCGCCTAAAAAAGTACGCCTGTACGGAAATTTGCAGAGAAGTCCTTCATACAGCGGTATATGGGGATACGGCTTTGATCATGGTCGGGATGGAAAGGGGCTTTTTCAAAACGCCTATTTTAATGTCCAGTTGCCCCATTCCTATATGGAGGGCAGCGAAATAGAACCACATGTTCATGTACGGCTTTTGCCCGGCAGTGAGGCCGAAGCGGGACAACAGTTACTTTTAGAATTTGAATATGTATGGGTAAATGTTCATGAAAAGGCACCGGGAGATACAAATATTATTCCGATGAACTATACGGTGAAGCCGGAGGATTTGGAGGGGGGGAACACCCTTATCTCTTTTGGGTTTATAGAGAAGAGTAACTCCGGTATTAGTTCTATGTTATGCTGCCGGTTTTCACGTATCACCATAGAAGAGGGCTGGGAAGATTACTGGAGACCGAAGGGTTTTAAAAACGACGGTTTTAAAGGTATAATGGTGTTGCTTGAGTTTGATTTTCATATTCAAAAAGATTCTGCTGGTAGTAAAGAACTCTATTCTAAATAGGATATTGGGAGGCTCTATATGAAATATCGACGTTTAGGAAAAACCGATTTCAATATTTCCGAAGTTTCACTTGGTACATGGCAGGTCGGCGGCAAATGGGGGACCGGCTTTGACGATGGAAATGCTGAACACATACTGCATAAGGCAGTTGATAATGGAATAAATTTTATCGACACCGCCGATGTGTATGAAGACGGCAAAAGTGAAGCCGCCGTCGGCCGGGTTGTGAGAAGCCGGGATGAGCAGATATATGTAGCCACGAAATGCGGCAGAAAAATAAACCCTCATCTATCCGAGGGTTATACTCCCGAGGTGTTAAGGGACTTTGTAGAGGTCAGTTTAAAAAATACCGGGCTTGAACGGCTTGATCTTATCCAGCTTCACTGCCCTCCCACGGAGGTGTATTACCGGCCGGAAATATTTGAGTTATTCGAAAAGCTGAAGGATGAGGGTAAAATACGCCATCTTGGTGTAAGTGTTGAGAAAGTAGAAGAGGCCCTTAAAGCGATTGAATATCCGAATGTTGCGGCCGTTCAAATAATTTTTAATATATTCCGGCAGCGGCCGGCGGAGCTCTTTTTTGACCAGGCACGGCAAAAAGATGTTGGGGTGATTGTGAGAGTTCCCCTGGCAAGCGGTTTGCTGAGCGGTAAATTTACCAAACACTCTGAGTTTGAACCGGGGGACCATCGGAATTTTAACAGGACCGGTGAGGCCTTTGACAAGGGAGAAACCTTTGCCGGTATTGAGTATGAACGGGGGCTTGAGCTGGTAGAGGAGTTAAAAGAGATTTGCGCCGAGTGTACGGAAGCCAGTCTTGCACAGACTGCTCTACGTTGGATCCTTATGCATGCACAGGTATCGACTATCATACCAGGTGCTTCAAAAGCGGAACAACTTTTAAGCAACGTGCAAGTGTCTGAACTGCCTCCGATTCCAATGGACGTATACAATCGGATAGAACAATTGTATATGCACAAAGTGAAACCCCTGGTCCACCATCGCTGGTAATGTTAGATGGGAATG
>CAZDFY010000099.1:0-4718 GCA_964504785.1 uncultured Sediminispirochaeta sp. | reverse complement strand
AATGTTAGATGGGAATGCTCAGTTTTATATTGAATCCCGGCGGCGGTTCTACCTCTATGGAGCCGTCTATTTGCTGGGTTAAATTTTCTACTAGGGTGAGGCCGAGCCCCTCCTCCGAAGCAATTTCTTCAATAGCAACATGATCCTGACCTAGGCCCGGACCGTTGTCGTGGACATGCAGAGTAAGTGAATCCTTGGATTTTTCTGCGTGTACGGAAAACCGGATTGCCTCACCCGCCGGGGGGCGAACATATTTTGCAGTGTTGGTAAATAGTTCTGTGAGTATAAGGCCGATCGGAACGAGATTTGTGGTATCCATTATTATCTGGGTATCAATATCTACTTCGGTGGATATTGCGACGGTTGCCGCAGTGGTAGATTCAAGGGTAGCAAGAAGATCATACACGTATTCATCAAGAGAAATATTTTGAAAATCGTTGCTTCGATACAGTTTTTCGTGGACTAGAGAGATCGAGAGGACCTTTCCGCGAAGATGTTCAAGTAACTCCTTTATCCCCGTATCTTCGGTACGGTAGCTCTGCAAATTGATTAGGCTGCTTACCAGGGAGAGGTTGTTTTTAATACGATGGTGTATCTCTTTCAGCAGGGTGTCCTTCTGTTGTACAGAGCGGGTAAGTTCTTCCTGAATCCGTTGTTTTGACTTTAGTTCGGTATTGAGCTGTTCATAAAGCTCACTGCGGGAGAAAGCGAGGGCTGCCGCATGGGCAAAGGGTAGTAGTTTTTCCGCGGTCTCCCGGGAATAGGTCCCTGCAGAATGGTGTTCTATACTCAGGAGCCCATACACTTTGGTGTGGCTGAAAATCGGCAGCAGCATAAAAGAGTGGATATAACTGGTCGGCGGAAAAGTAACCCAGTGGGGATTGGTCTTGGTGTTCGGCACCACTATTGGACGCCTGGTTTGAACGGCCTCTTTTGCATAAGGAAAGTCATCAAGATTCATCTTGAGCTGGGCCATAAACTCGGCGGCACCCTGTTCTTCGTATCCCCGGGTACGGACAATAGTTACTTCTTTTCCTTGAATTAATCGTATATTTCCCGAGGTAAATTCCACCAAACGCTGCACTTGTTCCAGAATGGTATCCAATAGGGGGTCCCGTTTGAGCCGGCTGGTAAGCGCAAGGGTTATTTCCTGCATTATTTCGGAATACAGCTGTTTTTCTCGTATTTCATTTAGCAGTTTTGCCTGCTGCTGCTCTCGGTACATACGGTCTGTAATGTCCATCATACTGACCAAAACGTTGTGGGCCTCTGTATCTTCACCAATAATATTTACGGTGACCAGCAAGTGCAGTAGGCGTCCGTCTAAGGTCTGGTTCATCGTTTCCCCTTCAAAAAAACGATCACCCCTCCAAATTGCTATAAGCTCCCGGTGAAGGAAGGGGAGGGAATGGGGAAGCAGTACTTTTCCAATTGATCCGAGCATCTCCTCTTGTGAAGAGGCCCCAAAGGTTGAAATGGTAGCAGGGTTTACGTTTTGTACTTGCGCGCGTCCGATGATATCGAAGACCCTGTTTGGGTCGGCGGTAAGATATTCATCAAGTTCTTCCTCGGTATGTACCGGGAGGGCTTCCAAGGCAGACTTTACTTCGGAAAAATCTTCTTCCCAAATGGCTACGTTGGAGTACTCAAACATCGAAAGATAATGGGCTTTTCCGAGGCGTAACTGGCGGTTTTCCTCTTCAAGCTGTTTAATAGTGTTATGAGATGTATTCATGGTACCTCTATTTTGCTTATCCCACTATACCATAAACTTGGGCATTGAACAAATATTTGATGCACCCCCTTTTATTCCCTTTTTTATTGGAGCCGTTTATGCAAAAATAGGGGTATGGTAATAGATATACTTGCGGCGGTTCTGGGAACAGTAGTAGTTGTGGGCGGTCTAATCGGCTGCATTATCCCCGTATTACCGGGGCCGCCGGTGGCGTATGTTGCCCTGTTGTTGGTCTCCTGGGCCGGAGGGTGGAACGTATACGCGGTATGGCTTTTAATAGTGACGGCCGTTGCGGCAGTTGGCGCCGCTATGCTCGATTCTATACTTCCGATTGTCACAAGTCGCCGTTCGGGAGCGGGGAAGGCTGGAATATGGGGTAGTGTGCTAGGTATGTTGGTGGGGACTATCTTTTTCCCTCCCTTCGGTACTGTGATTGGGGCTTTTCTTGGAGCTTTAGCCGGTGAAATGCTGGTGATGGGTGAGGGGAGAAATCCTATGAAGGCTGCTTTGGGCGTGTTTACGGGAACGATGCTGGCAACGGTCATCAAATTGTCGGTAAGCGGTGTAATAGCAGTTTTATTTGTCCGGGGGTTGCTGCAGATTTTCTGATACAGGTTTTCTCAGCAGATAAAGAGATGTCGCGTTCGCCAAAAAATGGAGGAGTACCGCTGAATAAATGTCACCTCCGAGAATTCTCAATAATCCAAGGGCGGCGCCCATCACAAGGGCGTAAAAAGGCCAGATAATCATATTCTTTTGCGGAGGAAAGTGGCTAAGAGCGAACAGCAGGGTAGCTCCGATGTAGCCTATTGCAGGCTGCAGGGCGCCTCGGAAGAACAGCTCTTCTCCATATGCACTTACCAAAGCCAGTAATACAATAGATGAGATCTGTAATGGTCCGAGGGTGGTGTGCATGGTGTTCCAGAACCGGGCGATTGCCGGTACTTTTTTCGGACCGATTACATCGAAGAGGGTGTGCACTATTAGGGCTGCCGAGAGGAGCAGAATTTCATACCCCAGGTAATCCCGGTCGAAGGAGATTCGCAAAAGCTGTTCTTCCCGGGCAAAAAAAGCCCAGAGCATACCGGCGGCACCGAGAAGAGCATAAAATAAAGTCGCAATGCCAAGGAATTTTTTTTCCTGCACAAATTACCCCACACGCTGCAGATAGTAAGTGTGGAGAGTGTACCTGTAAAAAGAACGCCCTGCAAGCGCCGGATAGTCGGCGGTTTGCAGGACGCCTGTAATATTATATACCCCTAAGAGTGGGCATCTCAGGATTTGGTTTCGCTGCGGATAAACTTTTTTCCGGTGGCCAGCTCAACGCATTTGTAGGCGCCGTCGTAGGTACCTATCTTCTTGTTCTTTATGATTTGATCGCAGTACATCTCCAGCAGGTCGTCTTCATGGCTGATCAGGTCGATAGCCTGCAGGGTATGTCCGATTGTTCTGGTTTCGATGGTGCCGTCGCCTATTTCAGCGCCGCGCACTGCCCCCCACATTTCATGTCCGCCGACCCGTTCATTGAATATCTTTGGAATCGGATAGAAGGCGAGTTCGCTCGGTTTAGTGATCATCACATCAGTTACCCGCATGAGGTAGTTGGTGGCATACACTGCATGGAAAATATTATCATGCAGAAACACGTGCAGGCCGTGGATTGGGTTTTCCCGGATCGAATCGGCAAACTCGCGGGTGTCCTCCCAGTCAAAATGGGTAGTCAGCTGTTCGGTTCGCCCGCCGAGTTCACGCTGCAGCCACTCCCAGTTGTCCGTATGATCTCCCAGGTTGACAAAGAGGCTCAGTTTATCCTCCCGGATAAGCGGCAGGCAGTGTTCTATTACCGCCTTGAACAGCTCGCGCTGGGCACCGGCACCGCCCATGGTTATCATAAAGCGGCGCGGCTCTCCGCTGTGCATACGGCGCAGCCGGGCGGCACAGTCCCCTTCAATGTTTTCCACCAGTTCGTGATCAACGTGATGGCCGGTATAGTGAAGTGCCTCGGAGGGCAGGGGCTTCATCACCTTGCCGGACTCATCAAAGCCCCGCATAGTGCGGAAGCCGTAGTAGCCGGAGGGCGACTGCACACCGTGTTTCGCCCCTTCGGTCAGCTGAAAGGCCATAGGCCAGTTGTCGAACATCATGTCGACCACGTTGGTCATCCCGCCGGCCACTGCTCCCATACAGTTCCACATATGAGCAGTCAGGATCGGCATGTCTTGGGGAAGCGCCTGGTGCAGATTCCCGAAGAGCTCGCTCATTTTGTAGTCTTTTACATTGGTCTTGAGAAAGCGCCAGGGCCAGCCTACTATCCAGCTGTTGAGCAGGCTGGAGAGAACCGGCAGGGTCGGCTCGCCGGTAGTCACCGGTTCCCATACATACTTGTTGAAGAAGGCGCTTTTTTGGGAAATCCGCGACCATCGGCTGTACCAGCTGTTGCACCAGTTGATTACATCGCTGGTAATGCCGGGGATGGTCAGCAGGTCCAGCCAGTAGGGGGTAAAGCCCATCGCCCGGGCGGCGGAGGCGCCGGCCATGGCAATACGGTAATGGCCGAAGCCCATTCGGATGGTGCTGATGATGACGCCGGTTTCGGGATCGATCGGGGGAGCACCTGCAGGGCCATTTGCCCCAGCCACACCTTCGAGGCCAGCCGCCCCGGCGGCGCCGGGGCGCTCCACTGTGGCCTTGCCTGATGCACCGGAGGCTGTGTTGTCTGGCGCGCCGGGTTGGTTGCCAGGGGCGTCGGCCCGCACGATGTTTTTCAGGTCGAAAATCGGGCCCAGGTACGGATTTTCCTGCAGAGTGAGCGAGTAGGTCTCCTGAGGGTCGTAGTTGAACTTTTTGATGAACATCCGCTGCCATTTTTCTGCGGCGCGGCTGTGGCTCTTTTTGATCGGGTTGTCATACACGTAGTAACGTCCGTCTCGCTTTTGCATTCTCTTCTCCAAAACTTATTCTATTTACTCGAACCGAGTGTCAG
>CAZDFY010000098.1:6221-12128 GCA_964504785.1 uncultured Sediminispirochaeta sp. | reverse complement strand
GAGGTGCATATAAAACACCCCGAGCTGGGGTGGTTTGAGCTGGGGGGAAGTGGAATATTCCGTCCGGAGGTTTCTAAGGCCCTTGGGATTGATGTTCCGGTACTTGCCTGGGGGCTTGGAATCGACCGAATGGCGCTCATGCACCTTGGTCTGAACGACCTGCGCGAGCTTTTTTCACCGAATATCGAGAACGTGCGGCTGAGGAGGAATCAGTAGTCATGCCGAAAATTGAAGTATACGAAGATACCCTGTATTCCTATGTAGGAAAACGCTATAACGACGAGCAGCTGGAGGAGATCCTTACGGTTGCCAAGGCTGAACTGGACGGCAAGGATGAGGCCGCCGGACAGCTGAAGATCGAACTGAACGATACCAACCGCCCCGACCTCTGGTCAACCGCAGGGCTGGGGCGACAGCTGCGCCAATATAACGAAGCACAAATTCGAAGCTACGATTTTTTCTCTACTCCGGACCAGAAGAAGGACTATGGAGATCGGGTGGTAAAGATCGATCCCTCTGTGAAGGATGTGCGGCCCTACGAGATTGCCCTGGCGGCCTCCGGGAAAAAGATCGACGAAGCGACCCTCAAGGATATTATCCAGACCCAGGAGAAGTTGTGCTGGAATTTCGGCCGTAAACGGCGATCTATCGCCATCGGCGTATTCCGCAGTGATTTGCTGACTTATCCTATTACCTACCGTGCGGCGGATCCCGACAAAACAAAGTTTGTACCTCTGCAGATGGAAAAGGAGCTCTCCCTGCGGGAGATTACCAAAGAGCATCCGAAGGGACATGAGTACGGACATATTGTTGCGGAGTTTGACCGGTATCCCTATCTTGAAGATGCAAAGGGTGAGGCTTTGAGCTTCCCACCGGTGATCAACAGTGCCTATACCGGTGCGGTGGAGGTGGGGGATGAAAACATCTTCATTGAAATGACGGGAACCGAGCTGCGGGACCTGATTATTACCGCCAACATCGTTGCCTGCGATCTGGCGGATGCGGGCTTCACTATTTTGCCGGTGAAAATTGAGTATCCCTTCGATACCGAGTTTGGCCGGGAGATTGTAAGTCCCTTCTACTTTCAGGACCCGATGACCATCGATCTTGATCATGCCCGTAACATGCTGGGGGTGCCCTTCAGCTTGGAGGAAACCGCCGTTGCCCTGACCCGTATGGGAGTGCCTGCGGAAACCGATGATACGAAGAAAAGTATTACCGTAACCGTGCCGCCCTACCGCAACGATTTTCTTCATCCTGTTGATGTAATTGAGGATATTATGATCGGCCACGGAATGAGCAGCTTCGAGCCGCTGATGCCCTCCGATTTTACCGTTGGCCGCCTGACCGAGGCTGAGGAATTTGCCCGGAAAGCTCGTGACATTATGATCGGCATGGGTTTCCAGGAGATGATGTACAACTACCTCGGTTCGGGGAAGGATTTTATCGAGAAGATGGAGATTAGCGGAGCGGATTCGATAAAAATAGCCAACCCGATGACTGAGAATTATGAATATGTACGCTCTTCAATCATGCCGAATCTTTTGAATAGTGAGGCAGTATCCGCCCACGCGGTGTATCCCCATAATATTTTTGAAACCGGAAAGACTGCATTTTTAGAGCCTTCGGACAATTCCGGAACGGTCACAAGGAATACCCTCGGCTTTTTGAGCGCCGACGGAGAGGTTACTTACAACGAGGTTTCTGCCCACGTATCCGCTGTGTTCTACTACCTTTCCAAGGGATACGAACTGCAGGAACTTGAGGATCCCCGTTTTATTAAGGGACGATCGGCAAAAATCATGTATAATGGGAGGTATGCCGGTATGTTTGGCGAGGTACATCCCCAGGTACTTGAAAACTGGGGTATCCAGGTGCCCTGTACTTGTTGTGAGATTGATTTGGATACGATTATGGAGGAAGAATAACATGAAAGTGGAGATTGATGCGGTACAGTTGGAATGGGAAGAGGGTGCCAATATCATTGTGGGGCAGTCCCACTTTATTAAGACGGTGGAGGATCTTTCTGAAATTCTTGTTACTTCTGTTCCGGGGATCGAATACGGCCTCGCCTTTTGTGAGGCCTCCGGTCCTGCATTGATACGCACTTCAGGGAATGACGAAAAGCTCATAAAAGAAGCAGTAGCCTGTGCCCAGGAAGTTGCTGCGGGGCATACCTTTTTTCTGATTATCCGCAACTCCTATCCCATCAATGTACTGAATCAGATTAAAAACTGTCAGGAGGTGACCCGGATTTATGGGGCAACTGCCAATCCTCTGCAGATAATGGTGGGCGGGACCGCCCAGGGGCGCGGGATTATTGGTGTAGTCGACGGGTCTTCTCCGAAGGGTGTGGAATCTGAGCAGGACCAGAGGGACAGGAAAGAGTTACTGCGAAAGATAGGCTACAAGTTCTAAAATCATTATTGCTTCACGGGACATTCTGTACGATAATAAAGTACGATAATAAAGTAGAACTTTGTATGAAGCGAGTGAGTAATGAAAAAAATACTGGTTATTGATGAATCTCCGATGTTCAGGAACTATCTTACCGATAAATTGAGCTCTTACGGCTTTGAAGTGGTCCAGGGAACCAACGGGCTCGACGGGTCGGTAAAGATGAGGAATGAAATGCCGGACCTCATCATAATGGATTATTATCTTTCCCGAAAAAGTAGTGTAGAGCTGCTTGAAGAAAAAAGAAAGAACAGAAATGTAGCCGATATCCCTCTATTGATGGTTGCCTCGAAAATTGACAAACGAAAAGTAATCGAACTTGCCGGGTACAAAGTAAACAAGATTATTTCTAAACCCTTGAAGATGGAACAGCTCCTGACCACCATCTCCGAGATTATGAATGTTGAGCTGGAAGTTGACGATACCCCCTGTATCATCGAGGCCCACTTTAACGAAGAGATTCTTTTTATTGAAATTGCCCAGGGCTTAAACAACGAGAAAATTGAACAGCTGCAGTATAAAATCAGTGAACTTCTTGAACTCTATCAGGTAAAAAACCCTAAAATCCTGATAATGATGACAAGTCTTGAGTTTCCGAAGTCCCACCATAGTAAGCTTATTCGTCTCCTTGATATCATCACCCAGCATGCACAACCGAATGAACGGTTTATAAAACTGCTTACCGGAAATCAGGATGTAAAAGAGGTGCTGAAGAAGTCCGGTGAATACGGGTCCATTGCAGTGTATGATAGTCTTGATAAGGCAATGGATGAGTTGCTTGGTTTGAAGGCGGACCAAATTGCCCATGATGAGGTGGTGAGTGAGAAACTGCTTAAATCTACCGCTCCAAAAAAGGAGAAGGATGAGGCTATACAGCTTCGATTCGACGGAGCCGGGAGTGCTCCCCAGAGTGAAATTGATGAGGGGGAGTCGAAGCGCAAGAGTGCCGCCGTATTCAACTCTGAAGCTGAAGTTGCAATAGTTGATGATGATATTGTCATACAGGAGCTGGTGAAAACGGTGTTTTCTGAAACAAAATGGAACCTGTTCACCTACGAGAACGGCAAGGAATTTGTACTGGACAAGGAGAACCACGATTTCTCTCTGACATTTTTAGACCTTATGATGCCTGAAATGAACGGGTTTCAAGTGCTGGAATATCTTTCTAAAGAGGGAGATGAGATGCCGGTGATCGTGTTTTCAGCGCTTTCCCGAAAAGAAACCGTGGTAAAGGCGGTGAGCTACGGGATAAAAAGCTACCTTACTAAGCCTCTGAAGCCGGAACAGTTACTGAGAAAAGCTGCTGAAGTCTTAAGCCCTGCGTTTTAGCCTACCCCTCGCATAGAACCTAGGGTCCTTTCTAATCTGGAGTAAGCCGGTGGATGCACATATTTTTAAATCTATTTTCATAGAGTCTCCGATAGGGATGGTGCTGATAAGCAGCAGCTGCAATATCCTTTCGGCGAATCGCGCCTTTTTGCGTCTCATCGGCCAGTCTAATGCAAAGGGAATTCGTCTTACCTCTATGTTTCATCCCGAGGATGTAGAACCCTTTCTCAAGGGCTTTACCGGTATTATTGATGGAGACTTAGACACTTTTTCCGAAGAGCTGCGTTATTTTCCAAGTCCGGAAGCCGGAGAGGGGGGGCGGTGGGTTCGCCACAACTTATATCCGGTAAATGCGTCAAACCGGAAGGTACTGGTCGGTTTTTTTGAGGATATCAGCGGCCAGAAGAAGCTGGAAATTGAACTAAGACGGGCAAAGGAATCTTCTCAAAAGGCCAGAAAAGCCGCAGAAAAAGAGACCCGGATAAAATCTGATTTTCTGGCGAATATGAGTCATGAAATTCGCACCCCTATCCACACCATCACCGGAATGAGTGAACTCTTAGGTGAAACTGAACTGGACCCGGAGCAGCAGGAGTATATTGATCAAATCGTCTTCTCCGCGGATGTGCTGCTCAGCTTGATTAATGATATTCTCGACTTTTCTAAAATTGAAGCCGGAAAACTCAGTTTAGAGACGATTGATTTCGATTTGCAGAAAATGGCTGAAGATGCTGTTGATTTAGTTGCCCTGGAAGCCCATAAAAAAGGGCTTGAGACGGCTGTTTCGGTGGATAATGATATTCCCACCCTTCTTCGGGGTGATCCAGTACGGCTTCGTCAGGTTATAGTGAACCTTTTTAACAATGCGGTCAAATTTACCCATGAGGGGCAGGTAGTAGTTTTTGTAGAGAAGGAAAAGGAGACCGAGGGCAAGGTTAAGCTCAAGTTCCGAGTAGAGGATACCGGAATCGGTATTGCTTCCGAAAAGAAGTCAAAACTTTTTAAAGTGTTTAGCCAGGTTGACTCTTCCACCACCCGTAAATACGGCGGAACCGGGCTTGGGCTTTCAATTTCTAAAAACCTTGCCAATATGATGAACGGGGAAATTGGAGTTGAAAGTGTGGAAGGGGAGGGCTCTGTGTTCTGGTTTACCGCGGAGCTTGAAAAACAGAATGAGACGAGTTTTTATCATGCTTTAGATGAGAATTATTTTCCCTTTAGAGTGTTAATTGTAGATGATAATCCTACAGTTCGACAATTGCTGAGGAAGTATTTAGGGGAGTGGGGCTGTGAAGTTGAGGAGACCGCCGATGGTCCTTCCGCACTTGAATTACTGCGGGATGCTCAAACTCATGAGCATCCCTTCGATGTGTGTCTGGTCGACTTGTTGATGCCCGGAATGGACGGCTGGCAATTTGCCAGTGAGGTAAATGCCGACGAAAATTTGGCTGATATACAGCTGGTCCTCATGAGTCCCACCGGTAAAAGCGGAGATGAGGCAAAGATGAAGCTGCTCCACTGGTTTAGTGGCTACCTGAATAAGCCGGTAAAGAAGGGTAAGCTCTTTGAGATCATATTCAGTATTACCAATGTTGAGGGTACTGCCGCTCAGGAAGAGTACGGCACCGGAGATACTGATGCAATCGACATGGTTGAAGAGATCACCGGGGGTAAATTTCTCGTTGCCGAGGACCATGAAGTAAATCAGCAGCTATTTAAGACTATTCTTGAAAATCTCGGTCATGAGGTCCATATTGCCAACAATGGTGTTGAAGCGGTCAAGGCGGTGAAATCGCAGAATTATGACCTTATTTTTATGGATGTGCAGATGCCCGAAATGAACGGCTACGAGGCTACCATCTCAATTCGGGAGCTTTCTGTTGATACACCGATCATAGCGGTAACCGCAAGCGCCCTTAAGGGGGAAGAGGAAAAGTGCATTGATGTCGGTATGAACGATTTTCTGGTAAAACCCTTCAAAAAGAAGGACATTCTTCCGCTTATCGAAGAGTGGTTTGAAAAGCAACGCGGGAAAACTGGCGATACGGCCGATCCCTCCGGCTCCTCCAAGCCCTCCGGGGAAAATGAGGAGAGTATCGGCGAACTGGAAGAACTGGAAGA
>CAZDFY010000098.1:0-6121 GCA_964504785.1 uncultured Sediminispirochaeta sp. | reverse complement strand
TGGAAGAGTTGGAAGAGTTGGAAGATGTCGAAGAGCTGGAAGAAGCTGAGAAGGGTGATAAAGAGAAATTGCCCTATGAAGAGACTGATGTAGTGGTTGATCTTGAGGAGACCCTTGAAAATTTTATGGGAAAGAAGGATGTCGTTTCCCGGGTAATCGAGAGTTTTATCAAGAAGGTTAAAGAACAGCTGGTGATGATTGATTCCTCGGTAGAGTCAAGGGATTTTGAAAGTCTCAGGGGGGAGGCCCATTCAATCAAAGGGGGCGGGCTCAATTTGGCGGCGGTCCGTCTCGGGAAAACTGCCGCGGCCCTCGAACAGGCGGCGGTAAACGAGGAGGCCGAGAGGGCGGAGTACCTCATATCACTTTTGCACACCGAGTTTGAACAATTTATCAATGAGAGTCGGAAGCAGTTGTAAAGACAATGTGCTCCCACCCTGAAGCCTGCATAATCCGGGTGAGAAGCTCCTTCATTTTCTTGTCGGTGGTGATGAGAATCCCCTCATCTAAGACCCTCGAACGTATTTTGTCCTGCACATAATCGGTAATAATTCTCCACTGTTCTGCGTCTACATGGATATCCGGATATTGATAATGGTCGCTGGTTTCATCCTGAATAATAAAATCGGTAATGACTGGATCAGGAAGCTGTATTTCGGCGGTACCCAGGGCGGGGTTGAGATGTACCTGAAGCCGGCTTTTCTCTGATTTTTCTGATTTCTCTGATTTCTCCGGATCCAAATTATACCCACCTTTTACACGGCTTGTTAACACCACGAATTCGGTGGAACGGCTTCGGAGAGGGACGCCGCTTTCAAGACACACCCGGTACAGGCGGGCGGCTTTCTCTTGTTGAGAGGTGAGCTTCTCTCCGCGCTGCTGCCGGGTGTAGGCCCCTTGGGGATCGCTGTTTTCCGGAATAAAGTCATAGGGAAAAACCGATTTATAGGTGTATTCCACTGTCGTCAACTTGAAGAGAGGGTGGATCTCTTTGAGCAGAACTTCCGACTCCGACACCCTGGTATGGCTGATAAAGGGTAGTTTTAGGGAAATGCCGAGCATCGGAAGTACAGTAACCGCGGCTGTTAGTATAAGTGCTGCGGCAATAATACCGATAAGTGTGAACCTCAACCAAAACGGAACAAGGGGCCGTCGTTTTTTACGGGAACTCACGGCAGGACCCCCTGCTGTGTTTCCTGGTGGAATTCGATGGTGACGGGAGAGATGCCTTGGCTCTGTAGAAGGCTTCCGACAACCGATGCTGCATTTTCCCGGGCCCTTGCGAGGATTCCCCGCTCCAGTGCGTCCCTGCGGATTCTGTTTTTACTGTGAGAGATTTCGTCGTAGTATTCGAGGCGGCCGATTTCTCCACCAAACTCCCTTTTAAAATACTGGGTGATTGAGTTTTCATCCGCATCTACCAGAAGAATTTCCGGTTCCGGCACGCTGATTGCAAGGCCGCCTTGGGTCTCCGGCGTTACCCTGACCCCTTTACTGAGGTCGATGCCCGCCTGCAGTTTTACATCAATTGCAAAAAGAAGCTGTTTGTCCTTGTGTCGGAATCCGAGAAAATCGGCCTGTTCGGCGATGTAGATGATATCGCGATACACATATTCGTAGGTCGGCAGCTCAAGCACCGTCTTTATTCGGCTTTCAATTTCTGCGAGCTTTGGCCGACTCGTATCCGTCTGTAAAATGCAGGACCACGAGCTTATCGAAATAAGCAGAATAAGCAGCAGAATAAGCAGAACCGGAGATAAGAAACATCTTTTAAAATAGTTATGATACATACCTTTTGCCGTATTTTTTTCTATCACATCCAGTGTAAGCCTTCCAGCTCTGCTGTCAAGCATAATTCAGACAAACTCAGCCGAACCCAGCCAAAGCCAGGGGCAGGTCGAGGTCTGGTAGGGGGTGGGGCAAGGTTTGGTAGCGGGGAGCCCCGGGGCGTTGAGGGTACTATCTCAGCCTTTTGTGCTCCTCCTAAGCCCCCCCCCTGTGTGGCCCTTGTCCCCCGAGCCTCTAAAGCTCCTTAAAGCCCTGTAGAGCTGTTAAGGCCGTTAGAGCCGCCGGGCTTGATGGCGTTCAAGGGCCCAATTGGTGTAGGTCCTGATCTTTTTTTGAGGATCATTTTTAAGTTGATCCAGAATAGTACGGCCCCGGTCGGAGTCTAGGGCATCAAGGGCCCGTACGACATAGGCACGTACTTCCTCATCGGGGTCCCGGGCTGCCTGTACGAGCCCTCGGTAGGCGTTCAGGGTGCCGGCGTTGTAGAGAAATGCCGCTGCATCCCGCCGTACGGAGGGGTCTCGGTTTGTGAGATGCCGGATTCGGGAATCTACTGAGCCGGTTGATTCGAGTACATCAACTGCTATTGAACGCAGCGGATGGGAAGCTTCAAAAAGGTAAGTTTCCAATACGCTCTCGGCTGAGTCACCCATGCTGCGAACCACGGCTATCAGGCGGCTGCGGGTTTCCGATTCGGCTTTTTCTATATGTTCAAGCAGTCGGCTGATCATTTTATGGCCGTGTTTTTTGCGAAGTGCATTGACAGCGTACCCCTGCAGATCACCACCTGACTGGACCTGCTGAACGAGAAGATCTACCGACTCTTCATGGGGGCTTTCAACTAAGCCTTCTATAACGGTCTTTTGAACTGGTATCATTTCGTTTTTACTTTCGAGTACCTGTTTTAATTCTCCGAAATAATCGGGGCCGGCATGAACAGCAAAGGCCTTGGCGGTGCTGATACGGACGGATTCTACAGGATCATGCAAAAGCGGAAGGCATTGGCTTCGATCTTCCTTATTGCCCGAACTTACAAGGGTCCACGAGCAGGCGGCGCGTACCTCCGGATCGGCATCCTGGAGTGCAGCACGCAGCTGCGATTTGAACGCTGAATGGTACTGAGGCGGAAGGGCGGAGATTAAACGAGATCGGAGGCGGGCATCCTTTGTCTTCAGTAAGTCGGCGCTTCGTTCCTGAAAAGTCTTTCCAAAATGTTCGGAGAGGAGTTTCGCGTAACGTGAAGCTTGGTCGATTTCCATCAGCGGCAGATGTTCTAATACATGTTGCAGGGTATAGGGAATGCCAATTTCGCACAGAACCCGCAATGCCTGTTCCTGTATTGCCGGTGTAACATCCTCGGGGTTCGATTTTATGAGTTCGAATAGAGTTGGAAGGGTAAGTTCAGGATTAAGGCGGGATAAGGTTGTGCGGAGGGTTTCTTTTGCGGTATAGCTGCTGTCGTAAAGAAATGAAAACAGGGTGTTGATGTACACATGAGCGTGTTCTGCCGGCAGCATCGGCAAGAGATGGGTGTGAAGCAGTGTATCCTCTCGGCGGATTGAAAGTTCATCCCGAAGGAGGGCCAGGGAGCTGTCGTCACCGCGGAGACAGGCCGTTTCAAGTGCCTCCAGGTAGATCGTACGCAGGGGTTCCCGCTTTTTTTGTTCTTCCCCCAGTGAACGAATACGCTGCAGCAGTGTGGTGATATGGGTGCGGTCACCATAAGTTCTGAGCAGTTCTGCTGCAACCTGAAGAGTGCCTGGATTGCTGCTCTCTTCAAGAGCGGTGAGGAAGTCCGAACAATGCACCCGGGCGGCATTCGACAAAAGGTGCTGTGTTCGCCTTAAGCTGGGATGATCTTCGTGAAAGGCCTGAAGAAATAAGCGGCGGAGAGAGCCGCTACGATTTAAGACGCGGGCGGCCTCCAACATAAGTTCATCGTCCTTGCCGTCCAGCAATGAAAAGGCGTACTCCCGGTCTTGCTGGATACCAGGGTTGAGAAGTTCCGTAATATGAAGTTTTTGCGTATGAGTGAGGGATGAAGGAATTGCGTATCGATCTAAAAAATCCGATTCTATACGCCGCCGGGCAGTGGAGCGGACTTCATACACCGGATCATCTAAAAGCAAATTCTGCAGATTTTCATAAAGTCGGCTTTCATCATCAGATCGGCAGTCGTTGGCCATCATCCTTCGAATCCGGTGGGAGGGATCGTCGAAGCCGGCCCATACCGCTTTTATTGATCGTTCGGAGGAGTCGAAAAGAAGTATACGAAGGGCAAACCACCGGGTCGTCCAGCGCTGGTCACCGGTCATTTCATACAATTCATCCTTCCAAGGTACAATCAGGGCGAGGGCTTTTGCTCCGTCGAACTCTCTACCGCCACAAGATTCGGCGATTGTTCCCATAACCATAAACTCTCCGCTCTTATCTATCCAGTCCTTCAAAACCTCGAAGCGCTTTGGGGAATCAAGGGCCGCCTGGAAACAGGGGAACAGTGCTTTTTCCGGTGAGTACAGCAGCAGCTTACGCATAAGCTGCGATGTCGGCCGGTTGGAAAGTCTTTGAATCCAGAAATCATCCAGATGCATCAATACCGGTAAATTGATTCCGTAGCGCCTGGATAATTTTTTTATCTGCCGAAAATAAGATGAGAGTGTTTTACTTGGGAGAGAAAACGTGCAGGTGCTTTGCATCGATGGATGTGTCTCAGCACATGCGGCGGCTTCTTTCTTTATTTTTCGTTTCAAATAGGAATATCTCGATATAAGAATTACCACGGCGGTGAGCAGTGCAAGGATACTTATATACATCCAAATTGGACGACTGGCGAAGAGTTCAAGATAATTACTCATGTTTTTCCTCCTGGACCCTGGGGTGTGTACTTCACCAAGGTTCGTATCTGTTCGAACAGGCCGATCGAACTGCCGGTGTAGTGATAGGGGGCGGTATAGTTGGCTACCAATAAACCGCGAAAGGGAGTTGTTGCATAAAGCAACACTGCAATGCCGCTTTCCATATGTTCATTCAGCAGTAGGTCTTTAAAGGGGCCTTCGGGGCTGTTTTGGACCACCGCCCCTTCACAGCCTGCCGCTGCCTGGAGAAAATCAGCACCCGCTGAAATGTTCTTAGGAGCTGTAGTGTGGCCGATTTGGGCGTGAAGGTACAATTTGCCGCTTTTCTCGATACGGATGGTTTGGGTTTTCGGTACCCGGTACAAGGTGGTAAGGGATGATCCGGTACGCTGAGATACAAAGCTGCAGATCCCCTTGGACCACTCTTCCGCGGAGCCTGATGAACTAATGTGTGAGAGAAACTGGTGCAATGAATGGGATGTAGATATCATTTCGGTTTATAGGTTCTCCATTTATTCGGAATTCCTTCCTTCGGAATCCATCAGTTCGGTAAAAAGAAGTGCATTTTGTGCAGCCTGGCCTTTATGGTGATTATTAAAAGCCACAAAAAGCCGTTTTGAGTGTTTCCTCATAGATAGAACATCAGGCAGGCGCTCTTCAAGTTCTTTCCGGCTGTAAAGGTAATCGTAACGGCTTACGTTATCCCCACTCCACCAATTCTCCCTGTTGCGACCATGAAAACGAATATATGCGGTATTCGACGTTACTATATTGGATGTTTGCGGAAGATTTTTCAAGTCCGGGTGATCGGTTATGATCAATCCCAGGCCCCTGTCCTTCATCTCTTCAAATACGTGGCCCTTTTCCCAGTCCCTATTACGAAATTCTATAAGAAGCGGCGGAGATGTACCTCCGGAGGGTGTTACTTCCCTCCCTTTTTGTATGTTCGTCGGTTTTGCTTGAAGCGCCGCCGTTACTTTTGCCAGGTAGCGCCTGTTTTCGGGAGTATAATGGAAGCTGTAGGGAAACTGTAAAAGAATCCCTCCACATTGACCACTTTCATTGAGTGGCTGGATCCCTCTCAGAAACTCCTCCACGGATCGTTGCCAGTTATTTTCTCGCTCATGGGTAATACTCTGATGGGCTTTAAGGGTAAAGAGAAAGTTACTCGGTACGCTGTTGAGCATTTTCTTCAGTACTTGTGGTGTCGGCTGCCGATAGTAAGTAAAATTAAGTTCTACGAAATCGAATCGGCTGCTGTAGTAGGATAAAAACTCTTTTTGCTGTAATTGTTCAGGATAAAAGTGCCCAACCCAGTCGCGATAGGAAAAACCGCTTGTACCAATATAGCATTGCCCCATATTCACTCCCTATTTCATGAGTATACAACAGGTTGTCCTGCGGGTAAAATCCCCTTCAAGACACATTAGGAAGTACTCATTCATGGGAATCATTCAATGGGTATGTATGTGTATGTG
>CAZDFY010000097.1:0-12295 GCA_964504785.1 uncultured Sediminispirochaeta sp. | reverse complement strand
TGGCTTCCGAAGAGATCGAAGGCGATTTCATGACCGTATGGGGCAATAATTTTGCCGATTACATGCGGGAAGAGACCGACGGCATGTACGATCTGACCGTCTATCCTTACGGGTCTCTCGGTGATACCCGTGACATCAACGAACTGGCACAGCTGGGAGTTGTTGAGTATGTATTTTCCGACTTTGCGTGGATCAGTGCATTTGTGCCCGAGGCGCAGGTACTGTCTTTGCACTACATTTGGCCCAAAGACCGAATGCCGGAAGTACTGGAATGGGTAGTGAACAACGGCGATATCATGCCCTTCATGGAAGAAGCCTTCCGTCGAAACGGCCTGGTTCCCCTTGGAATCGTATATGAAGGATGGCAGTGGGTGACTTCAAAACCCAAGGCTGTTACTCTTGAAGACCTGGAAGGCCTGAAGACCCGTGTTATGGGTTCGAAGCTCCTCGTCGAAGACTATCGTGCCTACGGCATGAGCCCCACTCCAATGAGCTACGGCGAAGTCTACAGCGGACTGCAGACCGGACTGATCGACGCTCAGGTAAACCCCCTGTTCGCCGACTACAGTATGAAATTCTATGAAGTAACCAACTACTTTACCCAGATGTGGGCCGAGCCTTTCCTCGGAATTCCTACAATCAACATGCAGCACTTTGACACACTGCCCGATGAAGTTCAGGCACTGATGAAGGGATACTTCAAGGACAATGTTATGGCAGCTGCCGACTGGATCGATAACCGCAACGCCAACGACCGTGCCAAAATTGAAGAGGAAAAACCCTCTATCGTATGGACCGAATGGGACGACGAAGAGGTTGCCAAGGCCCGAAAGATGGCTAAAAGCGTATGGGAAGATGAATATCCCAATATAGCAGGTGAAGGTGCTGTTGAAGCCCTGGAAATTCTGCTTGAGGATATTGATAACGCCAAAGAAGCTCTGGGTATGGAATAAAATTCGATACTGAGTTCTGAAGGGAAATACGGGTGCCCCTGCACAGGTATACACCTGTGCGGGAAAGCACACCCATACAGCCGTCCTGCTTTTTCGGCGGGGCGGCTCTTCCCTTCGGCTTGTATCACCCGAAGAGGTAAAACTTTATGAGTGAAGATGCAGATACTAACAAGACTGCTGCTGAAAACGCAATTAAGGGTACGAAGGAGAAGACAAAATCCTTTGGCAGATTAATAGCTCTGGGGATAGACTGGTTTGAGGTAACGATTTTATCACTTGGTGTTGCTGCGCTGGCGATACTTCTCATAGCAAATGTATTTGCCCGGACCTTTTTCCAGAGTATCTACTATGCCGATGAGGTTTCCAAGTTTCTGATTATACTGGTTTCTTTTGTCGGAGTAAGTTATGCAGCACGTAAAGCCCGGCACATCCGGATGGGTGCCTTTTTAGATTTAATGCCGCCCAAATTGGAAAAGACTTTTATTTTTGTGATTTCCGCTGTAAATGCAACAGTTATGTTTATCATGGCCTATTACGGTTATATTTATATGGCCCAGATGAGATTGATGGGGCAGATGACCTCAGCATTGCAGGTACCCTACTGGACGTTCATGATTATTATTCCGATCGGGTTTGCCTCCGCCGGAATACAGTATATTCGTACGATCATAAAAAATATAATTGAAAAAGATGTGTGGCTGTCTCCCGAGCAGCAAAGCGAGTACGAGGAAGAAGGAACCCTAGGCTACTAACCAAGAGGAGGAGAGAGAAACAATGACAATACTATGGGTAAGTATGGTCAGCATGCTGCTGCTTGGATTTCCATTTATGGTGGTTATCCTGGGCTCGCTGCTGCTGCATATCAATATTACGTTTCCGGCCTTCAATTTTACCGTTTTAATACAACAAATAATAAACGGAATGACGCCCCCGGCGTTGGTCTGCGTGCCGATGTTTATTCTCGGTGCAAATATCATTACCTCCGGCCAGGCGGCCCCCCGTTTGATTAACATGGTAAAGTCGTTTGTCGGACATATTCCCGGTGGTTTGCCGATTACTACTAATGCAAGCTGTACACTGTTTGGAGCTGTTTCAGGTTCCACCCAGGCAACAGTAGCTGCAATCGGTGGTACTATGCGGCCGATGCTGCTGAAGGCTGGATATAACAGTTCATTTACACTTGGTCTTATTATCAATTCGAGTGATATCGCGCTGTTGATTCCTCCGAGTATCGGTTTTATTGTGTTTGGAGTTGTAACAAGTACTTCGATCGGAAAGTTGTTTTTGGCCGGTATTGTTCCGGGAATTCTAATTTTTACGATGTTTTCGATTTATTCGTATGTCTACTCACGGGTTAAAAATGTGGGTGTACTGCCGAAGGCCAGCTGGGCTGAGCGTTGGCAGGCGGTAAAAGACGGGGCCCTGGTGCTCGGTTTTCCGTTGATTATTGTCGGCGGTATCTATGCCGGTATTTTTAGTCCCACTGAAGCAGCGGCCGCAGCGGTGGCCTATGCATTGTTCTTGGAAGGGATAGTGTACAGGACCCTTACGTGGAAAAAAGTAATTAACGCATTTTTGGATACCGGAATTATCACAGGAGTAGTATTTATTCTGGTTGGTGCCGGCCAGGCCTTTAGCTGGTTTATCAGTTTCCTGCGGCTGCCCCAAGAAATTATGCCGCAGATAATCGGCGCCGATCCCACACAGCTAAAGCTTATCATCATTGTGGTTATTGCCTATTTTGTGGCATGTATGTTTGTTGACCCAATTGTTGCAATCTATGTGTTAAGCCCGATTTTTCAGCCCTATGTAACTAACCTTGGTATCGACATGGTTTTCCTGGGAACTCTGGTAACCCTGCAGGCTGCTATTGGCTCGGCAACTCCTCCCTTCGGGTGTGATATATTTACCGCCCAGTTGATTTTCAGGAGGCCCTATTGGGAGGTAATACGGCATACGCCGCCCTTTATCCTGATGCTGATACTGGCGACGATCTTGATTATTGCATTTCCCGAAATTGCAACATTCCTGCCGAACTCGGCACTAATCCAATAAGGAAAACGGGGAAAGGAGCAGAAGATGCTTTACCATGTAAAACCGGGGCAGGTAAGTTACGGAGAGGCGATTGGTATGCTTTTGCTTGAAAACTATGTGCCCTTTGTTCCCGGAGACACAGCAAATGCAAGCAGTTACAGCTATCCGGTGCGCTTTCAACGGGTGCCCGGTTTTACGGTGGAGCGTATCATGGCCCACGACATGTCCTTGGTGGAAGAATTAGTTGAGGCGGCGGTGTCACTGCAGGCTGAAGGGGTCCGTGCGATTACCGGTGATTGCGGGTTTATGGCCCTGTATCAGGACCGCATTGCATCTAATGTTGATGTGCCGGTGTTCCTGTCCAGCCTGGCACAGATTTCCTTTATGCGTACTCTTCTAAAACCTGGTGCTCAGATAGGAATTGTTACGGCTAACTCTGAATCATTGGATGCTTCGGTGTTTGATAGCATTGGGGTGTCCTTTGATGATGATTTGGTTGTGGCAGGTCTGGAAAACTGCCCCTCCTTCTACGGGTCGGTATTTGAAGAAAACGGAAGTATCGATACCGATAAGGTTGAAAAGGAAGTGGTGACGGTGGTGCAGCAACTAATCGACTCTCACCCGAATATCACTCTATTATTGTTGGAATGCAGTCTGCTGCCGCCGTACGGTGCAGCTGTACGCGAGGCCACTGGGCTGCCGGTTTTCGATTACATTACAATGATAGACTATGTATACTCAGCAGTTGTAAAACGGAAGTTTTCCGGCTTTATGTAGCCGTGAACTTATAAATTATTTTCCCATACTCATTAGAAATTGACGAAGGAGGCATTATGCCGGTTTTTGATCAAGCAGAATACAAGGAACGTGTTAAAAAAACAAAAGAGGCCATGCAGGCCAAGGGAATCGACCTTCTGGTGGTCAGCCAACCCGCCAATATGAATTATCTTACCGGATATGACGGATGGAGTTTCTATGTGCACCAATGTGTACTGGTTTCTTTAAATCAGGATGAACCGATGTGGCTGGGTCGGGGAATGGATGCAAACGGTGCGCGTATTACTACCCATTTAAGCGAGGATAACATACGGGAGTACGCCGACAATTATGTGCATTCAACAGTCCGGCACCCAATGAACTTTGTTGCCGATGTGATCAAAGAAAAGGGCTGGGAAAAGGCTACCATTGGGGTAGAGATGGACCAGTTCTACTTTACCCACCGCTCTTATGTTGAACTGGAGAAAGACCTTCCGAATGCAAAGTTCGTCGATGGGAATGTACTGGTAAACTGGGTTCGGGTAGTAAAATCTGAAAAAGAGATTGAGTTGATGAAACTGGCCGGAAAGATTGCAGTTAATGTTATGGATACGGCTATCAGTAATATTAATGTGGGGGTCAGGGAATGTGATGCCGCCGCTGAGATTGTCCGGGCTGAATACAAAGGGGTCGGTGAATACGCCGGTGATTATCCCGCTATTGTACCTTTGATGATGGCAGGAGAAGCCACAAAAACCCCCCACCTTACCTGGTCGGAAAAAGTGTATCAGCCGGACGAAGCTGTACTTCTGGAACTCACCGGTGCCTACCGGCATTACCATGCCCCTATTGCGAGGACTATTTTCCTGGGACAAAATCCGCCTACACTAATGAAAGATACGGCTGAAGTAGTAATGGACGGTCTGCAGAAAACCCTCGACTTCATAAAGCCCGGGATTACCGCGGAAGATGTAGAGGCCAAGTGGCGCGAGGCAATATCGCATTCCACCATCGTGAAGGAGTCTCGGCTCGGTTATTCCATCGGCGTCAACTATCCCCCCGACTGGGGTGAACAAACTATCAGCCTGCGCCCCGGGGATAAAACCGTGTTGAAGAAAAACATGGCACTCCACCTGATTCCCGGAATCTGGTACGAGGATGTCGGTTTTGAGATTGATGCCACTATTTATCTTACCGAGGACGGGAACGAGAGCTTTTACAACTATCCGATGCAGCTTTTTACTAAATAGGGGGCGTGAATGTCTCAGAAAGAGAAAAGTTCTCAAGCAGGTGATGCTTATAGGATGCCCGATTTGCATTCGGTGTTTGAAGCCCGCACGCGAATAGAGAAAATGATATGGGAGACCCCTCTAATTGACTCACCTGCAGTAGCCCGCGAGAGCGGGGCTGCAGAGGTAGTGCTGAAACTTGAGTCGCTGCAGAATACCGGGGCTTTTAAAGTTCGCGGGGCGGCGAACAAGATCCTTGGGCTTTCGGACGAGGACCGGGCCCGCGGGGTAATTACTTTTTCAACCGGAAATCACGGCAAGGCGGTTTCCTTTGTTTCGGGGCACTCCGGAATTAAGGCGGTGGTTTGTCTTTCAGAACATGTTCCCGCCTACCGGGTAGAAAAAATCAGAGAGCTTGGAGCAGAGGTAGAAGTAAAGGGACACAGCCAGGACGAAGCGGAGGAACACTATTATCACCTGATGGAATCCCGCGGAATGATCCCGGTGGTTCCCTTCGATGACCCGGCGATTGTAGCCGGGCAGGGCACAATCGCCCTTGAAATACTGCAGCGACGGCCCGATTTGGACATGCTTCTGGTGCCGCTTTCCGGGGGCGGTTTGCTGGCCGGTATTGCTATGGCGGCAAAGTCTATAAATCCAAAAATAAGTGTGGTGGGTGTGTCGATTGACCGGTCGCCGGCGATGCTCGAAAGCATTAAAGCCGGGCGTCCGGTGGCAGTTGAGGAGAAGGACACCCTGGCGGATTCACTCTTAGGGGGGATTGGTAAGGAAAATCATTATACCCTTCCCCTTATTCAGAAATATGTTGACGAACATGTGCGTATTACCGAACCGGAAATTGAAAAAGCGATGGCCTATGCCTTTACCCAGCACAGCCTTGTAGTTGAGGGAGCATCGGCGGTAGGGATAGCCGCACTGCAGAGCGGAAAAGTAAATGCCGGCGGAAAAAAAGTTGCCCCAGTGATCAGCGGCAGTAGTGTAGATCCAGCTGCCTTCCTCAAGGTAGTGCAGAAACATGTAAAATAAGGAGGGTCCTATGGAACCAATATATATATTGAATGAAGATGAACTTAAAAGTATTGTAAGCCTTGATGAAAGTGTTATCACTGCAATAGAAACTGGTTTTAGCCAACTACAGAAGGGCAACGCGACAGTTCCGCCCATTATGATGATTCCGGTGCCGGAAAAAACTGGGGAAGTAGATGTAAAGAGTGCTTACATTAAGGGCATTCAGCGCATGGCAATCAAGGTTGCCTCTGGATTTTTCGAAAACGCCAAACTCGGTTTGCCCTCGGCCAGCGGACAGATGCTGGTACTGAGTTCCGAAACCGGATTTCTAGACGGGGTACTGTTGGACAACGGCTATCTGACCCAGGTGCGAACCGGTGCAGCGGGTGCTGTAGCGGCAAAATTCCTGGCCCCGGAAAAGGCGGAGAACGCTGGAGTAATCGGTTCTGGTACCCAGGCGCGGTTTCAGATGCGTGCCCTTTCACTGGTCCGCGATATTAAGACCATACGTATGTTCAGCCTCGATTCCGAGGAGGTACGCGATAGGTATGTGAAAGAGATGAGCAAAGAACTGGGGATTCAGGTGATAAAGGCCGGGAATGTTGAAGAGGTCGTACGTAACAGCGATGTGGTAGTTACTACAACCCCCGCCCGTAAGGGCTACATTAAAGCCGAATGGCTTCATCCCGGATTACATATTACCGCCATGGGCAGCGACACCGAGGAGAAGCAGGAACTTGAATCGGCGGTCCTTGGAAAAGCCGACATATTGGCCTGTGACTTGAAAAGTCAGGTCTTCCGTTTAGGCGAAATGCGATCGGGTCTGAAGGAGGGAGTTATTTCTGAAGCCTCCCCGATCCGTGAGCTGGGTGAGATGATTAACGGAGTAAAATCCGGCCGTGAGAGTGAAGATCAAATAACAGTCTGCGACCTGACTGGAGTAGGCGTTCAGGATACTATGATTGCCATCAAAGCGTACGACTTGGCGGCGGAAAAACAGATGGGCACCAGAATACCCCGGTAGAGAAACAAAAAGATGCCGCGGTAGAGTGGGCAAAGAGTGCAGCACCCAAGCACAGCAAACAGAAGTGCGTCAAAGTAAGGAGCAAGAGGAATGGCAAAGAAAGTGGTGTTTTCCGAGGCGGAATACCGCCGGAGGGTCCGAAAAACTCAAGAACGGATGGATCAGCAGGGTATTGAGCTGTTGCTGGTGATGGACCCTGCTAATATGAACTATCTGACTGGATATGACGGCTGGTCCTTTTATGTGCATCAGGGAGTGTTCGTGTCTTTGACCGACGAGTACCCCCATTGGTTTGGCCGCGAACAGGATTCAAACGGAGCGCGGCTGACAACCTGGCTGCCGGAATCTCATATCCATGGATATCCCGACAAATACGTGCAGTCCCGGTACATCCATACGATGCAGTATGTAGCCGGCTTGTTGAGGGACAAGGGGCTTGGAAAAAAGAGCCTGGGCCTTGAAATGGACGGTTACTGGTTTAATGCCAAGATGTTTGTGGAGCTTGATGAGCAGCTGCCGGAGGCCACCTTGATGGATGCGACTAACCTAGTTAACTGGGTTAAAACAGTAAAGAGCCCTCCGGAGATAGAGTACATGCGCCAGGCAGCCCGCATCTGTACAAAGGTCATGCAGACTGCAGTAGACAATATTGAAGTGGGGGCCTGGGAAAAGGATGTTACTGCAAAGGTAGTGGCCGCTCAAATAGCCGGAACGGATGAGTTCGGCGGAGATTCTCCGGCTATTTTCCCCATCATGCCCTCCGCCGAGCGGACCTCAAGTGCCCATCTTACCTTTGACCCAGACCGACGCTACCAGTCCGGAGATGTGGTGTTGCTCGAGCTGGCGGGTGCGCGGTATCATTATCATGCCCCGCTCTCGCGGACGGTATATCTGGGCAAACCGCCGGAGGACTTAAAAAAGGTGTCGGAGGTTGTGGTAAAGGGACTGAAGGATACCCTCGGTTTTATCAAACCGGGGGTCACCGCAGAAGAGGTGGAGGAGCGCTGGCGAAGCAACCTGAAGGGCACGGGGGTCGAGAAGCCCTCCCGGGTCGGGTACTCTTATGGACTCAACTTTGTACCGGATTGGGGTGAACATACAGTGAGTCTGCGTCCCGGCGACAAAACCGTCCTTGAGCCGGGGATGACGATCCACTTTATGCCGGGTATTTGGCTGGATACCTACGGGTTTGAGAATAGCGAACCTTTCCTTGTTACGGAAAAGGGCTGCGAAAAGTTTATTGATTTTCCACAGAAATTATTTGTACAATGAGGTGCTTTTATAATAGCTATCTGTAAGGAGTGTGTGATGATAGTGTGTAAATTCGGGGGGAGTTCGGTTGCCGAAGCTGAACAAATTAGAAAAGTAAAAACGATAGTTGAACAAGACTTGAATCGCAGAATAGTGGTAGTTTCTGCGCCGGGAAAAAGGCATAAGGAGGATGAAAAAATAACCGACCTTCTCTACAAGTGCCATGCCAAGGTCCAAAGGGGAGAGTCAATTGCGGAGACCTTTGAAATAATTCGCACCAGATTCCTTGAAATTGCCCAGGAGCTTCAGGTAAAAGGCTCCTTGGAGGAATCTTTACACGAGGTAGAGGAAAAAATTAAGTCCGGAGCATCAGAAGATTTTGCCGCAAGCCGGGGGGAATATCTCAGCGGTTTACTAATTGCAGAATATTTGGGTGCAGAGTTTGTGGACGCTGAACAGGTAGTCCGGCTGACCGATGACGGCAGGGTCCACGAAAACTCCTATCAGCTATGTGCCAAACGAATGAATGAGAGAAAAACCTATGTAGTGCCCGGTTTTTATGGAGCTACATTAGATGGAAAGCTTAAAACATTCTCCCGGGGAGGCTCCGATATTTCCGGCGCCATAGCAGCCCGAAGTGTACAGGCGGAGGTGTATGAGAACTGGACGGATGTGTCGGGAATTTTAATGGCGGATCCGCGGGTTGTTGATCATCCAAAACCGATAGAAGAGATAACTTATAGAGAAATTCGTGAGATGGCTTCCGTGGGTGCAAATGTGTTTCACGAAGAAGCTATTGCACCGGTTAAAAGTATGGGAATACCTATCAATGTAAAGAATACCAATGCACCCCAGGATAGGGGAACGTTTATTGTATCCCAACGTGATACGAAAAAAGCGGCCGTGGTAGGGGTATCAGGGAAAAAGCCGTACCGCAAGGTTTTAATAGAAAAGTTTATGCTGAATAGACATCCTGAGTTTCCCCATCAGATTCAGGAGGGGCTTAAAAAAATGGGTATTACCGTTGATTTTGAGTTAAAGGGTTTTGACACTTTAGCTCTGTTTGCAGACGCCCCGGCCGGATTTGAGTGGAAAGATCTTTCGGCAGTAGTCGAAAAGAACCTCAACACCGACACCTGTGTCGTTGGAGATGAGGTGGCAATGATCGGGGTAGTCGGTGAGGGATTAGCAGCACATGGACAAGTAGCCGGTATGGTTCTTGAAACATTACAGCAGCATTCCATTAGTGTGGAGGCAATAAACTATGGCGGTTCACCCGTGACTTTGCTTGTGGCGGTTCCTTTAGAAAGCTACACCAGGGCCCTACAGGCTTTGGCAAAAGGGGTTGAGTCCCTCTAACTAAGTCTAACTAAGAACAGGTGTCTCTTTATTCCGGTACGGCAACCTGTTCTATTCGGCCCATGAACTGGCGCTGCAGCGACGCATGTATAACAAATCTAAGATGCTCTTTGATTTCGTCTTCCATATTCTTGTCGAAGAGCAGTACGTGCAAAATCTTATTGTTGGGGAGCCTCCGTTTAATTGTGATTGTACCCGTGAGGCCGTCAATAGTATAACCCAAATCAATGGTAATATCCTTCAACTTGCTTCGAAGGGATATTGGATGTTCCTCTTCAAGGGTGAAGGAGAGCCCGGCTGAGCTAATATCATGTAATGCAGCCTTGAACCTTTTTTCTTTTTTAGAAAAAGTGAGTTGGGTCAGTTGCTCGGTATTTGAGCCGAAACGAACATATTTTCGCTGTCCCCGCGCCTGCAGGATGTTGAGGGTTTCATCCAACTGAGAAGATGCGTCCCCCGAGGCAGCGTCCAACAATAAAACGGTACAATTTTCTAACTGGGCTACATATTTTTCAGCCCACTCTTTTTTCTCATTATCTTGGGTAAGGAGAAAAAAGTCTATGGATCGATTTGAGCTCTGCCTGCAGAAATCACGTACAGCGGACATCAGTTTTTGATCCATCTTAATTCCATCCAGGTTCATAAAGACCACGGCGCCATTATATTGAAAGATAAGCGGTAGGCCTCGTTTATAATCCGAAAGAGTATAGATTTCGTATTCTCCACGGATAATATGTTGAACTATGCTTTGATGGAAGCTTCCCTGTGGAAAAAAGTAGAAAATCTTTCTACCGGCGGGGAAAAGCGGCATCTCCATATTTTAAGCTCCTAATAACTATATGCTGTGCTCAATTATACCTGTTTTTAGATTAACTTTCAAACAGAATAAAATCTCCATAAACATCTTTTTTTCTAATAGTTTGCAAATGATGTTTCTCAATATCTTCTACCTTCTTAAGGGCGGAATGTGAGAGTTTCTTTAGGTATACGCGACCGGTGCTAGGTTCTAAAAGTACCTTTCTGGCAATATCAGATTCAAGGTCCTGGGCATCAAGGGGAATTTCTTCGGTTTCTAGAAATTTGAGGGCGAAGCGCGCGTTATTTGAACCGACTTTGTTGGTTGAACTAAGGACATTACCCCCTCCAAAGGCCTTTGCCCTCAGGTTTCGGCGATAGGCTCCGTTTTTTAGCATTTCATTGATCAGCAGTTCCATTGCATACACACCATAGCGACCGCTTGGATCGGCAGCATTGAAACCTTTAAAAGTGCCGGGGAGCAAGTAGTGATTAAGCCCTCCTAGTTTCGAAATAGGATCGTATAAGGCAACTGCTACACAGGAACCGAGGACCGTAGCGATATAGATATCTTCTCTGGAGGATACGTAATATTCGCCGGGGTGAATGGTGATTATCTCTTTCTGAAAAGAGTAATTGAAGTGTGTATACATGCTAATGAGTATAGAGAGAGGTACCTTTGATTGCAAGTATTGAGTTTTTGAATACCTAGGTATATTTAACATCAAGGGGCATTAAGTAGCACAAAAGCACAAAAGCACAAAAAAAGCTGCCCGAGAGAGTTTCTCCCAGGCAGCTGTAGTGCACTCTAGTTTTGTACTAGTGTTCTTAATTCTGTCTACGCTGTTCTCGACCGATAGCAAGTTCGGTTTCCATGTCGAAGAACACAGCCTTTTCGAAGTGCGGGAAGAAATAGATCTCTTTTCCGACTTCCAGCTTTACATTTGGACCTACCCGGGCTATCGCGGAATGTTTGCTGGTATTCACATAGACGTGGATTTCAGCACCAAGCGGCTCGATAACACCTACAGTAGCTTTAATGGTTTTTCCTTCTTCATGTTTTTCATGATGATCGAGGTCTTCAGGACGAATACCGAATACTACCTGTTTGCCTATATAATCTTTCAGCACCTCGGCTTCTTTTTTGGGCAATTCCATCTTGAAATCACCCTCATCAATCATGACTTTGCCGCCCTCTTCAGTTACACTGACGGTCATAAAGTTCATGGGCGGGCTGCCGATAAAGCCGGCAACAAAGCGGTTGGCAGGGTCGTTGTAGAGTTCCAGAGGGCTACCAATCTGCTGAATGAGTCCATCTTTCAGTACAACGATTTTGTCGGCCATGGTCATAGCTTCGACCTGGTCGTGGGTAACATACACCATAGTCGCCTGCAGGCGGTTATGGAGTGAAGAAATTTCTGCACGCATCTGCACACGAAGCTTCGCATCGAGGTTTGAAAGCGGTTCGTCGAAGAGGAATACCTTCGGCTGACGAACGATAGCTCGGCCTACAGCAACACGCTGTCGCTGACCACCGGAAAGGGCTTTCGGCTTACGGTCGAGGAGCTCTTCGATGTCCAGGATCTTTGCAGCCTGGTCAACACGCTTTTTAATGTCCTCTTTGTCAAATTTTCGAATTTTGAGACCGAACGCCATGTTGTCGTATACCGTCATATGCGGATAAAGTGCATAATTCTGGAATACCATAGCGATATCACGATCCTTTGGCGGGATGTCGTTTACACGCTTATCGTCGATGTAAAGGTCGCCTTCGGTAATATCTTCCAATCCGGCGATCATCCTGAGTGTTGTAGATTTTCCGCATCCGGAAGGACCTACAAACACCACAAACTCACGGTCATTGA